>CAUJJW010000279.1 GCA_963205105.1 Verrucomicrobiota bacterium | reverse complement strand
GGTCCCGAACTGTTGAATCAGCTGGGGCGCGCCCGGATGGACCAGGGCCAGACCGAGGAGGCGATTCGCAGCCTCCGGCAAGCCACCCGACTCCCCCAGGCGCCGAGTGAGAGCCATTACCTGCTGGGGCAAGCGTATCTTCAGGCCGGCGACCCCGCCCAGGCCAAGGCAAGTTTTCTGAAGGCTGTGAGTCTGGCTCCCGACCATACCCAGGCCGTCTTCGGCCTGTTCACCGCGAGCCAACGGCTTGGCCAACCTGAGGATGTGGCGCGGTATCGTGACGCTTTCCAAAAGCTCGAAGCCCGTGACCGGCGTACACTCTCCGATCGAAGCGCGCAGGAGGAGACACGAACTGGCCTGCCTTTGGTGCGACAGACGGTGGCGCGGACCGTGTTCGGCGCCGCCCAGATCCACTGGACCCATCAGCGCCCTGATCTGGCTGCCGACCTGTTCTACCGTGCCGCTGCGCTGGACCCGGACCAGGCAGCCTATCGGGCTGCACTCGAGTCATTTTATGTTCAACGCAAAGCCCCGGCGGACGGGGCCCGGATGTTCGAAAAGCTGACCCGCGAACAGCCCGCGAACCACCTCAATTTTCTCTACCTGGGACGGCTTCAAGCGCGACTCCAGAACGTGGATGCTGCGGAGCGGGATTTCGCCAAAGTCCAGACCTTGGCCCCTGGCTGGCCCGAAGGCTATCGTGCACAGGCTGAACTTTACCTCCGGGCAGGCCGCAAGCTCCCCGAGGCCCTTCGTTTGGCTCGCAAGGCTGTCGAACTCGCACCCGCCGCCACGCACTACCACCTGCTGGCGGCGATCTGCGCGGAGAACGGCGATCGCCCCGCCGCGATTGACGCCATGAAGCAAGCCTTGGCCCTGGAACCGAATCGCCCCCTGTACCGCGAGTTCCTCCAGAAGCTCCAGGAGGCGCCTTCCCCGTGAAGCAGGGGACGGTAGCAACAAGCGTCCTGCCCCCCCGAATGCCCGGTTCGTGGTCCCAGGGCGCGCGTCATCCGGTGACCGGGTTCCCTCCCGTCTGGATCCCCCTCGCCTTTCTTTTGACCACGCCGATCGCCAGCGCCGCCAATCTCTCCTCCCCCATCCAACTCCGCGACGTCACCCGCCAGACCGGAATCTCCTTCGTCCATAACGACGGCAGTTCGGGTCGTCGGTACATCGTGGAAACCGTCGCATCGGGCCTCGCCCTCTTCGACTTCGACCGCGACGGCGACGACGACATCTACTTCCTCAACGGCGCTCCACTCCCCGGCTCCAGGACCGAGCCACCCCCACGCAACGCACTCTATCGGAACGACGGCAACTGGAACTTCACCGATGTCACCCAGCAGGCGGGCGTCGGCGACACCGGCTACGGGTTGGGAGTCTGCACGGGGGACTACGACAACGACGGCGACGCGGACCTCTACATCAACAATTTCGGCCCGAACGTCCTCTATCGGAACAACGGCAACGGGACGTTCACCGACGTCACGCGGGAGGCTGGCGTTGCTGTTGGCCAGCACGTTGGAGCCGGAGCCAGTTTTCTCGACATCGATGCCGACGGGGACCTCGACCTGTTCGTAGCGAACTACGTGGGGTTCACCTTCGAAACCCATCAGACGTCGCACATGAACGGGTACCCCGCCTATGTCGGGCCTTTGCACTACCCGCCCACGGCCAACGTGCTCTTCCGCAACAACGGCAACGGCACCTTCACCGACATCAGTGCCGCCGCCGGCATCGCCGACTTGAGAGCATCCGGCATGGGCGTGATTGCCGCCGACTACGACAACGACGGCGATACCGATCTGGTGGTGGGGAACGACCTCCGCCCCAACTCCATCCTCCAGAACGACGGCACCGGCCGCTTCAAGGAAGTCGGCGCCCTGCTGGGATTGGCCTACGACTTCTTTGGAAACGTCATGGGGAGCATGGGTGTCGAGTGCGCCGACTGGAACAACGATGGCTGGCTGGATGTCTACATCACCACCTATCAGCGCCAACTCTCCACCCTCTACCAAAACGGCAAAGGCCTTTCGTTCACGGACGTCACCCGGTCCACCGGCGCGGGGACGGGCACCTACCCGCACGTCGCCTGGGGCACCGGTTTTGTCGACTTCGACAACGACAGCCAACGCGACCTCTTCATTGCCTGCGGCCATCTCATCGACAACGTGGATGCCTTCGACGACACCACCGGCTACCACGCGCGCAACATCGTTCTCCGCAACACGGGCCGCGGGCGGTTCGAAAACGTGTCCGATACCTCCGGCGACGGCTTGCTGCCCAAGCTGAGCAGCCGTGGGGCCGTCTTCGGCGATCTCGACAACGACGGTGACATCGACGGGGTGATCCTCAACGCCCGACGCGAACCCACGCTGCTGCGCAACGATTCCAAAACCGACCACCACTGGCTCCAGATTCGCCTTCAAGGCACCAAGACCAACCGCGACGGCATCGGAGCCCGGGTGACCGTTGTCACTGGCGATCTGACCCAAATCGATGACGTCCACAGCGGTCGAAGTTACCAAAGCGACTTCGGCAAGCGGCTCCACTTCGGCCTTGGCTCACGTGCCAAGGTTGACGAGGTCCGGGTGAAATGGATCGGGGGTGGAACCGATGTCATTCGAGATGTGGGCATCGACCGTCTCGTCACGGTGGTGGAGGGCCAGGGAGTTACGCCCGCAGCCAGTCCTGCGAAAGCCCCGTGAACCGTCACCGAACCCCCTCACCCCAACCCTCTCCCGAGGGAGAGGGTGTCGCGTATGACCCGCAACGACTCGGTGGCGCCTTGCCGATCGAGCTGTTGCGACCCGCTCCAGCGAACCCCATGCCCAACCTTTCGAAACCCGCGGAGCGATTTCCCCCTCTCCCGCTCGCGGGAAAGGGCCGGGGTGAGGGCCTCGTGGCACCCTCCATCGCCATGCCCTGGTCCCTTGCTTCCCTCTTCCTCCTCACCGCCCTCGTCGTCGCCCACGGCGCCGATCTTCCGTCGCCCATCCAATTCACCGACGTGACCCGCCAAACCGGGATTTCCTTTGTCCATACGGACGGCAGCTCAGGGCGCCGCTACATCGTGGAGTCCGTTGCGGCAGGCCTCGCGACATTCGATTACGACGGCGATGGCGACATCGACCTCTACTTCCTCAACGGCGCGCCGCTGCCAGGCGCGAAAACCGAACCGCCTCCGCGTAATGCGCTCTACCGCAATGACGGCGGCTGGAAGTTCACCGACGTCACCCAGTCCGCCGGCGTGGGCGACACCGGCTATGGCCTCGGCGTTTGCGTCGGCGATTACAACAACGACGGTCACGCCGACCTCTACCTCAACAATTTCGGGCCGAACGTCCTCTACCGGAACAACGGCAACGGGACCTTCACCGACGTCACCGCCCAGGCGGGCGTGGGGAACGGCGAAAAGGTCGGTGCCGGGGCGAGCTTTCTCGACATCGACAACGATGGCGACCTGGACCTGTTCGTCGCCAACTACATCGATTTCACTTTGGCGAAGCATCAGACCCGCGTGGTCAACGGCCACCCCGCCTACGTCGGCCCCATGACGTACGGGCCGATTCCTTCGAGCTTGTTCCGCAACAACGGCGACGGGACGTTCACAGATGTCAGCCGGGCGTCCGGAATCGGGATGCTGGCCGGAACGGCAATGGGCGTGGTTGGCGCCGACTACGACGATGACGGCGATACCGATATTATCGTCGGCAACGATGCCTTGGCGAATTTCGTCTGGAGGAACGACGGCAAAGGGAACTTCGAGGAAGTCGGCATGCTCTCCGGCCTCGCCTACGACATGCACGGTATTGGCCAGGGAACCATGGGCGTGGAATGCGGCGATTTCGACAACGACGGTCGCCTCGACTTCCATATGACCTCCTACCAGAAGCAATGGGCGATCCTGTACCGCAACCAGGGCGGGGGATTCTTCGCCGACGCGACCTATGGCACCGGGGCGGGATCAGGGTCCTTCCACCAGGTGGAATGGGGCAACGGTTTGGTCGATTTCGACAACGACGGCGACCGTGACTTGTTCATGGCTTGCGGCCATCTCCAGGACAACGTCGAGCGATGGGATGACACCGCCACCTACATGGCCAGGAATCTGCTCCTGGAGAACACGGGCCATGGAAAGTTCACGGATGCCTCCGCCCGCGCCGGGGATGGCCTCTCGGTAAAGCTCAGCAGCCGGGGCGCTGCGTTCGACGACCTCGACAACGACGGCGACATCGACGTCGTCATCCTCAACGCCCGGAGGGAGCCCACCCTGCTCAGGAATGACAGCCCGGCGAAGAACCATTGGATTCGGTTGCGACTGCGAGGAAGCCGGAGCAATCGCGATGGCGTCGGGGCACGCATCAAGGTCGTCGCCGGCGACCTGACCCAGGTGGACGAAGTCCATAGCGGTCGGGGCTACCAGAGTCATTTCGGCTCCCTGCCCCACTTCGGATTGGGTCAACGAACACGAATCGATCGCATTGAGGTTCGCTGGGCGGGTGGTGGCACCAACGTCTGGGAAAATCCGGCCATCGATCGGCTGGTGGAACTGCTCGAAAAGCCGGCAGCACCCTGACTCGAAGCGAAGCTCCGCCTGGTGCCCGCTTTCCCGGCCAGCCGAGATCAGTCTTCGGCTCCACCGGGCTCAGGCAGGAAGAACGACAGCACAAAGCCCACCACGTACACCGCCACACCCACAGCCGCCGCCGTGTACGCAAGCTTCGCCGGAGCCAGCGCCGGATCGGTCGTCGTCGCCAGGGACGTGGTCAGCCAGGCGAAGGATGTCCCGATCAGGCGTCCGCCAATGTTCGCGGCGAAACTCTCACCGGTTCCACGAAGGTGAAGAGGATAGGCGCGTGGCAGGTAATTCCCCCAGAAGCTGAACTGCGCCACGGTGAAGAAGCCCGCCACGAAAATGCCGATCTTCAACGGAGTCAGACCGGTCACAGCGGCGTAGGCGAAGGTTATGGCAATCGCGATCAGACCGGGCACCTGGAACACCCGGATGAGATTTCCAGCCGTCGGCTTGACGAGTTTCTGAACGGCCGCAATGAGCAGATAGATCACCCCGGCCCCCACCAACCCCGCGCCCACGGCGATGCCGGCCCGGGCGAAATGGTCTCCCGCGGAACCCTGAAAATCGGACAACACCTCCACCAGCAGCCACGCCACACTCACACTCCAGGCGGCAAGGCTTCGGAAGCTCATCCCCCCCTTCAACAGAAGCGCCACCGCCATCACCGCCATCACCGCCCGTCCCAGCAAACCACCCAGTTCCTGAACCTTGGTCACCTTGGCCGCCACCCCCTGCTCCGCACGACGAGCAGCCATGCCTCCCAAACGCTTCTTTTGGTCCTCCGGCTTGCCTTCCGTCGCCTTCACCGCCGCCGCCTGGGACAACGATTTCACCTCGGCCAATCCCGGAATGATCCGCGGAATGTGCTGAATCGCCCCGAACGCCGCACCATAGGCCATGGCAAACATGGCCGTCGTGACCAGGGTCGTCCGTCGCAGTTTCGGCTGGAACAACTCGGCGAGGCTCGGTCGCTTCAAGGTCCCCGAGGTCCTCTTCGCCTGCCAGACCGGCGACTCCGGCAGGAACGGCCGGATCACCAGCAGCGGAAAAGCCGGTATCAACCCCGTCATCAAGGTGTACCGCCAGGCCGCATGGTGATCTTTGATGCCGTCGCCGAAGAACCCGAACAGATCGATGCTCGGCATTTGAGCCGCATACTGAACGCAAAGCCCGTTCGCGAAGGCAATCAGCAGCCCGCCAAACGAGGAAAACGCCTGCGTGTACCCCAACACCTTCTCCCGTTGCTTCGGATCCGGAAACAGCTCGGACAGCCAGGCGACCGCCGCAACGAATTCCACACAAACCCCCACAAACACAAAGCACCGAAACACCAACAGCATCCAGACCGACGTGCTGAACCCGGCGAAAAAGGCGCCCAGCGCGTAAATCATGATGCTCCAGGTCAGCACCCGTCGTCGTCCCAACCGATCGGTCAGGTAGCCCCCCACCAACCCAAAAAGTCCCCCAAAGATCGCCGGCCAGTAAAACAACCGGCTGGTCCACATTTGGAACTCCGGGGAGCCCGGGGTCGCACCGATCAGTTCCTGAAGCGCCGGCCCCACCACCAGCGGCAGCATCAGCAGCTCGTAGATGTCGAAGGCAAAGCCGATCGACGCGATGACACATATCAGCCACTGCGTGGTGGACAGCCGCAAACCCGTCGATTGCATCGCGCACTTGTAAGCCATCCCTTCGCCCGATGACCAGCCCCCTGTCGATGAACATGCTGCATCGCAAACCCGCCTCTGCTTCACTCCGCCCGTGCAAGCCCAGCCCATCCTCGTCGGTCGCGGCGAATCCGATGTCCTGCTCCTGCCCCAGATGGCCAACCGCCACGGACTCATCGCCGGCGCCACCGGCACCGGCAAGACCATCACGCTCCAGGTGCTCGCTGAATCCTTCAGCGCCCGCGGTGTCCCCGTCTTCCTCGCCGACGTCAAAGGCGATCTCGCCGGCATCAGCCAGCCCGGCCAGTCCAAACCCAGGATCGACGATCGCATCCGCCAGCTGAAGCTCGACGATTTCAACTTCTCCGGCTGCCCCGTCACCTTCTGGGATGTCTTCGGCACCCAGGGCCATCCCGTCCGCGCCACCATCTCCGAGATGGGCCCCGTCCTCCTGTCCCGACTCCTCCAGCTCAACGAAACCCAGTCGGGCGTCCTCAACATCGTCTTCAAGGTCGCCGATGAGCACGGACTCCTTCTCCTGGACCTCAAAGACCTCCGGGCCCTGCTCACCTACGTCGCCGAAAACGCCGCCGCCTTCACCACCCGCTACGGAAACGTCTCCGCCGCCAGCGTCGGCGCCATCCAGCGGGGTCTCATGACCCTCGAACAGCAAGGCGGCGACCGTTTCTTCGCGGAACCCGCCCTGAACCTCGACGACCTCCTCCAAACCGACAGCCGGGGACATGGCGTCATCAACCTGCTCGCCGCCGAGAAACTGATGCTCGCCCCGCGCGTCTACGCGACTTTCCTCCTCTGGATGCTCTCGGAACTCTTCGAGAACCTCCCCGAGGTCGGCGACCTTCCCCAACCCAAACTCGTGTTCTTCTTCGACGAAGCCCACCTGCTCTTCGACGACATGCCTCCAGCCCTCCTGGACAAGGTCGAACAGGTCGTCCGCCTGGTCCGCTCCAAGGGTGTTGGCGTCTATTTCGTCACCCAAAATCCCCAGGACATTCCCGATGCGGTCCTCGGCCAGCTCGGAAACCGGGTCCAGCACGCGTTGCGCGCTTTCACCCCCAAGGATCAGAAGGCAATTCGAGCCGCCGCGGAAACCTTCCGCCCCAACCCAAAGCTCGACACCCAGTCGGTGCTCACCGAACTCGCCGTCGGGGAAGCCCTGGTCTCGTTCCTCGACGAAAAGGGACAGCCGGGAATGGTTCAGCGCACCCTGATCTGTCCTCCCCGAAGCCAGATCGGCCCCATCACCCCGGGTCAACGTCAGCAGCTTATGGCCACATCCATCGTCGCCGGCGTGTACGAGAAGGTCGTCGACCGGGAATCCGCCTTCGAAAAACTCAGCCAGACGCCCGACACCGACGGTGAGCCAACAAAAAAACCCGCCTCGGAAGGCGGGTTCTTCGCAAATCTATTTGGAAGCGGCGCGGCATCCGCGACCCGATCGGGCACCAACGGTGGAGCCACCCACCTTCCCCGGAATGAACCCCGGTCCCGCGGACGACAACCGGATTCCCTGGTGGAAACCGTCGCCAAAAGCGCCGCCCGCACCGTCGGCAGCACCCTGGGCCGCGAAATCCTGCGTGGCGTCCTCGGGTCCATTTTCGGCGGCCGCCGCCGGTAGCCCGACGCCTGCCGTCTACTTGTCGTATTCGCCCAGCGGCCGGACCCAGATGTTGCGGAATCGGACGGGATCGCCGTGGTCCTGCAAGCCGATGGGGCCGGACGTCGGAGTGTTGGGTTCATAGGCCGCAACGTCGCGATGCCGCACGGGGCCCAAAATGGGCTTCCGATGCTGGGTCACGACGCCGTTCAGAATGACCGTCACGTAGGCGGGTTCCACGACCTTGCCGCCGTCGACCTTGGGAGCCTCAAAAATGATGTCGTAGCTGTGCCATTGTCCGGGCGGCTTGGCGCCGTTCACCAGCGGCGGCCATTGACCATAAATGCAGCCCACCGTGCCGTCGGCATAGGTCGGGTTGTTGTAGCAGTCGAGGACTTGGATCTCGTAGAGCCCGTGCAGAAACACGCCGCTGTTGCAGCGACCCTGACTGTCGCCCACCGGCGGGTTCGGCGTGGCGTACTCGAGGTGCAATTGAAAGCTGCCGAACTTGTCCTTGGTCTGGATGTCACCGGTCTTGCCGATCACTTCCATGTAGCCGCCTTCGACCTTCCAGGGAGCCGGCGCTCCGCCCTTGGTCCACTTCGACAGATCCTTGCCGTCGAACAGGACCACGGCGTCCGCCGGTGCGGTTGCCCCGTGGCTGAACGTCGAACCCGGCGCCACCACCCGCGGCTGTGGGCGATCGGCATCGTGCACCTTCCATTTCTGGCCGGTGATCACAGGGGTGTCGGTGTAGCCGGGCTTATCCGCGGACATGGTGGGAAATGCCGCGCCGAGAAACGCCGCGGCCAAAATGAGCGAGCGAGAGTTCATGCAGAGCGGAAATCATCCCCCCACGCCACCCACCGCGGCAACCGGGAAAATGGCCCGGCCGAACAGACGCGGCGCATCCCGCTTGTTGGAGGTGGGTTTTGCGGGGCACCCATGGCTTCAACCGCTTCGCGGGCCGTTACACGCAGGAGAATGCGCGGGAGTGGCAGAAGGCTTTCGCAGTCCCTTGGGTTCCGCGTGGAGCCTACCGATTCGCCTCCCACGTCGAGGCCGACCTATGGTTATGGAAGATGATCTCCCGCCCCCGAACACCGCGGAATCCCGTGAGCCCACCGCCGCCGACCTCCGCAACCTCTGCCTCCACCTGAACCAGCGTGGAGCGCGGTACATCGTCATCGGCGGATAATGGTTTCATTCACGGGGTCGCACCCTCCTGCCATCGACTAATCCCCGCTTCAAACACCCGGCCCGGCCAAGCCTTCGACTTCGCTCCAGACGACGCTCCCCCGACACAGCGTCGCCACCGCCTTCCCCTTGAGTCGCCACAGGTGGAACGGTGAATTCGCCGATTTGCTCGCTGTCTTCGTCACGTCGTAGGTCCACTCGAGGTCGGGATCGATCACCGTCACGTCCGCCGGCCCTCCCACTTCCAAGCGACCCAAACGCGTTCCCGTCTCCGTCGCCACCAACGGCAGCAGCGTTGCCGGCCGGGAGCTGTAAAGTTCCACCACCCGCGCCAGGGAAAGATGCCCGGGATGGACCAGTTCGGTCAGCGCCAACGCCAGCTGCGTTTCCAGTCCCAGGATGCCAAACGGCGCGAAATCAAACTCCACGTCCTTTTCGTAGTTGCAGTGCGGGGCGTGGTCGCTCGCCAGGATATCCAGCGTCCCATCACGCAAACCTTCCACCACCGCCGCCCGGTCATCCGCGGAACGCAGCGGAGGATTCATTTTGAAGTTGGTGTCGTACGACGGCCAGATCGGGCGCTGGCCCTCGGGCATCAGTCCCGCCGAATAAAGGGATAGACCGTCCTCCTTCCAGAACGCCTCGCTTCCCGCCACCGCCGCGTCCGTCAGCACATAATGATGCGGGCATGCCTCACCCGAGATCGGCACGCCTTCGGCCCGCGCCTTCCGAATCAGGTTCACGCTGCGGCGCGAACTGATGTGCTGGCAGTGAATATGAGTCCCGGTCATCCGCGCCAGAATCACATTGCGCGCCACGATCGAGTCCTCCCCCACCGCCGGCCACCCACGCAATTCCAATGCCGTACTCCAATAGCCCTCATGCATCACCCCTTCCGACACCAGATCGTAGTCCTGGCAGTGATCCATCACCTTCAAGTCGTACATCCGTGCATACTCCAGCGCGCGACGCATCACGTCGGTGTTCTGAATGCACTTCCCGTCGTCCGTGATCGCCACCACACCGGCGCGGTGCAATGAACCCAGCGGGGCCAGTTCCTCGCCGGCAATGTCCTTCGTGATCGCCCCAGCCACGAAAACCCGCACACACGCCCGCGCCTGGGCCCGGTCCTTCACCAACCCCACCGCGGCCGGATCGTCGATCGCCGGACGGGTGTTGGGCATGCACACCACCGAGGTGAACCCACCCCGCGCCGCACACAACGCCCCGGTCTCGATGTTCTCCTTGGAGGTCTGTCCCGGTTCACGAAAGTGCACATGCAGATCCACCAAACCAGGAGTCACCACCCGACGGGACACATCCACGACGCCAACGCCCCGCGCTTCCGGATGGTCCAAAAGGTCGGGCGCAATCGCCACAATTCGTCCACCGCGGATCAAAACATCAAGGGTCGCATCCAATGACTGACTGGGGTCGAGGACACGCCCACCGCGGAGCAGCAGGTCCGGCATGCCGAAAGGTTAAAATCCTGCGAATTGACAACGCAAGCGCCGGGGGCCCACTATTTCACCGCTTCGCAGCCCGGCGCGGGCGTTGCTTAGTGGTAAAGCTCCAGCCTTCCAAGCTGGTCACGAGGGTTCGATTCCCTCCGCCCGCTCCATCTATTCCCCACCCTGTAACGTCGCGACCTAGTTTTCTCGATTTCGTGTCCAAACTCGGTTTGGCGTGTCCAAAGCAAAAAGGCAGGGACCTTGCGTCCCCGCCTGTTAAGGGGGCTGAAGAATTAGTCGGGCTGATGTCTCTCAGCCTAGACCGAGAGGATGCCGGGCCGGGCTAAGTCGCACCGACCACTCCCGTCATCCTCTCCAATCAAAGAAAGCGTTCTCCGTGGCGTCGGCGCCATCGCTGCCGGGACGCGGCGGACCGCCTGCTGGGGCGTTGCCGAGGGGGCGCCGTCGTGCCGCGCCTGGTGTGCGATTCGCTGCCGACTCGATTCAACCGCCTCCCGAATATCCGCGGACTCGGGAGCCGCTCGCCCCGCTTTCTGGGCCCTGTACTCGGCCTCCCGGACTGCGTGCCGAATGGCATGCATCCCAGCCGGGTCCATTCCTGCCAGATAAGCGAGTAGCGCTTTGGCCGTTCCATCGGCGTTTGGCAGCTGCTTCGCCGCGACGGCCTCAAGCTCTCCCTTGGATTCGACCTTGCCGAGGTCGACAATTCGCCCGATCCGCCCGTCGAATTGCTGGATCATGTACCCAGTATCCGCGATGAAGGATCTGCGGCCGTCCACCCACTGAGGACTGGTGAGAAAGGCAATCCGGACGCCCGACTCCATCAGGTCCACCAGCCATTGGATCCGCTTTGGGTGAGCCTCCCGGCAGTCCCCGCTTGGCCAAGCCTTCCAAGCGTCATCCAGAACCAGGACCAACGGGGAGTTCCTGAAGGCTTGGCGCAATCGCTCCTCGACTTGGCGCTTCTTGAAGGAATGTCCGTGAGCGCTCCCAAGCGCCGTCGCGATTGCCCTCGCAAGGGAATCGACGTCGTTGCCGGGAGGCGTAGCCACATATCTCCCGATCCCCCCCGAACAAGCGCACCAGGCCTGCGCGGCGACGGACTTTCCGCAGCCTGTAGGACCTTCGATCAAGACCGGCTCCCCCGATCCCCCGCAATACTCCAGGGCATCCCAGATCTGGCGGAGATTGCCGATCTCGGCGGCTCCCCCTTTCTTCGAATCCATTTCCGAGATCCGGATGAAGGCGAGCGCTTCAAGAAAACTGGGGTGGGGCCGGAATTCGGGATCCAGGCAGAAACCCTGCATCCAATCGACCAGTTCCTCGGCTGTAGGCGGAGGACCATTCTCGCCCTGGACGATTTCTCCCGCCTTTCCGGAATCCTCGCAGACTGCGCGAAAAATCCGCCCCCGCTCAACGATCCGTTTCATCCGCCTCGCCTGCGAAGGCATCCGGTCCAAAAGGTGAGACGGGCCACGACCAAGCAAATCCTCCGCAACTTGACCGAGCCCACCAGGCTGCCAGCTCCTAGACTGAATCCACCATCTCAATTGCCTGCGGACAAGGTCCGGGTCGCCAGAGGCCACCATCCCAACGAGGTTGGCCAGCAAGCCCCGTTCCTTCCCTGGGGAGGATGCCCACCGCTCTTGCCGGATAGCGGAGTCTTGGGTTGCCCTGCGGGTATTCATGACGTGGGTTCCGAGTCGAGAAGGCGCTGCAATTCGAGGGCGGCCTTGGCCCTGGCCGGGTCCCTCGCCAACGACAAGGCGAGGGGATCGGCGAGATCTGGCGCCAGATTCCCCGTGGCCGATCGAACCGAGGCCCGGAGGGAAGCAACTTCACGTTGGGCGGTTCGCTGGGCGTCCTTCTGTTCCTGCATCTGACGCCCGAGTTCAACAACCGATGCAGAAACGATATTTTCCCGAGGCTTGGGAATGAACGCGGCCTTCAGCTTCGAGTATCGCTCCCGAATCGGCCGGGCGTAGCCTGCGGTCGCCTCCTTGCCAGCCTTCAATTCCTCACGGGTGGCCACGACTGCGGGAACCGTTGGGGCAAGAGGGATGACAATCGGGTTCCTTCGCGCCAGATCCGTCACGGTGCAAAACTGAGGATCTTCAGGATCGAACCATGCCAAGACCTGCTGGCCAACGAGTGCCCCGGAATCCTGGTTCATGTAGCGATACCGTCCGCCCGGTCCAAGTCGGATGCCGCCTCGTTTATCGACCCTCACAATGCTCCGATGGGTCGCCAAAAGGTATCGAGCTTCCGGGGGCAATGACGCTTGAGGGTTTCCGGGTTCCTGGAACATCCGAAACGCGTCATCGGGCGACATCCCACTCGTTGCGGGGCTTTCCAACCGCGTCGCGTTGAACTCTTCGCAGATGGCCGAAAGGGCAGCCATCCACTCGTCAGCGCTCATGAAGCCACACTCCGCGGGGTGCTTGCGCCCACTGCCAACCTGGAGCTTGTCCTGGTGGAGCCTCTCAAATCGATCCACCATCTCGTTTCTTCCGCAGTACCCGGGCAAGGATTCCATTCGGCTTTGCAGCGCTCCGAACGCTCGCTCGATTGGCTTTGCCCGCGGAGTTCGCGCATGTCGGAACTCAAGGCCCAAAGCCCGAAATCCCGTTTCGATTTCTCCCCAGCTTGATGGATCACGACCTCGGCCCCCGGTAACGATCTTCGAGTTTTCCCAAATCCCGCCCTCAAAAAGGAACCCTTTACGCGGAAGGCCCCAACGGGTGCAGACCTGGTTCATGAGACGGCGGACCCGTATGGAGTCATAGTGTTTCTCGTCGAAGATCAGGAAATCCAAGATCTTCTTACTTCTCACGTCCTGCATCGCGAGAACTTGCCCTCGCGTAAGTGCGGGGCCTTTTTCCGAGTCGATCCAGTAGTAAACAGGGGCCGTCAGATCGTCGGCGGTGTACCAGTCCGCAGCCCAGACCTTGCTCCAATCCAAGGTGAGATAGGGCCCGTTCAGTTTAGCGGTTCGTGGTCCCCGATGGTGATCGGCAAGGGCCCCGAGCATCGGTTGCACTTCCCGTCGAACCGCGTCGGGAACGTAGGACTTTCGAGACGGGCTATCCGTGAACCTTGCAGCCGTTTCCTCCGAGAGTAACCCGAGGGCCCTGGCCTCCCTGAAACCTTGCGCCGTTCGCCCTCCGCAGCCGAGAGCCGTTTGAGCCTGGATGACCAGAATATCCGCCTCGGGTAGGCGCTTCTTTTTCTCGACCGCCCGCTTGTCTCGAAGGGCGTTCGGGTTCTTCTCGGCATTGAGCCAAAGCGGGTGCTTCACGTCCCAAAGGCGCCGAAGACTCGGGAGCGTGCCTGCGAGGCTCCCAACGTTGACGTGGAGCCATCCAAGGATTGCCCGTTTCCACGCCAGCCGGGATTTGCCCCCGGCAATCCCTGCTTCGAAATGTTCGAAGGCTCGCCCCCAAAGAAACGCCCTTTCATCAGGGGACAGGTTCCCGATGTCGTTCACCCCTTGAATAGCGGAAACCAGAGGTTCCATCTCTGGATTCGCTGCCGATACTGCGCCGGATGCCTGCGGCACCTTTGCCCCGGTCCGGCTGAGCCTCTTTGGCTGGTAGACTGTCAGCGGATCCAGGTCAGCCCCCCGCCCGCCTCCACGTGCCCGAACCATTGCAACCAGGCGGCGCCAATGGCGGGGAGAAATGTGGTGCCCAAACTCGCGCCGATAGTCGGCGCACCCCAGAGCCTCGACCTCCCCCCCACCCATGGAACGATCCGCGAATCGCGACCAAGCCGGGGCCAATGCCCGATGAAGTCGCTGAGCGTACGCCAGATCCTCCGGCGCCCACCGCGCCAAGGGCAAATCCGGAGTCCAATCCATGGGCCTGGCCGGATTCATGCAGTTCCATCCTCAGAATGGACCTCGGGAATGGCCTTGCCGCTGCTGCTATAAGCGGACGCCGGGAGTTTGTTCAGCCCGAGGGCCTTGATACCCACCAAATCGTCCTGAGGCATTTGGGAGCGTTTCCGCCTACCCGACCGAACCCGTCCATCCAGCAGTCCGGCAGCCCCATGGGTTTCGAACTGTCGGATCCACCTCAGCAGAGTCGCTGCGTCCGTTCCAACCGCATTGGCGGCTCTGGTGAGCGTTCCGCCTGAGGCTTGGATCTGGAGCGCTGAGCGGATCGCGTAAGCCCGGTCTAGAGCCTCCTGAAGTCTTCGAGTGACGGCGTGAATCCTTTCCAGACGAACGGATTCGTGATCTGGATAAGTCGACTTGAGGGATGCGGTTTTCATGGACTGGGGGCAGGCGAAGGGCTCGCGCTATCTTAAAAAGAACGGCAAATCACGGATTGGCCCGATCTCGCGTGTCGTCCAAGGACCGCATCGACCTCGGTCCGCGCGAGCGGTTGAAGGCCCGTGATTTGCCGAAAGCTGGAAAATGAGATGCATGAGCGACATCTCAAGGGGTTGGATCCGGAACCGTGTCATAAAGCAGCGGTTCCCAAGAATCTGCTCCCCAATACTCAATGGTGATCTCGAACATCCCGTTTTGCGCTGGTCTGACGTCGGGAGTTCGCTTCAGCCACTTCAAAGTGTTCACGCCCGGAGCATCAACAAGATGGTAGGAGGCGAGCGTTGGTTCCGCAGCCGTCAGGGCAGCATAGGAGAAGATCTTGTTAATGTTGGAGTGTGACGCCTTAAGGCTTGTGCCTTGGCGAACCACTTGGGACTTCCGAAGCACGTATTGGGAAACCGTGAAAGATTCGACCCCACGGGCCAGCAACAGCATCGCGCTGTTGACATCGGTATTCTCAGGGCTTCCCCCAAGGGGATCGGCCCATGATGATGTTGCCGTGCCATCCATCACCGTCTCGAAGTACTCTCGGAGGCTGGCCATCTGGCTGACACTGTATTCCTTGGTTCTCGCGACAACTTTGGGATGTTCCCAGATCGATTTCTCGATGTCGTTGCCGTCCAGCTCCCACCAAAGTTGAACCAGACCATCAGACGCTTCTGAGCCTACCCCATCGGTCCCGCTTGAGGCGTAGCTCACTACGATCTCTGCGAATTCGGTGTCGTCCTCGATTTCGAAGCGGTGCCAACCGCCTGGCAGCTCATATAAGATGAAGTCTTGAAGCCCTGAGCTTGGCCCTTCCCATTTGCGGACGTGCAACGCCCCAGAGGTCCAATCCCATTGCCGGGACATGGGTTGCTCTATGAATCCAGATGCGCCGTGAATCGCCATCGAATGACCTTGTTCTCTTCTGGCTCGTTGGCCGGCCCAGCTGACTGACTGAAAGATCAGCCGGGCCGGCCTAGAGCCTCAGTACATGAACGAACAATTCAACTGAGGGACAGCACACGGCAGGCGGACAATCCCACGTGTGCGGAAGGCTTCTACAAATTGAGACCGTTTTTCTTGGCGAACTCCCGAATCGATTCCTCGGCCGGGCCAACAGTTTCTTCCCGATACTTCTTCAGGATCATCGGCTTGAATTTCTGCATCTGTTCATACGCGGCGAGCGCGCTCACCATCTCCCAAGTTTTCGATGATGCGCCACCGATGCAGCGAATCAGGTCCGATAGATCCTTGTTTCGGTTTTCCTCGGAGAACAATTCATCCAGACGCCGCTCGAAGTTGTTATAGTCTTCTTCAGCCGAGGCCAACGCGCTGGCCAAGCCTTCGGCTTTCAAGTGGAGCGCGTGCTTGGCGGCAAGTTCGGATTCGATTTTCCGGGCAGCTTCGAGATCCGGCGCCGTCTGTGACGCGGCTGCTTTGGTTTGGCTGAGCAGTCCCGCGAGATTGATTGGGTTCGCTTTCATTTTTCGGGGGGCGGTTAGCGTCGGGCGGTTTCGCTTTAGGCGCTGGGCGCGGAAACGATGCGTTGCAGTGATTCCGGCCGAGCCGCATCGGCGCCATACATCCAGGCGAGGCGTGAGAAGCAGCGCCCGAGCTTGTGGTCGACGAAATCCACCTTCTGCACAGAGAGCCCTGTGTTGGGTTCCGTGATGACCGTCGAGACCCCGCCACTGGTGCCTACAGGGAGCGCATTGACGTAATCGTTCGGGAGACGGACTGCGATCGCCATGGCGTCTCTTCGAAACCCGAATCCGACCAGGTTTCCACCCTCGGGAAGGGAGTGGCCTTCCGCGATTTCGAAGCCGTGAACGTTCGGAAGTCGACCCCGGGTGAGGATATCGGACTGCTGCTGTGCTGCCAGAGTGACGATGGCAGGATCCTCGAAAAGCTGCCCGTGATAGGTCGGAGTCAGGATCATTCCGCGTTCCGTGGCGCCCACCTTGCGCAGATTGAGCTTGGTCCCAACTTCGATGACCCCGGTACGGTCGAAGTTCGCGAGCGTGCGAACGGTTTCGTTGGGGAAATTGGCGGGTGTGACCAGGGCGTAAAGGAAGGTGACCAGCTCGAACCCAAGAGCATAGGCCATTGCCGGCGCGTGCGTTTCGAAGAGATTCACCATCGACCCGGAGAGTTCCTCCGCATGAAATTCATGCTGGACGAATTTGTGACGGTCGATCGTTACCTCTTTATCCGCCGAGACTGCCGGCTGGGAAACGTATCCGTCGGTCATGTGATATGTCCCCGCAGTCGGAGGGGTCACGATATGGACGATGACCTTTTTCCCGAACTTAGCGGGCTCGTCCGAGTAGTCCGAAGCCAGCATCCGGAGTTCCGGGAACTTCTCCACCAGGAGATCCAGCGTGCGCTGAGACACCAGATCGGTTGCCGTTGTTCCCAAGGTGTTCGCGCCCTTGATCTCCGCCCCGCCATCGATCTGGGGACGAATCGAGTGGGCGTAGATGATGCCTCGCTTGCGCGGGTCCCGTTCGAGGTTGTAGCCCTTGATCGCGTTGTCCAGCGATGGGGTCGTGATCGAAACTTGGGAGTGTGTCTGCGATGCGGTTGGAATCATATCAGGCGGGATATTTTTGGAGGACTTTGGGCGGGATCTTCTGTTCTGGGCGTAAACCCCGGTAGCGCTTGAGCAAGGGGGCACTGACTCCTTCGCCGATCAGAACCTTTCGAAGCCATTCACGGGACACCCCTAGCCGAGCCGCGTCCCGGGAGATCCCTCGGATGGGGCTCTTGCGGGGCCGGCTGCTTTTCGGGTGTTGCGAACTTCGCATGTTCATTTCCTACGGCATTCCCCATCGCGCCGTCTAAGGACTGCGAGGACTACGGGGACTACGACGCCGATTTGTGCCTTTCGGGCTGAGTGAATTGGCGAAGTTGGCTCCAAAGCGCCCTTTTGTATAACGGCATTATATAGACCCCGCAACTACTATCAGGTAGAGCGGAGAAGTTCCCGTCTGTATCGTCTTCGCGTGGCAACCCGGCGAAGCAAAGACCAATGCGTTGAGTGCTTCAGCCTCCCGATCGCCCTGCAGGCAGTTTTGTTGCGTCGCGCCACAGAGTTGGGCATGTCCAGATCTGCCTTCTATCGGTACGCATTGGCGGTTGCCGCGGGATACGATGAAACCCTCGCCCGCCGATTCGCGCTTCCAGGAACTGTCGCCCAAATCGCCCAGGCAGGGTTGCAGGCCGAGGCCACATCCGGTCTTTCTGATTCTCCACTTGCAATTTTGGCTCTAAAGAGCCAAAAAGATCCCGTGATCCCGTTGCTTCCAGATCTCATCCAGAGATTGCGTGCGGCGACAACTTCCCCGGGAGCAAAGAGCCAGCTGGCAAAGGCGATTGGGGTTACCCCCACTCGTGTTTCTGCCTGGCTCAAGGGGAAGAAGGAACCGAGCGGAGGCGTCACCCTGCGACTGCTGGCATGGGTCCTAGCAGTGGAGGCAAAACACGATGGGGCCGGAAGTGATTCGAAATCACCGGACCCGAAGACCCGATCCACCAGAGACCGTGATGACCACAAAAAAGACCCCTCAGCGCGAGACCCGGGAACCTGATGTTCCCGAATCCTATGCATCAGCAGTTCGTGCGCTCGAAAGGCTTCAGGCCGCAATGGAGCGATGCCCCCACGACCAGGGGCCCATGATCGAGCTTTCCGAGGCGTTGCAGGGGACGCCATTCCCCGCTTTCGAGAAGGCCTGCAAGGCTGCGGTTCATGCGATCACCGGGATTGGCCTGGAATTTGTCTCGACGCTCGATGGAGCAAGAGAGCCAGCGGCAGGGGCGTAGCCGAGGTCATTCCGCCCTGCGGCTCCCCTCCGGCTACACCCAAGCGCCGGCTCGACTGCCCAGTCAGCCGGCGCTTGTTGCTGCCCAATCCCGTGAGCGAGCTTTCCTACCCCACCCAAAAGCGCTTGGTTGCCCACCTGGTGGGCCACGGGATTCCCGAGTCGTGGGCCCGCGACCTGGTTGCCCGGAACGCTTCATGCCCCGTGATCGAGTCCGAGTTCTGGATTCTCCAAGATCGGGACGGCAAGGAAGTCGTCCGGGTCCCGACCCCTGCTGAGTTTGGTTAAGCCTTCCTAATTTCCGCCCCTTGGCCCCTTCGCCAGAAATCGAGAAGACTGCAGGGTTTCGGATCGTCGCGACCTAGTTTTCTCGATTCGTTGCAAGTTGCTCAGCCTTCGCCAGTTCTCTCCAAAAGTCGGCCCGCGCCGGTAGCGTGAAATCGAGCAGGGCCCCATCCGTCGCCATCTCCCTCTAAAGCGCGTCCGTTCAGCGTCTTAGAGGCTATTTCACCCTCCTTCACATTCGAGAAGACTAGGTAGTGACGAGACAACCCATCCTCGGGTGAATCCGTCCTCCGTCCTCCGTCCCGCCTCCCAAGCCTTGAGTCCGTACCCACCCCACGTCTAGCGTGCGCTCTCGCACGCATTCCACGGACCTGCTCCCATTTCATCCATCCTCCTTTCATGAAACGTTCCTCCCCCCGATCCAACACCGCCCGCCGGCTCACACTGCTCGCCCTGCTCGCCCTCCCCGCAACCGCCGCCTCCGCCCAGGAGGCTTTCCTCGGCCGCTGGGCCCTCACCATCCCCGGTGGTGGCGCCGGCTGGCTCGAAATCCGAAAGGAAAAGGGCTGGTACGACGGTTCCATCCTCTGGGGCGGCGGCAGCGTCGTTCCCGTTGCCTCCGTCAATTTCCATGACGACACCCTCCACGTCACCCGCGTCCGCGAGGTGAAACGCACCGACGCCAACGGAAAGGTCGTCCGCACCCAGCAGTTCACCGAACTGCTCGCCGGGCGCGTCGACGGCGACACCATCGAGTTCATGCAGTTCAATCCCCGCGAGGACGGCACCGGACTTCGCCAGGAGAACTTCTCAGGAAAACGAATCCCAGCCCTCCCGCCACGACCCGACCTGAGCCAGGTCAAGTTCGGTGCACCCATCCCCCTCTTCAATGGCAAGGATCTCTCGGGATGGCGACTGATCGAGCCCAGCGCCGCCAATGGTTGGAGCGTCGAGAACGGCACCTTGGTCAATCGACCCGACAAATCGTCCGGCAAGCATTACGGAAACATCCGCACCGACCGCGAATTCGAGGATTTCCAGATCACCCTGGAAGCCAAAGTCCCCGCCAAAGGCAACAGCGGCATCTACCTCCGCGGCATCTACGAGGTTCAGGTGGCGGATTCGTTCAACCGCTCCCCGGATTCCCACGGCATCGGCGGCGTCTACAGCCGGATCACCCCGACCTCCAATCCGGCCAAAGCCCCTGGTGAGTGGCAGACCTTCGACATCACCCTCGTGGACCGCCATGTCACGGTGATCCTGAACGGCGTGAAGATCATCGACAACCAACCCGTCCTGGGCTGCACCGGCGGCGCCCTGTGGTCCGACGAGTTCCGTCCCGGCCCCATCTACCTCCAGGGCGACCACGAGGCCGTGGACTATCGGAACATTCTGCTTCGCCCGGTGGTGAAGTAAGTCGTCCCTTGGCACCACCGCCGTGAATGTGCTTCGCTCACGGCGGTTCATGAACGTTCTCCGCGCCCTGCGATACTCGGCCTGCCTCCTCGTCGGGATCGTCGCGGCGACCGCCCAGGAACCGACCGTCGATGACTCCTCAGCCCCGACTTCCCGGGATGTGATCGACGTCCGCCCCCTCAATCCGGATTCAAGCTCGGTCCTGGATCTGCGCACCGGGACCATCGTCGCCACCAACGGCGTGCAGGTGATCTTTGAGGACGCGACCCTCGCCGCCCAATACATCCGCCTCGACCAGAACCTCGGCGAGGCCCTCGCCGAAGGCAACGTCAGCCTTCAGCGCGGAGGGACCACCTGGACCGGTGAACGGCTGTTCTACAACTTCCGCACCGGCGCCATGCGCGCCGAGGACTTCAAGCTCGGCAATCCTCCCGTGTTCCTCGCCGGCCAACGGGCGCTGACACTCGAGCCCGTGGGCACCAACCGCGTGTACGCCCTCACCAACGCGTTCGTCACCACCGACGACCTCGCGGAACCGGGCTACCGCATCCGCGCCCGTACCGTCACCGTCCGCGAAGACCGCCGCATCGTCGCCCGCGATGCCACGCTCTACCTCGGCGACACTCCGGTCTTCTATTACCCCTACTACACCCGGCGCCTCGGCGATCACCCCGTGCGCTGGGTCATGACGCCCGGCTATCGCAGCATTTACGGCGCCTACCTCCGCGCCGCCTACCAGTTCGACCTCGGAACCAATTCACTCGCCTCCATCAATCTCGACCCGTACTCGCGCCGCGGTCTCGGTGTCGGTCCCGATATTCGCTACGACCTCGATCCCGTCGGCAAAGGAAACCTGTCCGGGTATTGGATCGCTGATCAGAATCCTGAAAACGACCCCATCACCGGGGAGCCCATCGATCCCCAACGGTATCGCGTCAGCTTCGATCACACCGTCGCCCTGCGCGAAGACCTCACCGCCAAAGCCGTCATTCGCAAACAATCCGATCCGTGGATCGTCCGCGATTTCTTCGAGAACGAATACCGCCGCAATCCCCTCCCCGGCTCCTTCTTCGAGGTGCAGCAGGCCTGGCCCAATTTCACCCTCAACACCCTCGCCCGCGTTCAGGTCAACGACTTCTTCGAAACCGTTGAACGCCTCCCCGACGTCAAACTCTCCGCCCACCGCCAGCAACTCGGCCAATCGCCCATCTTTTACGAAGGCGAAAACTCCGCCGGTTGGTTCCGACAACGTTTCGCCGACCCGGGCACGACCAACGATTACTCCGCGTTTCGCGCCGACACGTTCCATCAGTTGCTCCTGCCCAAGACCTTCTTCGGCTGGCTCAACGTCACCCCTCGCGTCGGTGGACGCTTCACCTACTACGGCGATACCGATAGCGACGGGTGGGAAAGTCTCGACGCCGAAACCCGCGGAGTCGTCAACACCGGCGCCGAAGTCTCCTTCAAGGCCCACCGGCTCTGGAAGGATGCCGAGAACAAATTCTGGGACGTGTCGGGTCTGCGTCACATTCTGGAACCCTCGGTGAACTACGCGTTCACCCCCGAACCCAATGCCGTGCCGCTCGAACTTCCCCAGTTCGACACCGAGATTCCCAGCCTTCGCCCGTTGCCCGTCCAGTTTCCCGACTACAACTCCATCGACTCCATCGACAGTCAGAACACTCTCCGCCTGGGCGTCCGCAACAAGCTCCAGACCAAACGCGACGGACAGGTCGAGGACCTGCTCGACTGGGCCGTCATCACCGACTGGCGCCTCGATCCCCGCCAAGATCAGGAAACCTTCAGCGACGTCTATTCCGAGGCCGACTTCAAACCCCGTCGCTGGCTGACGTTGAACTCCGAAATGCGCGTCAACCCCAACGACGCCCTGCTCCGCGAGTCCCAGACCTCGGCCATCTTCAAGCCGGGCCGCGATTGGTCCCTCGGCGTCACCCACCGTTACACCCGCGACGACGTCGATCTCGGCCGGGGTGGCAACCTGATTGGCACCCGGCTGTACCTCCGCTTCACCGAGAACTGGGGATTCAGAACCTCCCATTACTACGAGATCCGCGACGCCGTCCTCCAGGAGCAGTACTACACGGTGTACCGGGACCTGCGCAGCCTCACAGCCGCCGTCACCCTCCGGTTCCGGGAAGATGTGTTCGGAGGCAATGACGATTTCACCATCGCGATTTCGATCTCGCTGAAGGCCTTCCCACGGTTCAAATCCGGTCAGGATGCCGAACGCCCCGAGCTGCTCATCGGCGGATAAGCGCCCTCAAACCCTCCACCAGGCGGCCCACACCTTCCCCCGCGGTCTCCGGAGTCAGGGCGCCATACGCCACCCGCAGACAAGCTGCGTCGTTCACCCCGAATGCCGTGCCCGGAATCACCGCCACCCGATGTTCTGCAATCAAGCGACGCGTCAATTCCACCACGTCCACGCGCTCCCGTAGCTTCAAGAGAACGTAGAATGCTCCATCCGACGGCCCCCATTCCGCGAAATCACGAATTGCTCCCAACCCTTGCAGGACCTTGGCGCGCGTCCGCGTCACTTCTTCGAGTCGTCCCGCCAACCACTCCCGGCCCGCTTTCAGACAGCCCACCGCCGCCAATTGCGACACCACCGGCGGACAGACCAACAGCGTGTCCTGAATCTTCCGCATTCCGGTTGCCAGGGCTTCCGGATACACCACGCAACCGATCCGCCAGCTCGCAAATCCGTAAGCCTTCGAAAACGAAAACAGGCTGATGGTGTGGTTTTCCGAGCCCGAAAAGGCGCCTGGCGAAACATGCCGAACTCCGCCAAAGGTGAACGCCTCGTAGGTCTCGTCGCTGATGTGGTACAAACCCCGGCGGACACACAACGCCTGGACCGCCCGGAGCGTGCTTTCCGGATAAACCGCACCCGAGGGGTTGTTGGGCGACACCGTCACCACCGCCCGGGTCCGCGACGTGATGGCCCGCTCGATTGCTTCGACATCCAAAGCGTACCCCTGCCCCACCCGCGCCAGCACCGGACGAACGTTCGCCAACACCAGGGCCATCTCCTGGTTGAAGTAGTAGGGCACCGGCAAGATCACCTCATCACCGGGATCGCAGATGGCGAGGATCACCTGCTGGAACGCCGCGTTCGCTCCCGCGGTCACCATCAGCGCCCGTCCGGCACCAACCTCCAGCCCATGGACCTGCGCCAGCGTGATGCGAAACGCGTCCGTCAACGCCGGCAACCCGTCCACCGCTTGGTACCGGTTTAACAACGGTTCCCGTCGCAGACGTTCCATTTCTTCCCAGGCCTCCGCGGGCGGTGCATAGCCAGCTACGCCCTGGCCCAACGAAAGCGTTCCAGGCGCCGAACGTATCCACTCCGCCACCTGCGGAATAATGGGCAACTGGACCGCGGTCACACGTTCCGACGGCTTCGGCATGCCCAAGGGAACCACCCCTTACCCGCCAAAACAATCCGTGCCCGCCCCCAATACCCAAGGTCCGTGCACAACACCGGTGGTCCGGGGCGCAGCACGAAGCGAATCTCAGCCGCCTCCACCCCACGTAGACTCCATCCGACGGCACCTGACAAACCGCACGATTCCTAGGAGTCTCCGTTCCCGATGCTCCGCACCTCCGCTCCCAATACCGGCCGCCTCAAATGGCACTCTCCGGTCCTCGTCCTCATGGTGCTTGCTGGTCTCACTTCTCTCCCTATCCGAGCCGCTGCTCCGGCCCACGACAACGTCATCGGTGCAGTCGAAGCCCTAGGCTTCACGTTCGCTCTGGCTGCCGATCTGGCCGAAGCCACCCGCGAACCCTTCGAACCGAGCCATCCCAACAAGCTCGGCCAATCCGTCTGGTGGCGCTGGACCGCCCTTCAAGAGGGCCTCGTGGGCTGGGACACTTCGGCCAGCGCGAACCCAGTCGATGTCTCGGTGTTGACCCTGGACGGCCTAGCCCAGTGGAAGGTTCTGACCGAGACCTACCTGCGTCCCATTGCGGTCGGCGGTTTCTCATTTGGAGGACCTTCCGTGGCACCCGATCCTCGTGGTTCGTTTCCTGTGGCTGCTGGAACCACCTATTGGATCCGGCTCGATGGCGTTCAAACGAATGGCACCTCCCTCATCTCGCAGGAGCCGCTCCCGCCATCGCCACGTCCTGTCTCCGCGTCATTCGAGCCCATCCTGGGAACGCCCGCCTCCAACGACAGGTTTTCATCCCGCAAGGTCATGGACCTGGCATCTCCAGCCTTTGAGGCCTCGCTTGCCATGGCCACATCCGAACCAGGCGAACCCCGTGCGCATGAATCGTCCGCTTGCCGAACACTCTGGTGGACCTGGACTGCCCCCAGTCCTGGAACGGCGCGAATCCGGATCCTCGACACCCACCAGGCGCCCTTGGTCGTCGCGTACCGGCGGACCACTTTCGACAAGCTGGATTCGATCGCGTCTTCGGCGACTGAGTTGGGCAATGAATGCACCCGGTTCTGGCACGCCAGAGCCATGACCGAATGGGACACTCAGGCCGGAGAGTCGTACTTCCTCCAAGTCGACGCGTTTCCCGGGTTCGATCGGTCACAGCCCTTCCATGCCCAACTGGAGTTCACACCGGCCCCCGCCAACGATCTGTTGTCCGCGCCTGTCGAAATCACCGGGGAAGGCGGTTCGTGGCTCGCGTCGAACGAAGGTGCCACCGGTTCGCCTTTGGACCCTGTTGCTCCGGGACTCTCGGGAACGAGTTCCCTATGGTACCGCTGGCTTCTTCCGAATTCGGGGCTGATTCAGATCACCACCAACGAGCCCACCCGCTTCGCGGAACCTGGTGTGGAGGTGCTTCCTCCCGGCGGTCTCTCCACAGGGGGGAGCATTACCACCACCTACCTTGGACCGTGTGGGGCCGAGTTCACGGACCTGCATCCGATTCCAACATTCGCCCCGATCTTTTCCGTGTTCCGACGCCTGGGAACCTCCGGTGACTTGCCCATCCTTCAGCACCACGTCCACGGCACCAACGAGGTCTGGGCGGAGGTCACCGATTCCGAGGTGTGGATCCGAATGGACGGCCCCGAGAGCACCACGGGGCGCGCCCAATTGAACGCGCACCTGACCCCGCCACCCGCCAACGATCTTTGGAGCCAACGCATCATCCTACCCACGTCACCCGTCCGCGTGACTGGACGGACGGCGGGAGCCTCCGCCCTACCCGAAGAAGCCCTTCTCGCTGCCCAATCCCTGCCCGGCGGAATCACTCGCCTGCCGCGGCAAACCGTCTGGTGGGAATGGCAGGCACCGGCCGCCGGAATCTGGGCCCTGCGAACCACCACCATGACGGATTCGGCCATCGCTGTTTACCGCGGCGCCTACGCGGTTGGCTCGATTCCCATCGCGGTGGCGGAGATCGATCCCGCGTTGTTCCGGGCGGAACCCGGGGAGGTGTTCCACATCGGAGGGTTCGGATTCAGCGGTTTCGGAGGAAACCTTGAGTTCCGAATTCAGGAGGCTTCGGTTCCACCCTTGACCCAGCCAACCCTCCAAATCGACGGTGCAGGCAAGCCTTGGTGGAACTTCACGATTCCTGTCGGCTGGGACCTGCCCTTCGAGGCGGAAACCTCATTGGACCTTCGAACCTGGAACATCATCCCTTTTGAGACGGGATGGACGCCACGATTCGGCGGATTCCGCCTAGCCATGGATGCAGAAACCACCCACTCCTTCTTTCGTCTTCGGATTCGGACGCCGTAAACGATCGCATCTTCAACCCACTTCCCTCCCCGATGACCACCATCGCCACTTTTGGAAGGCAACAGGACGCCGACATCGCCCGGAGCCGCATCGAGGCGGCCGGAATTTCGGTCTTTATGCCCGACGAAGCCGTCGGGGGATTCCTCGGGTACGAGAGCCCCATGGTGGCCGGCGTTCGACTTCAAGTCGCCGATGCCGACGCGCCACGCGCGACCGAGATCCTAAAGGACTCCCAACCTCACGACGCCACAAACGAGCAACCGTAGCGCTGGACGATCTCGGAAACCCGCTCCGGCGACACCGGCCCGGTTGAGGATTCCGCATCCAGATCCCGGAAGGATCGCTCAAAACCGGCCGGCGTGAGCGTCACCAGCACCCGCGCCGCCTGAGTTCCGATGAACTTGGGCGAATGCGGAATGTTGCGCGGTGCAAAGAAGGTGTCCCCGGTCCGCAGGATCGTGGTGTGCCCTCCGCACCACATCTCGAGTTCGCCTTCCAGGACATGGAAGGTCTCCTCCTCACGCGTGTGCACATGAGGAGGCAGCGAATCGCCCGGCTGCCCGATCATCTCGACCAGCGCAAACGCCCCGTGGGTCTGTTTGCCATCGAGCAGAATACGAACCGACGTTCCAACAACGTCCAGGGTCAGGACGCTTTCGCAATGGGAGGCTACCGGGTGCAACGACATGATGCCTGGACACAGGATCGGGAACTCACGCCCGCTTCTTGAAGAATTTCTTCAGATTCGCGAGCCCCTTGGTCGCGATCTCGTCCCGGGTGGGCTCCATTTTCCGCCAAATCGCTGCTGCGCGTGCGATGACCTTCACGTCGGTGGTGAAGCTCTCGATGACCACATCGCCGTCGTACTTGACCTTCTTCAGCGCCGCCACGATCGGCTTCCAGTCGATGTGATCGTTACCCGGCGTGCCGCGATCACTGCCGCAGGCATGGAAATGGGCGAGATGCCGCCCCGCCTTCAGAATCGCCGCCGCCTGGTTCTTTTCCTCGATGTTCATGTGGAACGTGTCGAGGTGCAGCTTCAGGGCGGGGCTGTTCACCGCCTTGAGCAGCCTCAATGCCTGGTCGCAGGTGTTCAGGAAATCCGTCTCAAACCGGTTCAGCGGTTCCACACAGATTTGAACGCCCTTGGATTCGGCGTAGGCCGCCAATTCCTTCAGGTTCTTCACCACCAAGGCGAATTGCGCCTTCTTCTCGGCATCGTCGTGCGCACCAATCAAACCCACCACGCTATAAACGGGCCCGATCAGGGAGGGACAACCCAGAACCACCATCTGGTCGATCAGCGTCTTGCAGTAGGTCATCGCCGTTTTCTGGTCGGCCGCCGAACCGCGGAAATCCCGGCCAGGTCCCATGCAGGCGCACACGCTGCCAATCGCCAAACCCGCCTTGTCCGCAGCGGCCTTCACCTTGGCCGGATCAATGTGCTCCGGCGATTCGATGGGCAGTTCCACCGTGTCGAAACCCCATTTCTTGAACTTGGGGAAGAGCTTCACGCTCTCGGTGGTGAACGGTGAAACGAACAGGAAGGAGTTGATGCCAATTCTCATGATCCGTAAGAGGGGTCGCTGCGAGCTAGGCTAGGCCCCAACGTCGATGTGTCAAAACTTTCGGGCTGCTTTCCACGCTTCCACCCTTCGCCAAGCCCGTCCCTCGCAGCCTTGCCACCTTCTCAAGGTCCGGCCGCCCCACGCCGCTTTGGACCCGCCTGCCACCTACCCCGCTCCCAACCCCATCGCCGCAATTTCGAAGTGAGCGTCGTCGGACGCAGCCCCAATCGCTCCGCCGCGCCACCTTCCCCATAGATCCGCCCCCCCGAAGCCTCCAAGGCCCGCGCCACCATCTCCCGCTCCGCTTCTCGCAGCCCCTGCAGTGTCGCCGGTCGGGTAACTTCACCCATCGTCTCCGGCAAAGCCATCGGAGCCGACTCTTCCCCCGCTCGCGCGCCCTCCTGGAGCAATCCCTCGAAACTCACCTCCCCCGAGCGTGCCAAAATCGCCGCACGCTCGATCACGTTTTGAAGTTCGCGGACATTCCCAGGCCAGTCGTAAGTTTCGAGAAGTGCCCATTGCTCCGCCGGAACTCGAAGCCGGCGGATTCCCAACTTCCCTCTCACTTGGGTCAGGAAATGCTCCGCAAGGGGACGGATGTCCTCCCGACGCTCGCGCAATGGCGGCAGTTCCATCGGGAAGACACTCAGCCGGTAATACAAATCCAGGCGGAAGGCCCCCGACCGCGCCGTCGCCAAGAGATCCCGATTCGTCGCCGCAATGATCCGCACATCCACCCGGCGGGTCCGTTCTTCCCCCACCCGCTCCAAGGTCCCTTCCTGCAACACCCGCAGCAGCTTCGCCTGAAGGTCGGGAGGGATTTCCCCCACCTCGTCGAGAAACAAAGTGCCCCGATCCGCCATCTCGAACCGGCCCATGCGATCCCGGATGGCCCCAGTGAAAGCCCCCTTCACATGGCCAAAGAACTCTGACTCAAACAACTCCTTCGGAATGCTCGCGCAGTTCACGCGTACCAATGGGTGTTCCCGCCTCGATCCCGCCTCATGGATCGCCCGCGCCACCAACTCCTTGCCCGTACCCGATTCTCCCAGAATCAGCACGCTCGCATCCGTGGCACCCACCATCGTCACCTGCTCGAGAACCTTCCGCAGCGCCGGACTGTTCCCCACGATGTCCGGAAACCCCCGTTCCGCCGCCAACACGTCCAGCAATCGCGTGTTTTCCTGCTCCAGTTCCTTCTGTCGCTGAATGCAACTCATCGCCCCAATCGTCCCCTGTATCCTCCCCGCCGAATCCCGATAAGGCGAAGCCCGGACCTGGATCCAGTGCCGACTCCCATCCTTCCTTACCAACTCATTCTCGTAAGCCTCCTCCTCCCCAGCCAATCGCTCCTCCAACCGCCGCCGCATCGCGGCCCACAGCTCCGGAGGAGCCAGCACTTCATAGCTGATTCGCCCCACCAAATCCCCAGGGGTCCACCCCGTCATCTCCTCCATCCGCCGATTGGCAAACAGCACCCGGCTCTCCCGATCCGTGATGATCACTCCCTCCGACAGGCTTTCCAAAACGGACCGATAAAACCCCGCGCCAAGTTCCAGCAGCTCGCCGGTCCCGTCGTGGGTTGCCCCGTATCCCCCTGCCACCGATCCATTGCCTGTCCCTTTGTCGATAGGCCCTACCCCTGCCCAAGTGCCTGTCCCCTTGTCATGCTCCCTTAAATTGCCTGTCCCTTTGTCGTCATCACCCCAACTGCCTGTCCCTTTGTCATCCTCGCTATTCACCGCTCAACGCTGGATGAAGTCAGGAGCGCAACGCAAATGCGTTTTCATAGCACTCAAAAGCGTTTTTCAACGTAAACGCGCTATCGCACCGAACCAACGATTCATTGCTACAAAGCATTCCTTGCAAATACGTTATGAATTCATCGCCCCGGCGATGAACTTCTGGCATCGTCCTTGCCACGGTTAGAACATGACAACGAACCTGACCGTCGCCCCCTCGACAGGTATCACCCTCCGCCGCGCCGCCGACCGCGGCCAAGCCGACCACGGCTGGCTCAAGACAGCGCACTCATTCTCCTTCGCCGATTACCATGACCCGCGCCACATGGGCTTCCGCTCCCTGCGCGTGATCAACGACGACGTGGTCGCCGGCGGTGGCGGATTCCCCACCCACCCTCACCGGGACATGGAGATCATCACCTACGTGCTTCAGGGCGCGCTCCAGCATCGCGATTCCATGGGCAACGGCAGCGTGATCCGTCCCGGCAATGTCCAATACATGGCCGCCGGTTCAGGGGTTCAACACAGCGAATTCAACGCCTCGCCCACCGAGCCTGTTCACCTGCTCCAGATCTGGATTCGCCCCCACCGCACCGGACTTCCCCCACGATACCAGGAGAAGTCCCTCGGCGACGCTCCGACCGGACGCCTCCAACTCGTGGCGTCGTCCTCAGGCCGCGAGGATTCCATCGCGATCAACCAGGATGCCGATCTCTGGATCGGACGCCTTCAAAGCGGAGAGAACGTCCTCCACACGCTGGCACCCAATCGCCACGCATGGCTCCAGGTCGCCACCGGCTCGGTAACGCTCAACGGACTGCCGCTTTCCGCCGGCGACGGCGCCTCCGTTTCTGGCGAAACCTCGCTGCGCCTGAGTGCATCCCACGCGGCTCAAGTCCTGCTCTTCGACCTGAACTAATCCCAAACCAAAACCGATCACCCACAAACCATCCGGACACCAACTCCCATGACCTCCCTACCCATCCCCAGTTCCCAACTCCTGGAAGCGCTTCAATGGCGTTACGCCACCAAAGCCTTCGATCCGACCCGCAAAATCCCGGCCGAAACCTGGTCCGCTCTTGAAAACAGCCTGGTCCTCTCCGCGTCGTCCTTCGGCATTCAACCGTATCGATTCATCGTCGTGAACGACCGCGCAACACGTGAACGCCTCCTGCCGCACGCCTGGGGACAAGCCCAGATCGTGGACGCCTCCCACCTGGTGGTCTTCGCCGCCCGGACCAGCGTCACGGCCACCGAAATCGATGGCTTCATCGCCCGCATCGCCGCCACTCGCGGGGTTCCGGTCGAGTCCCTCGGTGGCTACAAGGGCATGATGACCGGTATGCTGCTCAGCGAAGGATTCCAACCGTTCGCCCCTCACTGGGCAGCCCGCCAAGCCTATATCGCCCTCGGCAACCTGCTCACCAGCGCGGCCTTGCTCGGCGTCGACGCCTGCCCCATGGAGGGCTTCGTCCCTGCCGAGTTCGACAAAATCCTCGACCTCCCGGCACAAGGTCTCACCGCGGCGGTCGCGTGCACCCTCGGTTACCGGTCCAGCGGCGATAAATATGCGACACTCGCCAAAGTCCGCGCGCCCAAAGCCGAGTTGTTCAAGACCGTCTGAGAACCCGCGCCGCCACCCGTGGTTTGCGGCCGGTGCGCCCTTCGGGGGGTTTGCTGTTCGGCATCACGATTGAGACGCCGCCGCACCCAGGACCTCCTCCACAACCCCACGGCCGCCTTCGTCCACTCATGACGGCGAAGGCGGTCGCTCGGGGGGCGTTTCTTCAGCCTTTCCAGGTGACCCAGACGCTTTTTTGGTCCGCCCCCGTCGACGCTGCAACGCCTCACGCAGGGCGAACTCGATCTGCCCGTTGACACTGCGCAGTTCGGCCTGCGCCCACGCCTCGAGTTCGGCCCACACTTCCGGGTCGATCCGAAGCAGAAATGCTTTGCGTTCAGCCATGGTCAGAAGGGCAACCCCGCACGTCGGGCAACCTCTTGCGCAAAGCGCTCCGGTTGATCCGGAGCCACCACCACCCGACGATCCGCGTAGCGCAACAACACGGCCCGAGACATGTCGTTCACCAGCAGCCGATACCGACCCAGGCGCCGATTCCAAAAAACGCCGGTCGTCGACAAAAACCCTCCGTTGCCGAACAGGCGGAGTGAACCTCGGGTGAGTCCTGGATCGGCCTGAACTTCCAGCAACCCCGCCACCGGGAACCGTGTGCGCCAGAGCAAACGCCGCACCACCACCTCGTGGTCGGTGACTTCATACCCACGAACGACCGACATCAGACCCGCCGCCAGCACGACCACGAAGGAGGCGATCGCCACTTGCCGCCCCGTCCCTGACGGCGCCACCCCAGCCACGATCCAGGCACCGTAGCCCAGCACGAGGATCACCAGCAGACTGACCCACTTCTGAACCCGCGCCCACGGGGCCCCGTAACAACTCGGTCGGCCCACGCCGCTTCCGCATTCTGCTTCCATCGATCGCGTGATCGTTGCGCTCATGTGTACAGGGTTCCCGTGTTGACCACCGGGTGCACCTCGGATTCACCGCAGAGCACCACCAGGAGATTCGACACCATGGCCGCCTTCCGCTCGTCGTCGAGCGTCACCACGTGGCGCTCCGCCAGTTCCTTCAACGCCATGTCCACCATGCTCACCGCGCCATGCACGATCTTCTGTCGCGCCGCAATCACCGCCTCCGCCTGCTGGCGTCGAAGCATCGCCTGGGCGATTTCCGGCGCATACGCCAGATGCGTGAGACGCGCCTCATCCACCGCCACCCCCGCCTTGGCCAGACGTTGTTGCAACTCGGTGCGCAACGCCGCCGAGACCTCCTCCACCCCGCTCCGCAGATTCACTTCGTCCACCGTGCTGTCGTCGCCCTGGTCGTAGGCATAACAACTCGCGAGATGGCGAATCGCCGACTCGCTTTGAACGCGGACGTAATTGTCATAGTTGTCCACATCGAACATCGCCTGGGCGGTGTCCTGAACCCGCCAAACAATCACGGCGGCGATTTCGATCGGATTCCCGCGCTTGTCATTCACCTTCAGCTTCTCGCTGTTGAAGTTCCGCGTACGCAACGAAACCTTGTTCCGCCGATGCGGATCCGTCGCCGCAGCGCGCTTCCTGGCCATGGCCGTTTCCTCAACCCCCATCCCCAGAGACCCATAATCCACCGCCTGGCGAAAACTGCTGCTGCTGTAAAATGGGTTCCCCCAATGAAACCCACTGGTTCGAACTGTCCCCTTGTAAGCCCCGAACAGGACCAGCACTCGCGCCTCGTTCGGTTGGAGCGTGAAAAAACCGTTCAACAGAATGATCCAGGTCGGGATCAGCAAAACTCCCAGAATCATCCCAGCCCAATAAGGATGCCCCTGATCCCGGACGCCTGCTGCCATCGAATAGATCAGAAGCGCAATACTTCCCGGGATCAGGAGGATCACGAAAGGCAACACCCCCCAACCACCCACCACCCCCACGGCACGTTCACGATTTGAGGACTGAGACGGATTCTCGGTATTCATGTGGACCCTTTCTTCGAGCGAGCAAACCGCCCGCATGGCGATATTTCTATGATATCACTTTGCAATCGTCCAGCGGATTCTCACGAGGTTCTCCAGCAGCGGCCAACGCTGGCTCGAAAAGCCCCAAACGATTATTCCAGCTAACTTTCCAATGGATCACAGGCCGGGATTCAGATGCATCGACCAAGATTTCACGGAAGAAAGGAACACTCGGATCAACAAGAGCCCTCGCGCCTCGACCATCTCGTGCGCGCCTGCCGAAAACGCCGACCGAGAACCGGCTTGCGACGAACCCATCCTTGGAGACAATCTCGGCTTCGTCGCTGTGCGGCCGTAGCTCAATTGGCTAGAGCTTCTGACTTCGGATCAGAAGGTTGCAGGTTCGAGCCCTGCCGGCCGCACCATTCAGAATCAAGCAGTTAGGAAGAGAAAGAGGATCGGCCTCCGAAACGCCTGCGCCACTTCTGCGCCACTCTTGAAGGCGTTGGTGACACGCATCGAGCGCCGATTTTTCATCGAAAGCCTGAATTGAGCGCGCCAATCCCCCCGCCCCCTCCGTCGGATAGTAGGTTAAACCAAGCCCTTCTGCTGGGCGGCTTGGTTGGGGCTCCAGCTGGGAACCCGTGCGGTGTCCATACGAAATCATTCTATTGGGCGGCACGCCCCATTCGGCATTGCGTGCCGAGCGTTCCCAAATCCAAATGCCCTCAGGAACTTCGTTGCCGTAGAAAGATCGAGGCGATGGAGCACTCGAGCCACAGATCAGCGACCGCGTTAGGGCCGCGATGAGATCTGCGCTGGCACCCAGCGAGAGATCTTCGGGGAGGGACGGGTGGCGAATTTGGAAGCAATATACGCGGCAGGCCCCCCCGACCCCTCTGCCGGCTGCGCTGCCTCAGCGGCGAGACATCCTATCGGGACTGGTGCCCCTTCACCGTCCCTGGTTTGAACAGGTTCCCGGGAGTAGCACCACCCTCCCTGGCTAGGTGAGCGAGCGGGACACCAATGTACGCGGCCAGATCGGCGGGAACGATTCGCCATTCGCCCAAACCTTGAGGTCTCACCCCCTTAAGCGTTCCGCGCCTCAACGCTCGCCGAATCGTCTCAGCATGAACTGCGAGGTAGATCGCCGCTTCATGGACCGTGAGACAGCCGCCGGCACAGAGCTTGGCTGCGATCACGATTCGCTCCCCGATCACGTCGTCGACGGTCCGGCGATCTGACCCAGTTGCAGTGGCGTCCATGCGGCAATACTCCGGAACGGATGGTCCGTCGTGGTGTATTACTCACACAATCGGTGGGGGATGTGCGTATTCCGGGGCCATTCGGACACCGATTCCGAATTCATCGGAATCCGTAGTTCGAGTTTTCGGACATTACGGGTTGCGACGATGGCCTTTTAAGCCGTAGGTCGTGGGTTCGAATCCCACCCAACCCACCACTTCAAATCCTCAAGAAAAGCGCGAAAATATTGGGTGGAACGCGAATTCGTCTTCCGCAGTTCCAATCGGGTCCAATCGCCTGCAACGGTGTCGAATGCCCGGAAAATGACAACCGCTGACAACCGCTGACAACCGCTTTCGCCATCCGGTCCAAGAAGCCGCCCCACCTCCACCCTTCCCCGACTCCGGCTGCCTGCCCCTCCCTTGGCGAACTTGAGCACCCCCAGTTCCCTTGAAGTGGGGGTGCTCCCTTGCTGAATCGCAAATCGGGAGAGGGGGCTCAGTTGCCCTTCTTTACGGCCTTGGCCTTCTCGGCCCGAACGCGAGCCCAGCGGGCCTTGGCGGCGGCCGCGATGCGGGCGCGGCCTTCAGCGGACATCCCACCGCGTTTCAAACCCGATCCGGGCGGGCGTCCCCGGCGTTTGGCAGGTGCAGTTCCGATACTGTTCGTGCCACCGAAGAGTCCGGCCAGTTCGGCCTGGAGCGACTCGATTTCCTTGAGGATTTCCCCGGCCCTTTGAATGGATTGCGCTGAAACGATCATGGTTTGGTTTCCTTATTTCCCCGGCTGGGGAAAGGGTGAGCGTAGCTCCCAGGTGACCCACCCCGTCAATCCGCACTCGTCCGGTAAGCACCATCCGCCCCGTGGCGGACAATCCCAAAAAAATAGGCTCTCTGGCGATCCAGAGAGCCTGGTTGAGGGGTGGATTCAGCCGTAAAAATAGCCCTTATGCCGCGCTCGGCATAAGGGCTATTTTTACTAGCTCCGGGTAATGCCGAGTTCACGGGGTGATTCCTCAAAACATTGAGGGATCACCC
>CAUJJW010000278.1 GCA_963205105.1 Verrucomicrobiota bacterium | reverse complement strand
CGGTACTGCGACCAGAACTCGTCGAAGGCAAGAATCACGGTTCGGGAGCCGGCGGCCGCCTGCTGCTGGCAGAGGCGACGCAGGGTGGTTTTGTTGGGGGTGCTGCTCAGGCTGAGATCGACTTCACGGTCGGGGTCGGTGAGATCGAGCAGTTGCTGGTCGCTGACGAGGATGATGGAGCCGCGGGGGAGCTGGAACTGCCAGGGACCGGGGTAGCCGATGACCGGCGGGTTGGGCTGGGGCGGTGGGACGGGGGTGTTCTGAGCGAGGAGAGCGGCGGGCCGGGCGGCGGAAACGACGATTCCGGCTTGGGCGAGCTGACCGAGGAATTCGCGTCGGGACGGCGGGCGCGGTTGGGAGCGCGAGGGCATGGGACATTCAGTCCGAGCTGTGGGAGAGCGGCAACAGCCAAGCCGCGGCATGGGGGGAAGGGTGTGTGGACGGGATTCTTGCGGGGTGGGGCGGGTTCCTGTGAGGATCGCGGGGATGAGTCTACTGCCCTTTGGCGAACTGGCTCCCTATCGGCCGCGGCGGTTTCTTCCGGCGCAGGTGGCGTGGGATGATTGGTCGGCGATTGCGCCGTTGTTGGACCAATTGGAGGAGCGTTTGGGCAGGTTGACGACCGCGGCGGAACTGGAGTACTGGCTGTTGGATTGGGGGGAGTTGTCCGCGGGGTTGAACGAAGAAAGCTCGCGACGGTACATCGCGATGACCTGCCACACGGACGATGCGGATGCGGAGAAGGCGTATTTGCAGTTCGTGGAGCTGATCGAGCCGCAGCTGAAACCGAGGCAGTTTGCGTTGGAACAGAAGTACCTGGCGCACCCGGTGCGGAGCCAGCTGCCGGTTTCGCGCTATGGGATTCTGGATCGCTTCACGGCGGTGCATGTGGAGCTGTATCGGGACGAGAACGTGCCACTGGAAACCGAGGAAGCGCGTTTGGGGCAGCAGTACCAGAAGCTGAGCGGTGCCTTGTCCGTGGTGTTTCGGGGCGAGGAAAAGACGCTGGTCCAGATGGGCCGCTACCTGGAGGAGCCGGATCGGGTGATGCGTGAGGAAGCCTGGCAACTGGTGGCGCGTCGTCGATTGGCGGAGCGCGACACGTTTGACGATCAGTTCGATGCGCTGTTGCGGTTGCGCCATCAAATCGCGACGAACGCTGGTTTTGCGAACTACCGGGATTATGCCTTCAAGGCGCGGGGGCGATTTGACTACACGGCGCAGGATTGTGCCGCGTTTCATGACGCCATTGAGGCGGAGATTGTTCCGCTGCTGAAAAACTTGCAGGCGGAACGTCGGCGGCAATTGGGGCTGCAAACGTTGCGTCCCTGGGATCTGTCAGTGGACCCGCTGAATCGACCTCCGCTGAGGCCGTTTGAGACGGTGGACCGTTTGCTGGAGGGTTCCCAAGTGGTGTTCGACCGCTTGAACGGGGAACTCGCGGAACAGTTTCGGACCATGCGATCCCTGCGCCTGCTGGATTTGGAGAATCGGAAAGGCAAGGCGCCGGGTGGCTACCAGAGCTCGCTTCCGGAGGCGCGGCTGCCCTTTATCTTCATGAATGCGGTCGGGCAGCAGCGGGACGTGGAAACGCTGATGCACGAAGCGGGGCATGCGTTTCATACGCTGGCGACGCAGGGTGAGGATCTTTACGCGTACCGGGAGGCGCCGATTGAATTTTGTGAGGTGGCGTCGATGAGCATGGAGCTTCTCGGGGGCGAACATCTGGATGCCTTTTATCGGCCGGACGAGTTTCGGCGGGCACGGCGCGATCATTTGGAGGGGATCGTCGAGACGTTCCCCTGGATTGCGACGGTGGATGCCTTTCAGCACTGGCTGTACACGCATCCGGCGCATTCCCGGGCCGAACGGCAGACAGCGTGGAACCAGTTGATGGACCGGTTTGGTGGCGATGTGGATTGGGGGGGGTGGGAAGAAGCCCGGGCGCATTCGTGGCACCGGCAGCTGCACGTGTTTCTGTATCCCTTTTATTACGTGGAATATGGGATCGCTCAGATTGGAGCTCTCCAAGTGTGGATGAACTCGAAACGGGACCGGGCGGCGGCATTGGCGGCCTATCGGAGAGGCTTAGCGCTGGGTGGATCGCGGCGGTTGCCGGAGCTTTTTGAGGAGGCTGGATGCCGGTTTGCCTTCGACCGGGACACCCTTCGTCCACTGGCGGAACTGTTGCGCCGGGAGATGGCGGCGTTGGGCGCCAGCTGAGTTGGATCGACGGGTTTCTTGACACACCCCCCTTCGCTGATAGCGTCGCGGGCTCTGCGCTACCGGTTGCGGGACCGGTGGCGGCGCGTTGTGCGCGAGCCCGTCCAATGAGTGGCCGGTGGAGATCCCGCAGAACAACCGATTTCAAAGCATGAAACGTCAGTATCAACCTTCGAAAATCCGGCGCAAACGCCAGCTTGGTTTCCGTGCACGTATGTCGACCCGGGGTGGCCGCAGCGTGATCCGCAATCGCCGCAGCGAGGGCCGCAAGCGCCTGACTCAGGTCTGAGGTCGTGGCGCCTCCCGGCCAGCGGCGTGGATTCAGCTTCGGGCGCGCGCAGCGGTTGCGTGGTTCCCGGGAGTTCGCCCGACTGAAGAAGGACGGGGAACGTCGGGCCTGCGGAGGGCTTCTGCTGAACTGGCACCGTTCGGGGGTCGGTTCAGAGGTCCGTCTGGGGTTGGTGACGAGTCGACGCATCGGTGGGGCGGTGATCCGCTCCCGAGTGAGGCGTTTGATTCGCGAGGCATTCCGCCTGAACCAGCATGAGATCACCGGTCCGGCTTGCCTGGTTCTGGTGGCTCGCCCCTCGATCGTGGGGAAGACCCTGACCATGGTGGAGCGCGACCTGCGACGGTGTCTGCGCGAAGCCGGACTCTGGAGTGGGCAGGTACAAGGGACCTAAGACATGCGCCACGCCCTGCTGCTGCTGATCCAAGTGTACCGGTGGGTGCTTTCGCCCTTGAAAGTGGCGTTGGCCGGGCCCTCGGCGCGCTGCCGGTTCGAACCGGCGTGTTCGGAATATGCCATGGAGGCCGTCCGGCTTCATGGGGCCTACCATGGGGCACGGTTGGCGTTGAGCCGGGTCGCGCGATGTCATCCCTGGGGAGGCTGCGGTTGCGACCCGGTACCCACCCGCATCGGGCGCTGCTCCGGGAGCGGAGGGTGGCGAACGACCGCCCCAAGCGTGTCCTCTCCGACTCCTGAAGTTTCCCACAACTGATTTTCCTGCATGGATCGACGTTCACTTATTCTGCTCGTGGCCACGTGTGGGCTGCTTTTGGTGTGGCACCCACTGATGAAGCGGGTGTACCCGGACAAGCCGTTGCCCGAGACCAACCAGATCGCAACGACCACCGTGGCGGGTGGGACGAATGCGTTGGTGGCCGCCACGGTGCCGATCACCGCGCCGGCGGTGACTCCGGTCCGCCCTGGCATCGCGGGTGCCGGTTTCGCGAGCCCCGCGGGGCAGGCGACCGAGTTATCCCTCGAGAACGAGGCGGCCCGATTTGTGGTGACTTCGCACGGGGGAGGCATTCGGGAGATCGTGCTGAAGGAGTACGAGGAGGCGATTGTCTGCAGCGAGCGGAAGGCGGGACAACCGGCCGCGCGGGCGGTGATGAATCGGACGGCGGCCGTGCCGGTGATGGCGTTGCTGGGTGTGGACCGGCCGGGCGCTGAGGCGGAGTACCGGTTGAGCCGGAGCAATGACGTGGTGGTGGCCCAAAAGGATCTGGGCGAGGGGCTTCGGGTGGTGAAGGAATTCCGAATCCAGAGCAACTACGTGGTGCGGGTGACGACCCGGTTGCAGAATTGGGGGGCGCAGGTCCGTGCGGTTCCCTCGCAGGAATGGGTATTCGGAACCGCGGAGCCGTTGCATCCGGACGAGAACGCGATGTACCGGGGGTTCTACGAGTACGATGGGAACTCCAATCTGCACCAGGGTGAGGCGTGGTTTGCGAACCGCACCCTGGGTTGCATTCCGGGCACGCCGAGGTCGGAGTACCTGAGCGAGAGGACCAACACGGTGTGGGCTTCGACCCACAATCAGTTCTTCGCCACGTTGGTGGTTCCCACCGATCGCGCGGGTCGCCTGTTCGCGCGGCATGTGGAATTGCCGATGACCAACCGGCCGGCGGGCCGTCCTCCGTTGACGGGTTTTCAAGCGGCGCTTGTGTATGCGCCGGATGCGATTCCTCCCCAGCAGGAGCGGGTGCGGGAGTTTGATCTGTACATGGGGCCGAAGGAGTACCGGGCGTTGACGGCGCTGGGGAACAACGCCGATGTGGTGATGGGCTTCGACAGCTATTTCGGCGGTCGATTCAGCGGTTTCTTTGCCCGGATGCTTCTGCTGGCGATGAACGGGCTGCATGGGATCGGGGTCTCGTACGCCCTGGCGATCGTGGTGATCACGGTGTTCGTCCGTCTGCTGTTTTGGCCGCTGATGCGGGCGTCGGCTCGGACGTCCAAGCGGATGGCGGCGTTGCAGCCGCAAATCAAGGAGTTGCAGGAGAAGTACAAGGACAACCCGCAGAAGCTGAACCAGAAGATGCTGGAGCTGTGGCGGGAGAATAAGGTCAACCCGGCATCCGGCTGTCTGCCAATTCTGATCCAGTTCCCGATCCTGCTGGGCTTTTACTCCATGCTCCAGACCGCGATCGAGCTTCGTGGACAACCCTTCCTGTGGGCCTGCGACCTTTCGCAATCCGACACAGTGGGCATGATCTTCGGTTTTCCCATCAACCCGATGCCCCTGATGATGGGGGTGACGATGCTGTGGCAGGCCCGGTTGACGCCGATGTCCCCGAGCATGGATCCGGCGCAACAGAAGATCATGAAGTACATGCCGCTCATGTTCATGGTCTTCCTGTATAACTTTTCTGCCGGGTTGACGCTTTACTGGACCGTGTCAAACCTCCTCTCGATTTTGCAGATGAAACTGACGTCCTCCATGGATGCAAAACCGGCCGGGCCCGGTTCGCCCACGCCAGGCGCGAAGCCGGCGGGCCATGGTCATGGTGCTCCGGCGCGAAAGGCGCCTCGCGGCAATGGCGGCGGAAAGGTCTGATTTCCTATGACGCACGACCCCAAGGCGAAACTTGCGGAGATCCTTCAGTCGATGGGCTTCGAAGCGACGATCGAGGAACATCAATTCGAGGAGAATCCGATGCTCAACATCCTCACCGAGGACTCTGGGCGGCTCATTGGGCGCAAGGGCCAGACGCTGGCTGCGCTTCAGTTTGTTTTGAATCGAATCCTCTACAAGGAGGACGATCACGCTCAGAAGATCACCCTGGATGTGGCTGGCTACCGCATGGCGGCCCGCGACGAATTGGTGAAGAAGGCGAAGGCAGCCGCCGAAAAAGTGCGGCGATGGGGTGATGTGATCGAACTGGAGCCCATGAACGCCTTCGACCGACGGCTCGTCCACCGGTCGCTGAAGGATGACCCGGATATCGAGACCCACAGCATCGAAGTGGAGGCCTCGGACCTGAAGGTGATCCAGCTCCGGCCCAAGGCCTGACGGTGGGACTCCCTTCATCCCGTCATGTCCTTCCGCCTTTGTTCGGCCCGGGCTTTGGCTGCCGCAACCCTCCTCGCCGTGGCGGCCTGGATGTCTGTCGGGTGCGCGAGTTCCAAATCCGCTGACAACCTCGAGGCGGAGACGTCGCTCAGCCCGAAGCTCAGCGAAGAAAATCAGGCACTGGCGCGCGGTTTCCTGGCGGCTGTGGAGATCCATGGGCAAAGCCTGGTGACGGTTCAGGAAACCATCGAATCCGTCTTCACCTCAGCCGGCCTGGCGCTTTCCAAACGCACGGCGGAACAAATCGCGTTTGAGCGGCCTGCAACCAAACGGGAGCGGGGCGCCTACGGGACGTGGTTCGGTGAGGATGTGCGCGTCCGCATGCGGGTGGAGATCATGCAGCAGACCGGTGGGGTGTTTTTCCTGCGCTGCCGCAGCTACATCGCCCGGGATGCCGGAACCACTGCCGAGGATGAGCAGGTTCTGGCCCGCCGCCACGTGCGGGGCTACGAGGGACTATTGGACGAGGTTTCAGCCCGGCTGAATTGAAGGTGGTCCAGCGGTTGACGCCGACCTGACCCACTCAGGCGAAGCGGTCGTCACGCCAGGGGTCCGCCGTGTTCGAGTACCCGCGCAGTTCCCAGAAGCCGAGAATGTCGCGGTCGAGGAAGATCATTTCCTTCACCCACTTGGCTCCCTTCCACGCATACAGCTTCGGAACAATCACTCGCGCCGGACCTCCATGCTCCCGGCTGAGGGCTTGGCCGTTCCATGAATGAGCGACCAGCACGTCGTCGTCCAGTAGAGCTTCAAGACGATTGTTGGTGGTGTACCCGTCGTGGGCCCGGAAGAACACATGGGTCGCCGAGGCTTTGGGGCGTACGAGGTCCGCGAGCGTGAAGAACGCGACCCCCTCCCAGCGCATGTCGTACTGGCTCCAGGTGGTGACGCAGTGGAAATCGCTGGTGTCCTGAAATGCAGGCAGGGCGCGGAAAGCGTCCCAGTCGAGGGTCACCGGATTCTCAACCTGTCCGTGGATGCGAAGGGTCCAGGTGTCCGTCGGCACCTCGGGTTGAATGCCGAGATCCAGTACCGGGAAGTTCTCCACAAGGTGCTGTCCGGGTGGAAGGCGATCGGTGGAGTGGGTTTCCCGTTTTGCCACGCCGGCCATTTTGCTGGCCCACCGTTGTTTCGCGGCGATGTAGGACTCCTTCACGGCCGAGAGGTTAGGGAGGCCGTCGACTGGGGCAAGCGTGACAACCATCATCCTGGAGTGCGGAGATTCGCGGTTCGGTCGGGGTGGAAGAGGAGCTGTGCGGGAGGTGAAACACACCGGCTTCGTAAGCCTCCCCGGCGGCAGCGTCGATTTTGCGCTTACAGAATTCCACCGTTTCAGGTAGAGATCCCTCCGTGAATGTCTATGGAGGGTTGGGGAGGCGCACCGGAGGCATCCTTTCGCCGGTGATGGGTTGGCTTCAAAAAAATGGGCTGATAGGGCTACTGGTTGCTGTTGGCCTCGCTACCGGATGTCAGTCGACACCACCGACCGTGCTGGGCGAAGGGGATAAGCAACCGTACGTAGCGGAAGGTGTGCAACCCGGTGATACGCTTCGCATTTCATTCCCGGGTGCGACGTCGATGAACTCGGCACAATTGGTGCAACCAAACGGTATGATCACCCTTCCACTGGGTGGCAGCATGGACGTCCGTGGAAAGACGACGACTCAGGTGGAGAAAGCCCTGATGGAGCTGTACGGAAGCCAACTCGTGATCAAGGAAGTCACCGTGGGCCTGGAGTCCGCAGGCTTCCCCGTTCTCGTTTCGGGTGCGGTGATGAAGCCCGGAAGGGTTCAGTCGACCCGGTCGATGACGGTGCTTGAGGCGATTGTCGAGGCAGGTGGCTTCATTGAAGGAAGAGCGGACATGCGCCACGTGCGGGTGGTGCGGTTGGACAAGGATGGAACGACACGAACCATCGTGGTGGACCTGAAGGCGGCGCTTTCGGGCAAGTCTTCCGAAGCCGTGTTTGTCCGTCCTTCCGACGTGATCAACGTGCCAGAGCGGTTTTCTTTCTACTGAGTCACCTGAGGTGGAGATCTGCTAGAGAAGCCACCTAGGTGGTTTTCTCTTCTCGCTTGATACCGAGCTTGTCCATGAGCTCGTACAGCGTGGGTCGACTCACACCCAGGTCGATGGCTGCGCTCGAGATTTTACCTCCGCTACGGCGGAGCGCCGAGAGTACCATCTCTCTCTCCAGCGATTCGCGAGCTTCCTTGAGAGTCACTCCGGAGACGCTTTCAGGGGCTGCGAGTTCGAGATCGGCGGCGGTGATTCGGCGCCCTTCAGCCATGATCACCGCACGCTTGATGCGGTTTTCGAGTTCCCGGACGTTACCTGGCCACGGATGGTTTTCGATGGCGCGCAGTGCGGCGGGGTCGAACCGGAGTTCATCCCGGCCGACCTGGGTCATGGAGCGCCTGAGAAAGGCCTGCGCGAGTAGGGGAATGTCGCCGCCACGTTCGCGCAAAGCGGGCAGGGTCACCACCACCACGGCGATGCGGTAGAAGAGGTCCTCCCGAAAACGGCCCGAGGCCATCGCCTGTTTCAGGTCGACATTGGTTGCCGCGAGGACCCTGGCATCCACCGGGATGGACTCCCGGCCTCCGACGCGTTCGATCCTTTGTTCCTGGAGAAACCGGAGCAGTTTGACTTGGAGGGACAGGGGGAGTTCGCCGACCTCATCGAGGAACAGGGTTCCGCCGGTGGCGGTCTCGATGCGTCCTTTGCGTTGTGCGACGGCTCCGGTGAAGGACCCTTTCTCGTGGCCGAAGAGTTCGCTTTCCAGGAGAGCCTCCGGAATGGCGCCGCAATTGATGGCGACAAAGGGGCCATCGCGTCGACGGCTCCGTCGATGCACAGCCAGGGCTGCCATTTCTTTGCCTGTGCCGCTTTCGCCGAGGATGAGTACCGAGGCGTCGGTGGTGGCGACTTTCAGGATGATTCGAAACACGTCCTGCATGCCGGGGCTGGTTCCCAGAATGCCTTCGAAGGAGTCATCGTGTCGCTGGCTTTGGAGTTCCGCGTAGTCCCGCTCCAGACTGGCGACATGGAACGCCCGCTTGAGGATCGCGAGCAGTTCGTCAATGTCCACCGGCTTGCCGAGGAAATCCCAGGCTCCTTGCCCGATGGCCTGGAGTGCGTTGGCCCGTTCACCTTGTCCGCTGACGATGACCACCTTGACCAGGCGGTCCTCGGCGAGCAATTCGCCAAGAGTGGCGAGGCCTTCGGTGGGTGACGCGGGGCTTGGGGGAAGCCCAAGGTCCAGAAGCACCACACTTGGCCTGGCGGAACGAAAAGCCGCCAGTGCGCTCGAACGGTCATCCGCCTGGGTGACCTCGTAGTCCGTCGAGAGTGTCCAACGGAGTTGGGAACGGATTTCCTCATCATCATCCACGATGAGCAATTTGGGCTTCATGATATTGGTGCGAGGGGAACAAAGACCCTGACGGTCGTTCCTCGACCCGGGGCGGTGTCCACTTCCATCCGTCCGCCATGTGCATCGACAATGGTCTTGCTATGGAACATGCCGATTCCCAGGCCGTTTCGCTTGGTGGTTTGGAAAGGTCGGAAAAGAGACTTGCGGACAAACTCGGGATTCATGCCGCATCCCTGGTCACTCACGCTCAGGATGCCCCAGGGGTCTTGGCGCGTCGTTGTCACTTGGATCTCACCCCCGTCGGGCATGGCATCCCGCGCATTCATGATCAAATTGACAATGACTTTCTCCATTTGGGCGGCGTCGACGAGTACCGGGGGTACCTCGGCGAATTTCTGGGTCACTCGGACCCTCGGATCCTGGCCGGATGCAGCCAAAGCAGCATCAATCACCGACTTGAGACTCCCTGGCGTCGTCTGAACACGCCATTCCTGACGTAGTCGGGTCAGCCGGGCAATCAGATCATTCAGATGCTGAACACTTTTTCCAACCGCCCTAAGCGCGTCTTCCCTGAAGGCCGGGTCGCTGAAGTGTTGTTGAAGATTCCTCAACGTAAGTGAAAGCGTGGATGCGGTGTTCTTTAGGTCGTGGACAAAAAACGCGGACATGGTCTGGAACGCCTCCAACTCCTTGGACTGCACCCGCTGTCGGGAGAGTTGGAGACCGAGCAACCCCGAGGCAATCTGGTCAGCGGCACACTTGAGCAGGTCGAAGTCCTCCGCGGAGAAGGGGACGCCGCCGACTCTGTCCCCAATGATGAGGATTCCCAGCAAGTCTTCGCCCGCGTGCAGAGCCATCGCTACCCGGTTGCCTCCATTGGGAAAGACGCTTGGCTGGAGCTGTCGGAGTGTTTCGGCCCAGGCGTCCTTGCTCGCATCAATATTGACCGGGGCTCGTTGGTCGCGGAGCGCACGAGCCAGTTCATCGGGGGTGCAGGGACCGGGCGGAGTGCCGGATAACGCGGAGGTGGGTACTGAGGTGGAGCCGCCCAGAGTGAGTTTTTCCTTGGCTGGATCGAAACACCAAAGGCTGACCGCGAGAGTGGAGAAGGTTTCCGAAACCCAGTGAGTCACAGCCCGGCAGAAAACCTCCTCATCCAGCAGAGAACGTGTCCTCTGGGTGAAAGCAGACCAGACCTGGCGGTAGTCAAAACTCGGACGATGAAGATGGCGGCTGATAAAGAAGCGCAGCCGCTGACGGAGTTGCTCGGAAAGGAGCACGATCGCCAGCCCCACGAGGGCGACGGTGACTCCCAGTGTCTTGACTGGCAAATGGGTGGCGACGGAGAGCAGACCGAGCAGATTCGACACGAGACCCACCGTCACTAAGTAGGCTCCTGTAATGAGAACGGTGAGGGAGCCGAAAACGAAGGCCTGCGAAGGGTACACGTCGACGTCGAAGATGCGCGTTCGCACCAGTGCGAGGCAGAGGAGCCCGCATGCGACGACGAGGGCACCGGCCGCCGCGGAGCCGAGCATGGTGTCGGCGTAGCCATAGAGGATCGCCTGACTTCCGGCGTAAATGCGGAAGCCGGCCAGAGCGCCTGTACCCAGGAAGACGTATTTGGTGCGCCACCGCATGATGCCGATGACGTGCCGAAACGTTCGTTCCAAGTTGGTGAGGACAAGGACTCCGCTGAGTAGAAGGAGGACTTCGACGGTGTACCCGGCCCAGGCAAGTTTGGCGCCTTTCGCCAGGGAACTCGGGAGAATCCCGGGGGCCGCCAGGTGGTCCCAGAACGCGAAGGCGAACGCAGGTGGGGCGACGGCGAGGATGGAAAGTGCCGCCTTCCAGCGTTGGAGCATGTCCCGGTGGTCGCCGCGGGAGTAGCAGAGGCTGAAGACCACCCATGGGGCGGGAAAGAAGGTCAGGGCCAGGAGGCGGAGTTTTGAGGCTGAGACCAACTCGGCTTCGCTGAGGTTGACCCGGCCGCCGATCGCGCAGACGACGACCTCAACCGCCATCGCCAACATACCCAACCCGAAGGAGAGATGGGCGGCATGCCTTGGTGCCCTGGCGACGACAACGGCCCCGAGGAGGAGGGCGAAAACGGCGACAAGGACGGAAAACCAGACGGAAATCATTGAGCAAAACCAGTGTGCCCACAGACGCCTGTGCCGTCCAGTTTCGCGGGGCCGCCGCTAAAATGGGCGGCGGCCACGAACCCGAAGGTCCGCGGCCGTCGCTTGATTGAAACGTTCGAAACCGTTCCGAAGACGGGACCGCCTCTAGGCGGTCCGAGCCGGGTTATTGGCTGACGGTTCCGTTCGTTTCGGTGTTGCCGACCCGGTAAGGGGTCAGCGGGTTACTCTGGACTCGACCCAGGAACCACAATGTTCCGGCGTTGCCCACTTTCTGAACCTGGATCGGTTGACCCGGCAGGAAGCTGATTTCAGAGGCGTCCCAGGGTCCTTCGACAGACCCGGCAACGTGCAGGAAGAACGCGGATGAACCGCTGTCCGATGTGCGGCACTCAAGAGTTGAAACCGTGCCGTTGCCGTTCACGAAGTCGGCATAGTCGCCCGGCTGAAGGGCGCAGTCCGCCGTGCCGGCGCGTCCGATGATCTGATGAGCTGTCGGCAGCAGAACCACTTCCACCTGAGTGCCCGTCGCGAGGATGGCGGACAGATCTGAGCCCTTGGCATCCACCGTGAGCTGATCCGCGGTGTTCCCAAGAATCGGCCACCATTGAGGGGTTCCGGGGATCACCAGGGCGTGGGAAGCGAACGGTCCGGTCGGACGGCATTGCCCGTCGGTAAGGGTCGACGACATCAACTGGACGGAATCGCCCGAAGCGGCGGACACCATGGTTCCCAGGACAAGCGTACCCTGGAACGACGAGGTGTAGGTTTTCGCTCCCGAACCGAGGGGGAAGCGTTGGAAGCCGAACGGCTGCGAGACTGTGGTTCCGGCGTCTCCGGTGGCGGTGACCCGGAAATACCGGGAAGTTCCATCCGCGAGAGCGGCGGTGGGGACTTCCGCGATGGTTGAAACCTCGGAGGTGAGTTCGCCGAGCAACTGCCAGGGTGCGGTTGAATCGCCCGAGAGCGCGTTTCCTTCGACTCGGTAGACGACGCCGGATGTGACAGGGAAGGAGATCACGGCTTGTTCCTCATCCCTGCTGAGGCTGATGGCGAAGGCCGGATCCAGCGTGGGTTCGGAGCCGGACGCCGCCGTACCCACCTGGATGGAGATTTTTGCGGGAGCGGAGGTCAGTTCGCCGTCGCTCGCGGTGAACGTGAAGCTGTCAGTACCAGAGAACCCGGGTTTGGGTTGGTAGCTTAACGATGGCGCCGTGCCTGTAAGTGTCCCATTTTTCGGCGTCACAGTGACGGTGTAGGTGAGCGGCGATTTCTCGACGTCGGTTGCTTTCAGGGGGACGGAGACGCGTTGTCCCGGGCTGGTGGAGACTTTGCCGGCCGTGGCGATGGGAGCATCGTTCACAGGGTTGACCACGAACCGCATAACACCGTAGGCACTTCCGCCGGACTTTCCGTCGGAAACGACGACCCGGAATTGGTCGGCGCCTGTGTAGTTGGCCCTCGGACGGTAGGTCAGGTTCGGGGCCGTGCCTGAGACTGTGCCGTAATTGGGCTGGGTCCCGACCATGTACTTCAACTCGGTGTCGTCGGCGTCGGCGGCTTGGAGCACAAACGACACGGTGGTGTCCTCGTCCAGGACGATGGTCTCTTCCGTGATGACCGGTTTGTCATTCAGTGCGCTGATGCGGATGTTCACCGTTGCACTGGCGCTAGTGGCTTTGCCGTCACTCACCGTGAAGACGAAGCTATCGAGGCCGAAGTAATTGGTTTCCGGCTGGTACGTCAGGTTGGGAGCCGTGCCTGACAGTGTGCCGCGTGCGGGGGCTTGGGTGATGTTGTACGTCAGTGCGTCCTGGTCGGCGTCCGAGGCGGCCAGGGTGATCAGCGTGGGCCGATCTTCGTGGGTCGCCACGAAGGCGTCGACGGCGATGGGCGCCTCGTTCTTGGGAAGGATGTCCAGTGCGACGGTAGCCTCGGCAGAGGTCAGTTTTCCATCGCTGGCCTGGAATCGGAAGCTGTCGGCGCCGGAGGTGTTCGCATTGGGGATGTACTCCAGAGCGGGCGGTGTCCCGACCAGGCGACCCTTGGTGGGTTGAACGGTGATGGCGTAGGAAATCGGGTCTTGATCCTCATCGGTTGCCTGGAGGGTGATCGACTGGGAAGTGTTTTCCGCCAGCTGGACGGTCAGCGAGGAGGAGACCGGCGCATCATTGACCGGCAGGACCCTGATTTGAACCGTCACCGGCACGGAGTCCAGCTCGCCATCATGCACGCAGTACTCGAAGGAGTCCGAACCGTTGAAATTGGCGACCGGTCGGTAGGTGAGACCGGAGCCGGAGCCCGAGAGGCTTCCGTTCGCGGGCTGTCGGATAATCCGGTAGGAAAGGTCATCGTCGTCGTCGTCCTGGCCGACCAACACGACCTGCAGTTGGGAGTCTTCGTTGACGGTGAGAGCCAGGGCGCTGGCCAGGGGACGGCTATTGGGAGCGGGCACGACGGCGATTGTCACGCGGGCGGGAAGGGACGTGGCGGAACCATCCGAGGCGGTGAACTCGAAGAAGTCAGTCCCACTGAAGTCCTTGCGAGCGGTGTACGTGCGCAGGGCGCCGTAGCCGGACAGCGAGCCGCCGGAGGGGGCACGCGTGATGGTGAAGGTGAGGGGGGATTGTTCGACGTCCGTGCCGCCAAGCTGAATCTCGACGGCTTTGCCGGCGGTGGCTGAGGCGGATTGGGCGATCGCCACCGGGGTGTCGTTCACCGCGGTCACGGAGATGGAGACCAGGGCAGGGGCGGAGGTGACTTTTTCATCATTCGCGGTGAACCGGAAGGAATCGGAACCGTTGAAATCGGGGAACGGGGTGTAGATAACAGAGGGAGGAGTACCGCTCAGGGTGCCGTTCGCCGGTTGCTGCGTGATCGCGTAGGTCAGGACATTACCCTCGGCATCGGTGGCGGTCAGTGCGATCGAGGCGGTGGAGTCTTCGGCCAGGGTCCTGTTCTGGTTCTGGGCGATGGGTGCGGTGTTGGGTGCGGGTTTGACGTCGAGGGTCACGCGGGCGGGAAGGGATGTGGCGGTACCATCCGAAGCGGTGAACTCGAAGAAGTCGGAACCGCTGAAGTCCTTGCGGGCGGTGTAAACGCGCAGGGCGCCGGAGCCGGACAGCGAGCCACCAGAGGGGGCTCGGGTGATGGTGAAGGTGAGGGGAGACTTTTCGACGTCCGTACCGCCGAGCTGAACCTCGATGGGAGCGCCGGCAGTGGCTGAGGCCGATTGGGTGATGGCCACCGGGGTGTCGTTCACCGCGGTCACGGAGAGGGAGACCAGGGCAGGGGCGGAGGTGAGTTTTCCGTCATTCACGGTGAACCGGAAGGAATCGGAACCATTGAAGTTGGGGAACGGGGTGTAGGAAACGGAGGGGGGCGTACCGCTCAGGGTGCCGTTCGCCGGTTGCTGGGTGATCGCGTAGGTCAGGGCGTTACCCTCGGCATCGGTGGCGGTCAGTGCGATCGAGGCGGTGGAGTCTTCGGCCAGGGTCCTGTTCTGGTTCTGGGCGATGGGGGCGGTGTTGGGTGCGGGTTTGACGTCGAGGGTCACGCGGGCGGGAAGGGACGTGGCGGAACCATCCGAAACGGTGAACTCGAAGAAGTCGGATCCACTGAAATCCTTGCGAGCGGTGTACGTGCGCAGGGCGCCGGAGCCGGCTAGTGACCCACCGGAGGGGGCGCGGGTGATCGTGAACGAGAGCGGGGAGCCTTCGACGTCCGAGCCATACAAGGGGATTTGGCTGCCGACTCCGGCGACCACAGATGCGACATTCGGAAGGGCAACGGGCGGGTCATTGACCGGAGTCACGTTGATGGAAATGACCCCTGGTTCCGAGGTAAGCAATCCGTCGGACACGGTGAACTCGAAGGAATCAGGGCCTGAGTAATTCTCCTTGGGAATGTAGGTCAGGTCGGGGCTGGTCCCGATCAACGAGCCATTGGCGGGCTGCCGGGTGACTGTGTATTTGAATGATGCCCGTGCGGCAGTGTCCCCGGAGAGTTCGGCGCTGAGCGTGATGATTGCCGAGGCGTCTTCGGCGACGGTGAGAGAGTCATTCCTGGGGAGGGGAGGGAGCGGGACCGGGGTTGTGTCCGGGGGTGTGAACTCGACGACCTCGGACGGGAGGCTTTCGAGGTTGGCGGTGTTGTACGCGGTTACGAAGAAGTAATAGTTCTGGTTTGGCGTAAGGTCATCCACCTGGATAATGGTTGACAATCCGACATCCAGTACCCAATCATATTGCCCAGATGACGATCCTCGATACAGCTTATAGCCAGCGAGGTCTGATTCTGTATTAGGTGCCCAGGTTAGACCGATCGATTCGGCGCGAATAACTGGGGCAAAAAGCGCAAGCGAAGAAAAAACGGCGAAAAGAGCTAAAACTAATCGAGAGAAACTGCGGTTGGTACATCTTGGATTCATACAGCTCCTGAGGTTGTCGAGTCTAAGGCAACGAACTCAGTATCTCCTGTACTAGAAGGATCCGCTTGTCTCGGGATCCATGAGTAATAAGAGAGATTTATAGTCCGCTGCCAGGTGAAGGCTTTGTTAACCCGACAAAGCCCACGGTTCTATTTCGACTTTGCGTGTGAAGATTTGATGGAATTTCAAGGGTATGTCAAGGGGGGCGGGGTGATTCTGTCGGCGCTTTTGGGGTAAGATTTCTTGATTCTAAGTCGCTGGGATACCGTCTTTTTCGTTTAGAAGCACTTCTTTCACTTGCATCAGATTGAAAGTGAGTTGGTTGGTCTTCGAGTAGGTGCAGTCATGGGGATTGCGGCAATGCCTAGTACTGTCTGAATTTGGTTAAGATTATTTTTCTGTTTTCTCGAACTTTTTGCAGACAAGCGTTTCGAATGGGCTTTCAAGCGGGGTCATTTGGAATGGGGATCGGGACCAATTTTTGCGCTTTTTCGATTCAGCTCACGCCGAGTCTTTTGCGGAAGCTTCTTGTTGGGACAGGGTTGTCGCAGGGTGATGCATCCCACTTATACTCGAACTGGGTTGGTCGTGCATTGGCTTGAGGATCGCTCGCCGTGCATCGGGTGGCCTTCCAGAAGCGTTCCCTTCCTAGGTGTGTTCTAAGTTCTTGGTTTTGATGGATCTGACCTCGTTGGTGCCTCGGGGGTGAGTGATCGGCTTCTTCCAATCTCGGATGGGTGCGAGACCGTGCTGTTCTCCGGAATGCTTTGATTTGAGGGGGGCGATGTCTGGAAGTCCCTGAGCGGCTGCTGGCCCCGTGCTTTTACGTCGGGTTCTGTAGAAGACTTCAGCCTGCTGAATTTGCTACTTGATCCCAAAAACTGCTTCGCCCTACGTTTTCCGCGCGTTGTCGGTATCCAGGGGTACTCGTCCGGCTTGGCGGCAGGCTGGGGGGACCTTCAAGGAGGCTTGTTCTAAGAGGTTAGAGGAGGTTGACATCGGATTTCGGGCCCACCCCCCGGTCTCCGAGTGTTCTTCTTTGGATGCGAGTCGGCAACGCATCGCCTTGAAAGTGAAAAAGAACTATTGCGTTTCGTCGTGCTGGAGCCGTTTGGCTTTTGCGCTGGTTGGGGTGGTAACGCTGCTGGGGGCCTCATGGGCCAGCCAAGCCGCATCGGTACGTTTGGCTTGGGACCCAGTCCCAGGTGCTGACGTGGCCGGCTACCGTCTCTACTGGGGTACGGTGCCAGGCTTGCCTACCCGCTCTGTTGACATGGGGTTGTCGACCCAAGGAACCGTCTCGGACGTTTCTGAGGGGACCACGTATTATTTCACGGCGACCGCGGTGAACTCCAAGGGCGTGGAGAGTCTGCCCTCGGTCGAACTGCCTTACACGGTGCCAGGCGCCGACGGGGGATCCGGTGGTGGTGGTGGTGGTGGTGAGACCGAAGACCCTACAGCGATTAGTCTCTCCCTGTTGGTTGTGGAGGACACGGATCTCCCCATCCTCCTGACGGGCATCGATCCTCTGGGACGGTTGCTGTCCTATTCGATCGTGGACATGCCGTTCAACGGGACTCTTTCCGGTGTGGCCCCGTTCTTGATCTATCGACCCAATCCCGGGTTTTCAGGTGAGGATTCTTTTGAGTTTCTGGTGAGCGCAGGGGGGAATGATTCCGGCATCGCGTCGATCAACATCACGGTGCTGCCGGTCAACGACCGGCCCACGGCCGTGGCGCAGTCGCTCAGTCTCGCCGAAGATTCGCCGCTTCCCATCCGGTTGGCGGGTGTCGACGACGGGGGCAATCTTTCCTACGCGATCACGAGGCAGCCTGCCAACGGAAGCCTGACGGGTACCGCTCCGAACGTCACCTATGTGCCTGCCCCGAATTTTTCCGGTACGGATTCCTTTGAGTTCGTGGTTCGGGACGGGCTGCTGACGTCACCATCTGCGGTTGTCTCTCTCACGGTGACTCCGGTGAACGATGCGCCGGTGACGGTTTCCCGGCTGAACAACGGAGCTGAGGACACGCTCATCGCAGTGACGCTTGCGGGGACGGATCCCGATGGCGATCCGGTGACTTACGCGGTGGTGTCCCAACCTCGGAACGGGGTTCTGCTCGGGACGGCGCCCAACTTGGTGTATCGCCCTTCAGGCAATTTTTCAGGGCCGGATTCGTTCCAGTTCACCATCAGCGACGGGCAACTGACGTCGGCGTTGGGGCAGATTTCGATCAACGTGGCGCCGGTGAACGACGCCCCTGTTGCCTTGGGCCAATCGGTGTCGGTTTCGAGCGGTTCTTCGGTGACGGTGGCTTTGGTCGGGCAGGATGTGGATGGCGACGCGTTGAGCTACGCGATTTCGCGCGCCCCTGCTCGGGGAACAATTTCAGGATTGGCTCCGAACCTGACGTACACCCCGCTCGCGAATGCCTCCGGTAATGATTCCTTTGAATTCACCGTCCGAGACGGTTCGCTGACGTCTGCTCCAGCCCAGGTTTCGATCACGGTGGTTGCAATCGATTCGGCACCCGTGGCGGTGGCTGGAACTGCCCAAGGAACCGAGGACAGCTCGATCGCGGTGAACCTGGTCGCCTCGGATCCGAACGGTGATGCCTTGTCGTATGCGGTGGTGGTTCCGCCTCAGCGAGGGACGCTGTCCGGGACAGCTCCGAATCTGACCTACAAACCGGCGGCCAATTTCTTTGGGACCGACACCTTCCAATTCACGGCGTCGGATGGAACTCGGACCTCGACGCCGGCGCTCATGACGATCCAAGTGGCCGCGGCGAACGATGTGCCGACGGCATTGGGGCAGGCGGTGACGCTGTTGGAGGATTCCCCGCTCTCGGTGAAACTGAGCGGGCAGGACGTGGATGGCGACGCGCTGACCTATGCGATCTCCCGCCAACCTGGAAAGGGGACGCTGTCAGGTTCACCGCCGAATGTGGTTTACACCCCTGGCACGAACTATTTTGGAGCGGACTCGTTTGAATTCACGGTTCGAGACGGGACGGCGACATCGGTAGCGGCTGTGGTTGCGCTGACGATGATCCCGGTCAACGACGCACCGGTGGCGACCTCGCGCATCAACAACGGGCTGGAGGATACGCTGATCCCGGTGACGCTGGCTGGAATTGACCCGGACGGTGATCCGGTGACGTTCACGATTACGGTGCAGCCCAGGAACGGGGTGTTGGTGGGGACGGCCCCGAGTCTTGTGTATCGGCCGTCGACGAACACGACCGGTCCGGATTCATTCCAGTTCACGATCAGCGACGGCACTCTGACGTCCTCGACTGCGACCATGTCCATCAATGTGGTCCCGGTGAACGACGCTCCGATGGCGTTGGCCCAATCCGTTTCAGTGTCGGGAAGTGGACCGACAGCGATCCGTTTGGCTGGGCAGGACGTGGACGACGATGCGCTCACCTACACCATTTCGCGGGCACCCGCGAAAGGCGCGCTTTCTGGAACAGCCCCCAACCTGACCTACACCCCCCAGGCCAACGCGTCGGGAACGGATTCCTTCGAGTTCACGGTGCGTGACGGGACCGTGGTGTCCGCTCCGGCGCTGGTTTCGGTGACGGTGGTGTCGCTGGATTCGACGCCGGTGGCTGTGTCCGGGACGGTCCAGGGAAGCGAAGACACATCGATCCCGGTGAAGCTGGTTGCGAGCGATGCCGATGGCGATGCAGTGACCTATGCCGTCGTGGTTCCGCCGCAAAATGGGACGCTCTCGGGAGCGGCACCCAACCTCACCTACCGGCCGGCGGCCCATTTTTCGGGAACGGACACCTTCCAATTCACCGCCAGCGATGGCACCAGGACGTCGTCCGCGGCGGTGATGACAATTCAAGTGGCGCCGGTGAACGATGCTCCCACGGCTTTGGCGCAGTCGGTGACCTTGCTGGAGGATTCGCCGCTTTTGGTGAGGTTGACGGGCCAGGATGTGGACGAGGATGTGTTGACGTACGCGATCACCCGGCAACCGGGGAAGGGGACGCTCTCGGGAACCCCGCCGAATGTGACGTACACCCCGAACACGAACTCTTTCGGGACCGACACCTTTGAATTCACGGTCCGGGATGGAGCGGTGACCTCGGCGTCGGCCCTGGTGACGCTGGTGGTGACGCCGGTGAACGACGCCCCGGTGGCGACCTCCCGGTTGGCCAACGGGTTGGAGGACACGCTGATTCCGGTGACCCTGGCAGGCACCGATTCGGATGCTGACCCGCTGACCTACACGGTGATCGTGCAGCCTCGGAACGGAGTTTTGGTGGGGACAGCGCCCAGTTTGGTGTACCGCCCGTCGACCAACACGACCGGGCCGGATTCGTTCCAGTTCACGGTTAGCGACGGCAAGCAAACTTCGGCTGTGGGCTTGATGTCGGTCAATGTGGCGCCGGTGAACGATGTTCCTGTGGCCTTCGGGCAGACGGTCCTGGTGCAGGGTGAGTCCTCGTTGGCCATCCGTCTGTCGGGTCAGGATGTTGATGGCGACGCGTTGACCTATTCCATCTCGCGAGCGCCGGCCAAGGGGACACTTTCAGGCGTTGCACCCAATCTGACGTACACACCTTTCCGGGAAGCGGAGGGCACGGACTCCTTCGAATTCACCGTCCGTGATGGGACGGTGTCGTCGGTGCCTGCGCAGGTTTTGGTGACGCTGGTGGCCACGGAGCGTGCGCCGGTGGCGGTATCCGGAACGTTGAACGGGACGGAAGATACTTCGATTGTGGTGAAGCTGGTCGCCAGCGATGCGGATGGTGATGCGCTGACTTACGCGGTGGTCGTTCCTCCGCAGAAAGGGACGCTTTCGGGAGCCGCTCCCAACCTGACGTACCAGCCTGCCGCCAACTTTTCGGGGACGGACACGTTCCAGTTTACGGCCAGCGATGGGACACGGACCTCGGCGGCTGCAGTGATGACGCTTCAAGTGGCTCCGGTGAACGACGCGCCAACGGCCGTGCCGCAAGCGGTGACGTTGTTGGAAGATTCGCCGCGGGCGATTGTTTTGGCGGGCCAGGATGTCGATGGTGATTCCATGTCCTTTGTGGTCAGCCAACCACCGCTGAAAGGGACACTTCTGGGTACGCCACCGAACCTGACGTACGTTCCGAACACGAACTCGTTTGGCGCCGACTCCTTTGAGTTCACGGTGCGCGACGGGGCTCTCACGTCCGCTCCTGCGGTGGTCTCGGTGACGGTCACCCCGGTCAATGACGCTCCCTTGGCGACATCCCGGCTATCCAACGGATTGGAGGACACCACGATCGCGGTGACCCTGGCGGGTGTGGATCCGGACGGCGATCCGCTGACGTACCGTGTGGTGGTGGGGCCCCAGCGAGGCGTGCTGGAGGGGACTGCGCCGAGCCTGGTGTATCGGCCGGACCCCAACTTCGTGGGCTCGGATCTTTTTCAGTTCACGGTCAGCGATGGAACGCGCAGTTCAGCGATTGCGTTGATGAACATCAACGTGTTGCCGGTGAACGACGCTCCGGTTGCGGTGAGCCAGGCGATCTCTGTGCAGGGAGACGCATCGGTCCCGGTGACGCTGGCGGGTCAGGATGCGGACGAAGATGTGCTGACCTTCTCCGTCACTCGTGAGCCGACGAAGGGAACACTATCGGGCGTGGCTCCCAACCTCGCCTACACGCCTCGGCCGGACAGCTCGGGTTCCGATTCGTTTGAATTCATCGTGCGGGATGGGGTGCTGACCTCGGCGCCGGCGGTCGTTTCGGTGACGGTTATTTCGGTGAAGACGACGCCGGTGGCGGTGTCGTCGACGGTCCAGGCAACCGAGGACACTCAGCTGGTGATCCCCCTGGTGGCCAGCGATGCCGACGGGGACCCGATGACGTACTCGGTGGTGGTTGGGCCGCAGAACGGCACGCTCTCGGGGACGGGGGCCAACCTGACCTACCAGCCTTCGACGAATTTCTTTGGAACGGACACGTTCCGATTCACGGCAAGTGATGGAAGTCGCACGTCCACCGTGGCGACGATCACGATCCAAGTGGCTGGGGTGAACGATGCGCCGGTGGCGACATCCCGGATCAGGAATGGTTCTGAGGACACCTTGCTCCCGGTGACGCTGGCGGGGATCGATCCTGAGGGTGATCCGGTGACCTACACGGTCACGGTTCAGCCGCGAAACGGGGTTTTGTTGGGGACGGCGCCGAGTTTGGTGTACCGCCCTTCGACGAACACGACGGGGCCGGATTCGTTCAAGTTCACGATGACGGATGGTTCACTGACCTCTGCGGAGGGACTGATGTCGATCAATGTGGCGCCGGTGAACGACGCGCCGGTGGCTCTGGGTCAGGCGGTTTCGGTACAAGGGGAAACGGCGACCCCGGTGACCTTGGTGGGTCAGGATGTGGATGGCGATGAACTGAGTTACTCCGTGGCTCGATTGCCGGCGAAAGGGACCCTTTCCGGTGTGGCACCGAATCTGACCTACACGCCCAATCCGGGCAGTTCAGGTGCGGACTCGTTTGAATTCACCGTGCGCGACGGGGTGCTGACCTCGGCGCCGGCATTGGTTTCGGTGACGGTGGTTTCCGTGAAAACCACGCCGGTGGCGGTATCGTCGACGGTTCAGGGAACCGAGGACACGTCGGTGGCGGTGAAATTGGTGGCGAGCGATGCGGATGGGGAGGCTTTGACGTACTCGGTGGTGGCTGGGCCGCTACGGGGCACGCTCACGGGGACGGCGCCCAACCTGATCTACCAGCCCCTCACGAATTCCTTTGGACAGGACACGCTCCGATTCTTGGCAACGGATGGAAGTCGAACCTCGGCGGTGGCGACGGTGACCATCAACGTGGCAGCGGTGAACGATGCACCGACGGTCGTGGCTCAAAGTGTTGTGACTCCCTATGGGACGAAGGTTTCGATTCCAATCAACGGGAGCGATCCGGAGGGGAGCCCGTTGACCTTCGAGGTTCGGGATGCTCCGTCCAATGGAACGTTATCGGGCACCATGACCAATCTGGTGTACACACCGAACACGGGGTTCGCCGGCATCGATTCCTTCACGGTTGTGGCTTCGGACGGGGCACTGGAATCGGCCCCTGCCACCAACAGCGTTCGTATTTCGCTGATTCTTTTGGCGAGCAATCGCGGGATGGCGGTCCCGATCGCACCGGGTTCGAGTGGTGATGGCATCGCGGGTGACTCCGGGGACGGCATGATCGGGGCGAACTCGACGACGGTGGTTGAGCCCTCGGTGGAATGGCTCTCGCTTCCGACGCATGGCATTTTGGATGACTCGCAGGCAGGGGTTGTGTCGTACGAACCAGCCCTGGATGGTGCGACGCTGGATTCGTTCTCCTTCCGGGTGAACACGGCGGAAGGTCCTTCGGATCCGACGTTTGTTGCCCTCCATTTGGTGGCCTTTCAGGAGGTGAAGCGGTTGGAGGGGCGGGTGGAGGTTTCCTTCCCGACCATTGCAGGCCTGACCTACCGGGTGGAGTGGAACGACGAGTCACCATCATCGACGATCGCCTGGCAGGAGTTGCAGACCGTGCGACCGGTGGAGCCTGGGATGGTGACGCTGGCCGTGACCAACCCGCCGAACGGCGTGTTCCGGTTCATCCGACTCACCTGCGACGGAACGGAGAATTCGGTGGTTTCGGAGCCCTGGGGGATTTCGTCCGCCTCGGTGGCGGGTGGAATGGATGGCCGGGTGTACTCGGTTCCGTTCCAAGGCCCGATTCATTTGAAAGGCCGGGCGCGGGTTGTGACGGGGAATTCCGTTGAGATCGAGGCTGGGACCCTGGACCTGCCCACGCTGGTTCCCGTGGGAGGCCAGGTGACCCACGCCCTGATGGTGCGTTCTTCGGGGCTGGATGCTCGATCGGCGGGTGCCTGGTGGGCGATCACCGGGCAATCGACCAACCAAATCGTGGTGGACGAGGGTGTCGAGTCTCTGGCCGAAAGCATCCTGCCGGGTGACGAAGTCGAGATCGTGCGACTCCTGACCGTCGCGGAGGTTTTTGGGAAGGCTTCCAGTCCTGAAATCCAGTTGAGCGACGGGGATCGGTTGGCGATATCGGGCATCGGTGGTGCGGATTATTTGATCGAGTACCGCATATCCAACCGCGGAGGTGCCTCCTATTGGATCGTTCAGGGCGATGCGCTGGCGGGACCCTTCGATGGCACCACGCTCCCGCTCCCGCCGTTTCCGACATTTTACTTCGTCGACCGGGTGAGTCCTGGTTCCGTGGTGCTGGTCGGACGGGTTCAGGAAGGGCCGGCGGTGCAGTACCTGCATCCGGGCGCGCGGATGGTTGGCAATGCGTTCCCGGTTTCCATGGAGGTTCCGGAACTATCGCCTTACCGGCTCGCGCCCGGGGATTATCCCTGGCTGGAATCGAACCTGGGGACGGCGCCTGAGATCTGCCCTCCATGGGCCTCAGGCACGGGTGGGATCGGGGCGGGCGCGGGCCTGTGGATTCGCATTCCAACGGAATCGGGCATCCTTCGCTGGGTGCAGCAGTGTCCGTGGCTGAGTCCCTGACCTGGCTTCAGCGGCCGATTCGTTTTCGGCGCCACTCGAACGACCAACCCAACGTTGAGTGGCGCCGTCACCACCTCGCTTCAGACAGGCTCTCAGGCGAAGAGTTCCCGGACGACGTGGCCGTGAATGTCGGTCAATCGAAAGTCCCTCCCCTGGAATCGGAAGGTGAGGCGTTCGTGGTCGATTCCCAGCAGGTGCAGCAGCGTGGCTTGTAGGTCGTGGGCGTGGACGGGGGCTTCGGCCACGTTCATTCCGAGGTCATCCGTGGCGCCGTGGGTCAGACCGGGGCGCGTACCGCCGCCCGCCAGCCAGGCCGTGAAAGCATAAGGATGGTGGTCTCGTCCCCATCGGGGGCGATCGGCGAGGTTGCCCTGAATAAACGGCGTTCGACCGAATTCGCCGCCCCACACCACCAGCGTATCCTCCAGCAAGCCGCGCTGTTTGAGGTCGGCGACCAAGCCAGCCGAGGCCTGGTCCGTATCCTTGCACTGGGTGTAGAGCTCGGTGGTCAGGCTGTTGTGCTGGTCCCATCCGGCGTGCATGAGCTGGACGCATCGGACACCCCGTTCCACGAGGCGGCGCGCCATGAGGCAATTGTAAGCGTAGGTTCCGGGATTGCGGACGTCGGGTCCGTATTCCTTCAGGACGGACTCAGGCTCGCGGGACAGGTCGGT
>CAUJJW010000277.1 GCA_963205105.1 Verrucomicrobiota bacterium | reverse complement strand
AGGCGAGACGCCCGCCGCTACAAACTCGGGATCACAGTGCTCGGAGTGCCAGGCGTCCAAAGCGAGGCGCGCAGCGCCGAGCGACCCGGGAGCGCCGAGGCGGGTGACTCGTCCTGTCGGCCATTGCTTCAGAATCTCCCGGCCCACAGCCCGGGCGAACCCTGGTTGCCCCAGCAGCACCCCACCGGCCAGCACGAACTGCACCGCGTGACGGGGTGGAGCCAGTCGACGCGCGCAGGCGACCGCGCCGCGGGCCAGGCTGAGAACGGCGGTGTCGAGGATCGCCCGTGCGAGGGGATCGCGGCGGGCGGCCGCGCGGAAGACGACGGGTGCGAGCGCGGCAATAGGGCCTTTGCCGGTGGCGGCGTGAATCCAGCCGACGAGCTGATCAGGTTCATTCAGGTGGAGGTGTTCCAGCAGGGAACATCCGAGGGTTCCCCAGAGTTGGGTGAGGTCCCAGGCTTCGACGACCTGCCGAAGGGCTTGAAGCCCGATGTCGTAGGCGCTGCCCTGGTCGCCGAGCAGATGTCCCCAGCCGCCGACCCGGGCGGTTTGGCTGGCGGAACCACGACCATAGCAGCAGGAGCCGGTGCCGCTGAGGACAAGCACTCGGGGTTGGGTGAGGTCGATGGACGCGGCGGCCAGCGCGGTGTCGAGATCGTGGGTGGCCACGCACACGGCCTGAGGCCAAACCGTTTGGGCGGCGTGGCGCAGGCGGGCCTGATCGGCAGGGGTACGGGCGCCGGCCATGCCGATCCCGACAGCGGCGGGTTGCGGGAAGGTGGCGGCGATGGCGCGCAGGTGTTCGAGAAGCTGCGGATCGGTGAGCAGCTTGAGGTTGGCGGGGCCGAAGGGGGCGGGGGGCGAAGGCTGGCCGGCGGCCTCGATCCAGGTGGCGGTGGTGCGTGTTCCGCCGGCTTCGATCCCGAGGCAGGCGGGTGGATGGGCTCGCGGGCTCCGGGCATGCATGTCGGCCGGAGGATGGGACGACGGGCCGGTCGGGACAAGCGGCGGGCGATCTACCAGAGGAACGACGTCTGTTCGGCGACCAGTTCCTGATCCTTCCAGAGGGAGACGCGCCAGGAGAGGAGTTCGCCGAGGCTCTCGTAATCCGTACCGACGACGGGCATGCGGGTCCACTGGCTGAAGTCGCTGGTGGCGAACACCCTTTGGCTGATCACGACGGGGTTTTGGGCGGTGGCTTTGGAGCCGCGCATCTCGACCTGGAGCCTCAGGACCGCCGAGGGGGTGCCGCGGATACCCTTCCACAGGACATCGAAACGCATGCCGGAACGGAGTTCGGGCTTCTGGCGGAGTTCGAACTGGTAGGCGTCGCGATCGAAGAGACTGGGATTGACGGTGTGGCGACCCTGGTGGTCGAGGAAATGGGGCAGGACCTTCAGCACGCGGGCGGAAGCGGACTTCGGCGGGCTCTTGGATTTTGATTTTGGCTTCGCTTCGGCGTCGGCTTTGGCGTCGGGGGTGGCTTTGGCGTCGGCGTTGCAGGTGAACGCGAAGGGCAGAAGGCAGAAGAGGGCCAGCGCGAAGGCGGTGGCTGCGGCGTGGAGCGGACGGGCTGGCAGCCGGGTGGCGGGAGGGTAGGGAATCATGAGGGGGAACATCAGCCGGCGTTCTCAAGCGGGCGCTGCGAGATCTCGAGCATGCGTTCGATGGGAAGGCGGGCGCGCCGGATGGTTTCGGGGTCGAGTTCGACGCGCGGGGCCAGGTTGGCCATGCAATCGTGAAGTTTCTCCAGGGTGTTCATCTTCATGAACCGGCACTCGTTGCACCGGCAATTCTCGGTGGGTGCGGCGATGAACGTCTTGTCCGGGCACTCCTTTTGGAGCCGGTGAAGCATGCCGGCCTCGGTGGCGATGATGATGGCTGGAGAGGTCGACGTCTTGCACCACGTCACCATCTTTTCGGTGGAGCAGACTTCGTCGGCGAGCATGCGGACGGCTTTGGTGCACTCGGGGTGCGCGACCAGCGGTGCGTCCGGATATTCCTGGCGGATTCGGGTGATGACGGAGTGGGTCCACTCGACATGCACGTAGCAGTTGCCTTTCCAGAGGGTCATGGGCCGGCCGGTCTGTTCCATGACCCAGCTCCCGAGGTTTTCATCGGGAACGAAGAGCAGATCGCGGTCTTTGGGGGCGGCCTGGACAATTTTGACGGCGTTGCCGCTGGTGCAGATGACGTCGCTGATGGCCTTCACCGCGGCCGAGCAGTTGATGTAGGCGATGGTGTAGAACTTCGGGTTGGTCTTCTGGAGTGCGGCGAGCTTCTCGGCGGGGCAGCTTTCCTCGAGAGAACAGCCGGCATCCCGGTCGGGGAGGACCACGATCTTGCCTGGATTCAGGATCTTGGCGGTTTCGGCCATGAAATGGACGCCGCAAAACACGATGACGTCGGCCGAGGTTTTGGCCGCCTGCTGGGACAGGCCGAGCGAGTCGCCGACGTAGTCCGCGACGTCCTGGATTTCGGGCACCTGGTAGTTATGGGCAAGAATGACGGCGTTGAGCCGTTTCTTGAGCGCCAGGATCTCCCTCCCGAGGGAATCGAGGCGTTCCGGGGGCAGGGCGGGGCGGGTGGTGAAACGATCCACGCCCGAGGCCAGGGCGTCGGCGGCATCCAGCATGGAGGGTTTGTAAACCCTTCCGGGCGGATGGGCAACCTGCGGAAACGGGCGCGGGCAGTAAGCTTGGCGTGGCGTTTGACGCGTGGGGTGCGGGTCCGGCATCGTTCGGGCATGCGGTTGAGACGTATTGCGCGTGAGAAGGCGCTTCAGTTCCTGTTCCAACACGAGGTGAACCCCACGGAGACCCTTGCGAAGGAACTGGACGCCTTCTGGGCGGAACAATTCCAGGCCATGCGCGAGGAGCGTTCGGAAAAGCCGCTGGCAGAAGGGGAACCGGTTCCGGCGCCGACGGTGGATGAGGCGGCGATTCGGACCTTTGCCGATGGGTTGGTGGAGGGGACTTTGACCCGGCTGGCGGATATCGATGCCGAATTGAGCCGGGTGATGATCAACTGGTCGCTCCACCGCTTGGCCGCGGTGGATCGGAACATTCTTCGGATGGCGGTCTACGAAATGCGGTTCCGGGACGATATTCCTCCGGTGGTGACCATCAACGAGGCGATCGACATCGCCCGAAAGTTCTCGACAGCGGACAGCGGCAAGTTCGTGAACGGGATTCTGGACCGGATCAAGGGCGAGCTGAGCCGCCCGGCGCGGGAGCCAGCGGGTGCCTGAGGCGCGGTTCCCTTCGGATCACGTTTCGCGATGACGTTCGCCGATCTGCATCTTCACACGCGGTATTCCGACGGCACCTACACGCCGGCCGAGTTGGTGTCGGCGGCGCGCAGTGTCGGGTTGTCGGAGATTTCCCTGACCGACCACGACACCCTGGATGGGTGCGATGAGGTGAAGACCCTGGCGGCGGATGCCGGCATCGGGTTCATTCCGGGGACGGAAATCACCGCCGAACTGGACGGTCGCGAACTCCACATTTTGGGCTATTTCGTGGACGCGCAGCATCCCGATCTGGCTCGCGAACTGCGGGCGGCGCAAGACATCCGGCGGAAGCGGGTCAAGGACATGGTGGCGCGGCTGAATGCTCGTGAAATCCCCCTGTCGGTGGACGCGGTGCTCGAGCTGGCGAATTGCAGCGCACCCGGGCGGCCGCACGTGGCGAGGGCGTTGGTGGCGGCGGGTATCTGCACCAGCCTCGACGAGGCGTTTGACCGCTTCCTGAAGAAAGACCGACCGGGCTGGGTGCCCAAACGAAAAATGTCCGCCGCCCGGGCTTTGGAACTGATTCACGCGGCGGGCGGGGTGGCGGTGATGGCGCACCCTGGATTGAACCACGACGATCGCATGGTCTCGCGGTTGGCGCGGATGGGTGTCGACGGCCTGGAGTGTCATCACCCGAAGCACGGCCCCGCGGCAGTGGCCCGCTATGAGGAGATGGCGCGTGAGTTGGGGTTGGTGGTCACCGGAGGCTCCGACTGCCACGGGATGAGCAAGGCCCGACCCACGATTGGAACCGTGAAGATTCCAACCATCCGCGTCGACGCGCTGCGGGAACGGCTCGCCCAAAGGCGGGAAGGCAGGCCTTTGACCCCGGCTCCGGGCGCGCCCGCTTCCAATCCGGTGGCACCGTCAACCGCCGCAGACCTTCCCGCCTCCCCGCCATGAGGGTGCTGAACGTTTTCCTTCCGCCCAGTCCTCCTCGTCCGCAGCCGTCGACCCGGGGCGCCCCGTTGCCAAAGCCTTCCACCCGTTGATTCCACATGGGTTTCTTCGCAAAAATCAAAGCCGGCCTTCAGAAGACCCAGCAAAAGCTGGTTCACGAACTGAAACGCATCGTTACCCTCTCGCCCAAGCTGTCGACGACCTCCCTCGCCGACATCGAAACGGTGTTGATGTCCGCGGATCTGGGCATGGCGATGACCCAGCAGATCGTCGCCGCCGTGAAGACGGCCTACGAAACCCAGGGCCGCGGCGGTGAAGACGTCCTGACCGTAGCCCGGCGCGAGGTCGAACGGGCGTTCGAAGGCAATCCCGCCGAGCTTCGTCAGGAGGCCGAGGGTCTCACCGTTGTTTCCATCGTCGGGGTCAACGGCACCGGCAAAACCACCACGACCGCGAAACTGGCCCACTACATCCGCGGTCGCGGTCAGACCGCCGTCATCGCGGCCTGTGACACCTTCCGTGCCGCCGCCATCGAGCAGTTGAAACTGTGGGGAGAACGCCTCGATGTTCCGGTCATTTCCGGCGCATACGGTGCCGATGCGGCATCGGTCGGGCATGACGCCGTCTCGGCGGCGCGCGCGCGCAAGGCGAACTACCTGCTCGTGGACACCGCGGGCCGGTTGCACACCAAGCACAACCTGATGCAGGAATTGCAGAAACTGCACCGGGTGATCGGCAAGCAGGCGGCGGGTGCTCCGCATGAGGTGTTGCTGGTGCTGGACGCGTCCACCGGCATGAACGCCATGAACCAGGCCCGCGAATTCCACAAGGCAGTCCCCCTGACGGGCCTGGTGATCACCAAGCTCGATGGCACCAGCAAAGGCGGCATGGTGGTCGCGATCCGCAAGGAACTGGGATTGCCCGTGAAGTTCATCGGCGTCGGCGAACAGGCGGACGATCTTCAGCCTTTCGACGCGAAGCAGTTCGCCGAGGCGCTCTTCTCAGACTAGGGAATCGGCCCATGCCCGCCGTTCCCGCATCGAGGCAGTCGTCGGGTGCACCGGCCAACACGCCCGCCGCCACCGATCGCCGGTTCATGCGCCGGGCTCTCACGCTGGCCCGGCGCGGTTGGGCGCGCACCTCCCCCAACCCCATGGTCGGCGCCGTCCTCGTGCGGAGCGGTCGGGTGCTCGGGGAAGGCTGGCATCATCAGGCGGGAAAACCGCACGCCGAAGTCGAGGCGTTTGCCGACGCCAGGCGACAGGGGAACTCGGCGAAAGGCGCCACGTTGTACGTCACGCTGGAGCCCTGCTGCACCCACGGCCGAACCCCACCCTGCACGGAAGCGATCCTGGCCCACGGCGTCCGGCGCGTGGTGGTGGCGGCCAGCGATCCCAACCCGCTCCATGCCGGGCGCGGCTTCGAGATTCTGCGTTCGGCCGGGGTTCAGGTGGTGTCCGGCAGCGAAGCTCTGGCGGCCGAGGCATTGAACGAGGCCTTCAACCATTGGATCGTGCAACGCACTCCCTGGGTGACGTTGAAGGCGGCGATGACCTTGGACGGCAAGATCGCGACGGCTTCCGGGGATTCCAAATGGATCACCGGCGAAGCAGCCCGCAACGCCGGCATGCGGCTGCGCTGCGAGTCGGATGCGATTCTGGTCGGGGTCAATACCGTCCTGGCGGATGACCCGTCGTTGACGGTGCGCGGTTCATGGAAGACCCGTCGCGGCGGGCGACCCTTACGGAGGGTCCTGCTCGATTCCCGGGCACGCACCCCGCTGACCTCGCAGGTGGTAACGGACGCGCACGCCAGTGACACCACCGTGGTGGTGACGGATGCCGCACCGACTCGACGACGTCAGGCACTGGAACGTCGCGTGCGCGTGATCGAGGCGCCGACCTCTAAGGATGGGGGTATTGATCTGGTCTGGCTGATGGCGCAACTCGGGAAGGACGGTGTGACCCGGTTGCTGGTGGAAGGCGGTGGTGAGGTGAACGGGTCATTTCTCGACCAACGCCTGGCCCATCGCGTGGCGTTCTTCTTCGCACCCAAAATCCTCGGAGGCGCGAACTCACGCCAAGGAGTGGCCGGGGAAGGTGCGCGGTCGCTGGCGGAAATCACCCGATTGGACGAGGTGCGTTGGAAGCGCTTGGGCGATGACCTGATGCTGACCGGACGGATTCGGTCCGCTTAGTCCGTGGCCGCCGCTTCACGGAGCAGGACGGCCTCCACCCGTGACCAGGCGCCGGGGCCACGATGCGCCTGGGCGAGGTTGGGGGGTACACTGGTGGTGTGGATGCGGTATTCCCATTCGGCGAGGTCCGGCACCCGATCCAGGGCGCCCAGCATGCGGAGGGATTCGCGGGCGGCGTAGGTGGTGCGCGCGTCGCCCGGGATGTACATCTTGTCCCGCGGTTCATCGCGGCGGGGTCGACGGGCAAACGGCCGGTCCCAGCTTTGCGGAGTCAGGAAGAGTCCCTTGCCCAGATGGAGCCGCAGAATGCCTTCGGCGCACGCTGCGCGGTCGATTCGTTTCAGGCTGTCGAGGTGTTCCAGGAGGAACAGCACCTCGTAGGTTTCGCCGATGGGATCGACGCCGCGCGTACGGAAGAGTCCCCGCCAGGGGCGGGGATGGAGCAAGGGTTGTCGATCGGGCGGCAGAGGTTTATCGGGGAGCACCTGGTGATCGACCACCTGCGAGATCAGGGGTTCGGTGTCGAACAGGTCGAGCACGCCAAGTTTCTTCAACGCCGCGACGCGCCAGCGCAGAGACGAGAGTTCCAGTCCCGACCTGTCGCTGTTCCGTTGGTGAATGATGTCGGGCTTGAGTAGACGCTGGCGTTCCTCGGTGGGCACGGACGCCAGGAGGCTGCGGAACGTCGGTCCGGCAGCCTGGAAATCGGCCAGGGTATTGGAGTGAGCCCATCCCCAAAGCAAGGCTTTGGGAATCTGCCAATCGTTCAGAAACGCCATCGCACGAACCGGGTTTTGGGTGGCGTCGGAGAGGGTCATCGAAACGAAGTTGGTCTCGATAAACGCCTGCCCTTCGCGGGAGGCCCATTCCAAAGGAGGAAGCCGGTATCCAGAATGGAAGCCGCCTTCGAAGTCAGCCCGACGTTTCCTCGATGAGGTGTTCACCCCGTTTCCGAACGCCCCCACGATGGCCCGTGCATCTTCCAGGCTGTAGGGCACGGGCTGGAGGTGGGCCGTACGGAAGGCGAGGTTGTTGCCAGGCATCCTCAGTGCCATCGGCACGACCACGCCGCCCAGCAGGAGCAGTCCTAAGGCGCCGGCCCAGCGTTGAACCCTGGGATAACCCGTTCGGGCGGGATCCACCTTGAAGATGTCCAGTTCCGGGGCGTGACCCAGGCAGCGCAGGGCATTCGCTTCGTCTCCCGAGGCATGAGCGTTCACCGCCGCTTGGATGGCGGCTTCGACCCCTTCGCGGTGAATCGCTTGCTCCTGACCGGACGCGATACCCAGACGTTCCAGATGGTGCCGGTCACTGGAGCCCAGGGAGGCTTCGATCGTGCCGTCGGTGAGCAGGGTGAGGGTGGAGTCCCGCCGCGAAATCCAGGGCCAGAACCAGTCGTGGAGGTTGAAGGACGCGGGTCGCAGCTTCAGTCGGACCCCGTTCGCCAGTCGGTGATACGCGGTGAACAGTCCGCGTCGTGCTCCGAACTGAGCGAAGGCCCACAATTGCCCTCGCGTGAAGGAAGGCGGTTCGGAAGGGGTCGGTTGGTTCGCAACCGTCGGCAACAAGCCCAGTCGATCACGCAGGAACAGGTTGTGATCGAATCGCAGCGGGCGTTCGGAGGGGAAGACCATCATGCCCAGGTAAAACAGCGCGAACGCAGCCGGTTGGAACCACAAGGGGATCTCGTACAGCGTCGACAGCAGAAAACTGGCGAAGAGCGGAACGGCTGCCAGCCAGCGGGCCAGGGCAGCTACCCGCGAGGTCAGAAGCGACTGCCGTAGCGCAAACACCAGCGACTCCAGGAGCGCCGTTGCGCCGATCGCTATGTAAAAGGTGTCGAGGCCCGGGATGGCCACCATCGCCGCCATGAACAACACCAGAATCAAAGCGATTCCGGCGCTGTGATTTCGAACGCGAACGCGGTCGTCGTCGTACAGCCGACGACGGAACCCCTCGGTGTCGCGGTAATTCTCACGTTCGATCCGCTGCGCCCAGGAGTTGGCGCCCACACCCACGGTGACGGCGGCCACAGGCACCAGGAAGAAGAGGAGAGGCAACGGAAGGAGTTTCGCCAGGCTGGCGCCTAGAATCGCCAGAACTCCGGCGCTGGTGCCGGTCGGGTCCGAGGCCGCGGATTTGAGCAGAATCGCCGACATGATGCTCGGTGCCAGGCTGCGTCGGGGCGCCAGTCGGCCAAGCGACGTTTCTAGGTGCCGTTCCAACTGTCCGCGCAAGGCCTGTCGAGCGCGGTGGAGCCGGACTTTGAAAGCGCCTTCGGAGAGAACCAGCAAGTTGGCCGCCTCGGCGATGGTCTTGCCTTCGAGATAGAAGAGGACCAGGCACTCGCGGTGGCGGGTGGGCAGGTCGGCGAGGGCATTGCGCAGGGCATCGGGGGGGATGGGAAGGCCGCTGGGTTCGCTGGAGGAAGGCGCGGTTGCGGTGTTGGCCGATCCGTCGGATATGGCGGGATCGAGGGCCCAGCGTTCGCGACGACGCAGCTCGCGGCGGTGTCGGAGCCCCAGATTGATGGCGACGGCCCGGGTGATCCGGGTGATCCAACCGGCGAAACGGGCGGGGTCCTTGAGCCAGCCGAGCAGGCGGTAGGCGCGGATGAAGGTTTCCTGGGTGGCGTCCTCGGCAAGGGTGGCATCGCCGAGCCGAGCCCAGGCCACGGCATACACGTGGCGTTCGTAGCGTTCCACCAGTTCACGGAAACGATCGACCTCGCCTGTCCGAACGGCGGCGATGGCCTGGGTATCGAGTTGGTGGGACATGGTCGTGTTGGGGAACCGACAAGGCTCCGACAGGACGACACCACGGGTGCGGGTAGGTTACAGGGAGGGCGATGGGGGAGGCGAATGGCGAATGAGGAAGAGGGGGGCGGCTCCGTAGCGGCGGGCGTCCCGCCCCCCGGAATCCCCGGTTCATGGTCGGTGAGCAGGTCATTTTCGAACAGTGGGCTCTCCATGAACCTTTCCAGGCAAGCCGTCGCGAGGGTTGAAACGGGCTCCCTCACCCCAACCCTCTCCCGGAGGGAGAGGGTGTCGCGTCCGCCCCGCGGCGACATGCCGGAACTCCAGCCGTCCGAGCCGTCGCGACCCGTTCCAGCCAACACCCGGCTTGGCCCTCCGAAACCCGCGGCGCATGTTCTCCTTCTCCCTCCGGGAGAAGGCCGGGATGAGGGCCGCTCGCTGCACTCCTTGCTCCACGGTTCATGGTCCCCATACGTGTCCATTTTTTGGAAAACACCCCTCTCCATGAAGCTTTCCAGGCAAGCCATCGCGAGGGTTGAAACGGGCTCCCTCACCCCAACCCTTTCCCGCAGGGAGAGGGTGTCGCGTCCTGCCCTCGGCGACATGCCTGAACCCCGTCCTTCCGAGTCGTCTCAACTCGTTCCAGCGAACGCCTGCCTCAACCCTGCAAACCTCGCGGCGCATGTTCTCCTTCTCCCTCCGGGAGAAGGCCGGGATGAGGGCCGCCCGCTACACTCCTCGCGCCCCGGTTCATGGTCCCCATACGTGTCCAATTTTTGGAAAACGTTCCTCTCTATGAATCGTCGATCTCCAGCCCCGGAAGGGGCGGCAAGAACCTAGCCCACGGCGTGAGCCGTGGGGACACGGCCCCTGAGAAAAACCCAAGCCCCGGAGGGGCGATCAGAAAAGCAGATGCGGGCAGAACATCCTACGTTCCACCAAACACCAACCCCAGCGCGGCCCATTCTGATCGCCCCTCCGGGGCTTGAAATCCAATGCAACGCCACACCCATGGCTCACGCCATGGGCTTCCGTTCTTTCGGCCCTCCGGGCCTCCGTAGCGGCGGGCGTCCCGCCTGCCGTAGAGGGGGGCGTCCCGCCCCCCGGAATCCCCCCAGGTTCATGGTCCCAACAGATGCTGTTCGAGTTCGATCAGGCGCGCTGTGGGATCGCAGAGTTCCCTGGCCCGCGCCGGGCCGTTGGCGCCGAGTTGGGCGCGCAGTTCAGGATTAGCCAGCAGCTCGTTCAGCGCCTGGGTCAGGACGGTCGCATTGTCCGGTGGGACGAGGCGCCCGCAGTCGTCGTTGAGAATCTCCAAGGCACCGCCGAGGGCGGTGGTGACGACTGGCAGGCCGGCGTACAGAGCCTCGACAAACACCACGCCGAAGGGTTCAGGGCCCAGGTTGGGTTGGCAGTAAACATCCGCGGCGCTCATCAGCTGAGGCACATCCTGGCGTTCACCGAGGAAAACCACCCGGTTCGCGATGCCGAGGCGCTGGGCGCGCTGTTGGAGCGCCTGCAAGAAGCCGGTTTGTTCAGCGGTTTGCGGACCACCAGCAATCCAGCACACCCAGGATGCGGAGGGGGGAAGTGCGGCGAGACCTTCGAACAAGAGTTCGTGACCTTTCCAGGGTTCGAGGCGGGCGGCGATGAGCAGGACGGTCTGGTCCGGGGTGGCGCCGAGCGATTCGCGTAAGGTTTGGCGGGCAGCGGGTGAGGAGGGGGGGGGAGGTGGCACCGGGCAGTACAACACCTGACGTGGTGAGCCGGGGAAGAGGCTTTCGGTCAGGGCTCCGGTGTGACGGCTGTTGAGCAGAACCAAGTCGGGGCGCGGTCGTTGTCCCCAGCGATCGAGATGGGACAGCGGCGATCCGGCGCCGTGAATCCAGGCGACGGTGGGCAGCGTCGACCCGCGGGAGGAATGGACGAGGGACCGTCCGAAGACGAGGCGGGTCCAGGCGGAGTGGGTGACGATGACCGACGGTGCGAGGGTGGACACGAGGCGGCGGAGCGCGGCGCGGGCACGAAGGATTTCCCAGGGGCGGGAAAGGCGGACGCCGGGCAGGAGAAGCGGAGGGGTGCCGGAGGAACGGAGGGCTTGAGAGAAGCGGCCTTCAAAACAACACGCGAAGGCGTGGGGCAGGCGTGGGGCTTCGGACGAGGTGCGGGCGATGGTCACCAACATGGACTCGACGCCGCCGAACTGGTTGCCGGCGCAGACGTGGAGGATGGCGTTGGCGCGGGGAACGGGGGGCATGCGAAGGCTTGGTGTGTGCGCAAGCCTGGTTGGATCGTGGCGGCGGGTTGGCGGGGGGCACAACCGGAACTTTTGAGACGGGTCCAACGAAACGGATTTCCCGCATTGAGGCTATGAGCCCGGAGGGATTCCGGGGGGCGAGACGCCCCCCTCTACGGCATGCGAGACGCCCGCCGCTACGGAAGGCAGGTTCATGGGCAGGGTCGGCTGACCCGGGTTTTGGCTTCAGCGCGGCGACAGGGGGTGGGTAGGCTGGCCGGCACGTGGATCGCATCGCGTTTCAACTCGGGCCGGCGACGGTCACCTGGTATGGGCTGTTTGTAGCGGCTGGATTCTGGCTGGGCGCCTGGACGTCGGCGCGGCGGGCGCCGAGGGCGGGAGTTTCGGCGGACACGGTTTGGGACCTGCTGTGGGTGCTGATCGTGGGGGGGATTGTGGGGGCGCGGCTGCTCTATGTGCTGACCTATTGGGAACGTGATTTTAAGGGCCAACCCTGGAGCGAGATCTTCATGGTGCACCATGGCGGGTTGGTGTTTCACGGCGGGTTTTTGGTGGCGACGGCGGCGGGGTTCGTCTGGTGTGCGTGGAAGAAGGCTCCGGGATGGACGTTGTCCGACATTTTGGCTCCGGGGCTGGCCTTGGGGCATGCGTTGGGTCGGATCGGCTGTCTGTTGAACGGCTGTTGTTTTGGACGGCGCTGCGAGATGCCCTGGGCTTGGCGCTATCCTTCGGGGCACGAAACCCACGGAATACCGGTGCATCCGACCCAGTTGTACGAAGCCGCGCTGTGTTTGGCGTTGGCGGGCGGACTGGCCTGGGGGTTCGGTCGGCGTCGGTTTGAGGGCCAGATTTTCGCGGTCTACCTGGTGGCGTACGGGATTCTGAGGGGCCTGGTGGAACTGTACCGTGGAGATTATCCGGCCTCGGCGCTGACATTGGGCGTGTTCACGCCGGCGCATTGGGTCAGTGTGGGCCTTCTGATGATGGGAATTATTCTCTACGCTGTTCGGCGCCGTTCGGGCCGCCCGACCACCAAGGCAACCGCTTGAGCCTGCCCACCCGAGAACCCGCCGCCTGGACGGTGGACCGTTCGCACCCGGATGCGCGGCTCGACACTTATCTGCGGGAACATCTGCCTGCGGTTTCGCGGGGCGCGATTCAACGGCTGATCGAATCGGGGGCGATTCGGGTGAATGGAGCGCACGCCAAGGTGACCCAGACGCCACGATTGGGGGATCAAATCGAGGTGTTGTGGCCGGAACCGGTTCCGGCCGAAGCCAAGGCGGAGGAAATTCCGCTGAACGTGTTGTACGAGGACGACGATCTGCTGGTGATCAACAAGGCGCCCGGGTTGGTGGTGCATCCGGCGGTGGGGCATGCGGAGGGCACGCTGGTGAACGCCTTGCTGCACCATTGTGCCGGGCGTCTGAGCGGCATCGGGGGTGTGGCCCGACCCGGAATCGTGCATCGCCTGGACAAGGACACCAGCGGTTGTCTGGTGGTGGCCCGTCACGACGCGGCCCACGTCGCACTGGCCGGACAGTTTGCCAACCGCACCCTGGAGAAGACCTACCGGGCGCTGGTGTGCGGCGACATCAAGACCCAGGGCGGTGAGATCCGGGCGCCGATTCTACGCCATCCCAGCCATCGCAAGCGCATGGCGGTGGGTGAGGGATCCGGCGGGCGCGATGCCTGGACCTCGTACCGGGTGGAGGAGCGATTGAAGGGCGCGACGCTGGTGTCGGCGACCTTGCACACCGGACGAACGCACCAGATCCGGGTGCATTTTCTGCACATCGGCCATCCGTTGGTCGGGGACGGCACCTACGGCAAGCGGGCCAATGCCCGTTTGCTGGAGGAGACCGGTTTTCAAGCCGCGCGGCAGATGCTGCACGCGTGGCGACTGGCATTCACCCACCCGTCCACCGGGAAGCGAATGAATTTCGAGGCGCCGATGCCGGCGGACTTCGAAGCGGCGGCGGCGGCGCTGAGGGGCTAGCCAGGGACTAGAGCAAGGTCGCGGAGTCGCGATCCAGCAGCAGGGAGCACTGCGATTGGGTGCGCAGGTAGGAGGCCGGGCAGGACGTTGCGATCGGTCCGCGGAGCGCGTCACGCACGGCGGTGGCTTTCCGGGTTTCGGGCGCCACGCACATCATCTTCTTCGCCGAGCAAAGGGCGGGGATGGTCAGGGTGAAGGCGTAGGGCGGAACGGTCTCGAGCGAGGCGAAGTGGCCCTCTTTCACCTGCTGAAGTTTGCAGGCGTCGTCCAGCTTCACGAGTTTCACCCAATGGACGTCGTCGAAGCGGGCGACCGGCGGGTCGTTGAAGGCGATATGGCCGTTTTCACCGACGCCGAGGCAGCAGAGGTCGATGGGCTGCGCCTTCAGCAGGGCGGTGTAACGGGCGATTTCGTCGAGCGGCAGGTCGCAGTCGCCGTCCAGGTAATGAAAGGCGCGTGGATGGACCAGGGATTCCACCCGTTCCTTCATGTACTTGCGAAAACTGGCTTTGTGGGTGGCCGGGAGACCGAGGTACTCGTCCATGTGGAAGAGCGTGATCTTGGACCAGTCGACGCCGCCGCTTTGCACGAGGCGTTCGAGGAAACGGATCTGGGAATTGCCAGTGGCGAGAATCGCGGCGGCGCTGCCCTGGCGGGCGAGCGTGGCGGCGAGGTAATCGCGGACTTCGGTGGCAACGGACAGGGAAAGGTCGTCCTGGTTGGCGAAGACGCGAACGGGGAGTGCGTCGACCGTGAAGCTCTGGATCGGTTGGGCCATGGTATGCTCGGTTGGAAAAGGAACCGGGCCGGGAAGGGTACGGAGCCCGGGGGGCGCACCGCAAGCGTTGTGGTCGTCGTCAACGCCCGTCTCACCCCTGCGCGTCCAGCGTCCAAGGCTTGCGGCGCTCGCGGTCCAGGTAGCGGTTCGCATCCGCGTCGTCCGGGAAACGTTCGGCCACCGGATCCCAGCGGAGCCGGCGTCCCGTCCAGCGGGCGATGTTCCCCAGATGACAGACCGTGGCGGAACGGTGGCCGATCTCGACGTCGGCCACGGGCTGGGTGCGGGTGCGGATGCAATCCAGCCAGTTCTTGACGTGGCTTTCGTTGACATCGCGGGGCCGGTTCTGAATCGCCGCCTCGATCAGTTCGTGGGGTTCGGATTCACAGACGCCCCGGTTGATTTTCACCGTTCCCTTGTCGCCGATGAAAATGGCGCCTCCAGGCGGGCCATCGCCGAGTTCCATGACGATATCGCCGGGGTAGCGGAAGAAGACCTTGGACTGCGAACACAGCTGGTTGCCGCGCTCGGCGGTTTCGGCGGCGGTGTAGGTGGGCGGGGCGAAGGCAGGGCCTTCCGTCCAGACTTCGATCGGGCCGGCGTGATCCATGCCCAGGGCCCACTGGACCTGGTCGAAACCGTGGGCGCCCCAGCCGGTCATTTCACCGCCGGAGTAGGGTTGGAAGGACAGCCAGCCGGGATTGGCGCGGGGCAGGAAGAGGTCGTTGTGGAAGGGGACTTTGGGGGCGGGACCGCACCACATCTCCCAGTCGAGCCCGTCCGGAACCGGTTGGGACGGCAGGGCGTCCTTCCAGGGGCTGGGGTAATTGTGGGCGATGACACGACGGACTTTGCCGAGGCCGCCGTTCCTTATGAATTCACAGCCCACCCGATTGCGGAGCATGGAGCGCTGCTGGCTGCCGGTTTGGAAGATCCGCTGGTGTTTGCTGGCGGCGTCCACGATGAGCCGGCCTTCGCGAATGGTCAGGGACAGGGGCTTTTCGGCGTACACGTCCTTGCCTGCCTGGCAGGAATGCACGCACAGGAGCAGCCGCCAATGCTCCGGGGTGGCGGTGATAACCGCGTCGATGTCTGAACGTTCCAGCAGCCGGCGGTAATCCTGATAGGCCACGGCCTGATGATCGGCGGCGGCCTTGTCGGCGCGTCGACGGTCCACATCGGCAAACGCCACCACCCGACCGTCGCGGAGGCGGGTGAGTTCGCTGAGGAGTGCGCTGGCTTGGCGGCCGATGCCGATGAACCCGATGCCGATACGGTCGTTGGCGCCGGGACGTCCGGGGGCGGCGAGAACGCGGGCCGGGATGTAGGTGGGCAGGGCGACGGCAGCCGCTGCGGCGGCGGCAGTGCGAAGGAAGCCGCGGCGGGTGGGGTGATTCGGGTTACGGACGATCGATCGTGCGGGAAGTGGAGAGCTCATGGAGGGGGCCGGTCCGGTTGGGGCTTGGTCTCCGGATCGTCACGAGCATGGGAATAGCTGTCGACGGAGTTGTGGCGGCGATTTCAAGTCGACGGCGGTCTGCTTTTTCGGGCGAAGCATTCGATCACCAGGGCGGTGGTGGCGACGATGGAAAGGACCCCGACGAATCCGAGGGCGGCCTTCAACCATCCAGGGGGAACGCTGTAGCCCAGGGGTGGATGGAGCGCGAACAGGGCGATAAGGAGAACAGTGGGAGGGAGCACGAAGGCGGCCCAGGGCGCGATGGGGCGGAGGCACACCGGAATCGCCTGGGCGGGGTGATGACGGCGACGAATGCTGGCGACGGTGATAAAGCCGGTGGCCAGGTGGGCCGACAGGATGAGCAGGAACTGAATGAAACGCGTTTTGGCGACCCATTCGAACCGGCCGGAAGCGATGGCGGAGGCGAGGGCGACGGCGAGGCAGCACCAGAGCAGGGCGAACGACAAGGTGGCGAGCATCGTGTTGTCGGGGACGATGCGGTCGGGGGAAAGTGGTCGCTGGACGCTGAACAGTGCGTGAAGGACGAGGAGGTAGATCGGAACTGCGAACGCGAGAGCAATGGTGCCTAGGGTACTCATGTCACCGTGGATGGGGTCGCGATCGAGATGGGGGATGTTCCTCGTGTGCGATTCCGTCAGTGGAGCATGGGTCTTCTGAAAAAAGCCATGGGCCTTTAGGCTTAGGTTGCGCCATTCCGGGGGGATGGCCGCCGTTTGTGGGAACTGGGGTCTGGACACGCTGAAACGCCCTGGCTGAATGAAGCGCAGGCACTTATGAGCAGAGCGACGCTGGAAACGAAGATCTCCGAGAGAATGCGGACCGCCGGAGTGGGTGAGCCCACCATCGCCGCCTTTCTGGACGCCCACCGGCGGGTGTGTGCCGGCGAACGGGGAATGGTTCCCGAATCGGAGATCCAACCCATCGACCAGCTTCCTCGACTGGAGGAATTGCCCGACGACGCTTCGGACGGTACCGCCCTGCTTCGGCAGTTGGCGGTC
>CAUJJW010000276.1 GCA_963205105.1 Verrucomicrobiota bacterium | reverse complement strand
GACGGGGTTTGCCTGGACGACGGTGCTGCTGGGAATCGTGACGTACCTGTTCGGGTGGACGGTTTTCGGCTGGCTCGACTGGGTGCCGTATCGACAGGGATTGGCTTGTTTGCCGCTGGTGGGCTGTGTGGTGGTGGCGTTGGGATTTGAGCAAGTGGGGAGGGTTCGCTGGTCGTTCCCGTTTCACCTGGCGGCGTTGGTGGCTCTCCTGGGTTCGCTGGACGTCATGGCCTATGACGGCCCGACCCTGTCGCAGCTGGGGGTGCCGACCGGGGGCTACCTGACGGTGGATCGGTTGCGCGCCTTCTCGTTCGCCGCGAATGGGCTGTTGTTTCTGGGGCTGATGGTCGGGGCGGAACGCTCGAGGAGCCTGGATTTAAGACGGGCGGCGAAAGTGTTGGAAGTGATGGCGCTGTTGCATGCGGAGGGGGCTTTGTATGTCAACGCCCAGGAGAATCGGGATCAACCACAGGTGGCTATCGATGTCGGGTGGTACCTGGGGATGGCGGTGGTGTTTTTGGGGCTGGGTGCGTGGCGGGGGCGATGGCGGTTGCTGGTGGGTGGGTTGGCCGGGTTGGCGTTGGGCAGCTACCTCCTGGTGGACCTGGGCCTGGTGAGGCGGGTGCCTTTCATCCTGGCGGTTGGGGCCGCTGGCATGACGACCGCGTTGACGGTGTTTGCGTACCTGCTGCGGCTCTCGCACGGCGGATCCGGATGGTTTTCCGGCCAGGATGGGACACGGCGACGGAAAGGCGAGGACCCCGGAAGGCGGTGACAGCCGCCGGTCGGTCAGGGTGCGTGGTGCCCGCGTTGGAGTTGGCGAAAGAGCCAGGCCCGGGCGAAGGCCCAGTAGCGTTTGGCGGTCGGTTCGGAGATGCCGAGGCTGGTAGCGGCTTGCGCCAAGCTCAGGCCCGCGAAGAACCGGAGCTGGACGAGTTCGGCGTGTTGCGGGTGGGGCACCGCCAATCGGTCCAAGGCGGCGCAGAGGGCGTCGATGGCTTCCGTGGGTTCCGAGCCAGGCTTGGCGATGGTTTCGAATTCAGGGAGTTCGATGCGAAGCCAGCCACCGCCATGGCGGGCGGCCCGTTTGCGGCGGGCGTTGTCGATCAGGATTTCGCGCATGGCCCGTGCGGCGATGGCGTAGAAGTGGGTCTGACCGTTCCAGTCGCGGCTCCGACCTCCCGCGATCTTGAGCCAAGCCTCGTGGACCAGAGCGGTGGCCTGGAGGGTTTGGCCGGGAGGTTCGGAGGCCAATTTGTGGGCGGCGAGAGCACGGAGCTGGTCGTAGACCTCGGCCAGAAGAGCGGAGGTGTCGATGGCGGGTGACGGCTCTCGTGATGGTTCCGGCATCGGGTGTGAACCAGTCACTCCGTTACCACGACCACGCCGCGGGCTTGGGCGAGCTGGAGGGCGTCGGGGATGTCGAGCACCTGGAGGATGTTCAGGTAGTCGGGTGCGCTGAGGAACGAATCCGGAAGACCTGGAAGTCGGGCCTGGCGGACCTGGGGCAGGAAGAGCGAGGCGAGCAGGGCGTTGGCGGCCATGGGGCCGGAAGCGTGGAGTTCGATGGGAACATCGCGAAGTCTGCCGACGTTCAGGGCATGGACGGCGTTGAGGATGTCCCACACCCGCATGCCGTCCAGGGTCTGGCCCAGGAGCATGAAACGGCGTCGGATTTGGACCTGCTTGCGGTCGTCGCCGGACCATTGGTTCGGGCCGATGCCGCGTGGGGCGAACCAGGCGAGGGCGGTTCCGGATGGCACTTGCTCCACGAAGGCGGCGGGTCCGCGGGTGTCGAGCAGGGACTGGCGATCCTGCCATTCGTCGTGATCGACGATGAGCAGGTTGATACGGTCGGGGTTGGGTTTGCCGTGGATCAGCAGGTGGAGCTGAAGAGGGACATGGGGCTGGCTCTCGAACGACCACGAAGTGACCTGCAGGTCCGCCTCACGCCGTTCGTGAATCAGCTGCGGCTCCGGGTTGGGGGAGTGATCCGGCCATCCGCCGAACGTGCGTCGCTTGAGTCGGGCGAGGGTGGTGTCGTGGGCGGAAGCAGGCGTTGGCGGTCGGGTCGCGGGCGTTGTGTTTGGGCCGAACCACTCGGCGGCGCTGGTGTTGCGCTGGTCGGTGGGCAGATCGCCGAAAACGCGAAGTTCGAGTGGGGAAAAGAGCCGTGTGGCGGCGTCGGTGATGAGCGGGTCCTCGCCTTTGAGATGGCGGTTGAACCAGCGAAAGACGGGGACCTGCAAGTCCTGGGTGTCCTTGTGTTCGCCGGGGGCGATCACCAGTCCGAGTTGGCTGGCCGCGTTGTGGAGGCGGTACAGGTCGCGGGTGGCGGCGTGAACCCGTTGCACACCATCGAGGGGAAAGATGCTGTCGGCGTCCGTGTTGACGATGAGCAGTGGGCGGGGAGCGAGCAGGGCGGCGTTGCGGGCGAAGTCCCAGCGAAAGGTGTTCACGAAGAACATGCAGTCGCAGTGGCCCTCGACGACTCCGTCGACGACGTGGTTGTGGAGGTCGGTGATACCGGCGACCGGGGCGGCGACGCGAATGCGGTCATCGAGGGCGGCGGTGGTCCAGGAGTAGCTGCCGCCGCCGCTGCGGCCGGTGATGCCGATGCGGGAGGCATCGACCTCAGGACGCGAGACGAGGTAATCGATGGCCCGGATGCTGTTCCAGGCTTCCACGCCGGCGGGGGTGTAGCCGCGGCTGTTCCACCACCATTGACCGAGTCGATGGGTGCCGTGGTGGAAGCCTTCGATTTCACCGAGTTGAAGCGTGTCGATGAGGAGGCAGACGTAACCGTGTTGGGCGAACCAGATGCCGTGGTGCTGGTAACCGGTCTTGTTGCCGCAACTGACGCCGTTGGTGACGACCCGGGCGTGGCCGCACACGTAGAGGACGGCAGGCAGAGGCGCGGACTGGGTCTTGGGCCGGTAGAGATTGGCGGTGACGTAGAGGCCGGGTTGGGACTGGAAATGGAGCTTCTCGACGATGATATCGGGGCCTTCGAGTTGGCCTGTGACGACGGGCTTGAGGTCGGTGCGTTCGGGGAACGGGAGAAGGCCGAGCATGTCCTGGAGTTCTTCGCGCACGGAGTCGCGTCGGGCCTGCCAGTCGGCGAGCGATGTGGAACGGACGGCGGAGGAGGCGGCGATGCGTGTGGTTTCCGCGCGGAAGTAGTCGGCGAGAGAGGTATCGGCGGCGGTGGATGGGGCGGCGGTGGAGCGTGGCGAGACGAGCGCGAGGAAGATCGCCAGAAGCAGGGTCAGGGAGTGAGTGCAGGAACCGGGGCGCGAGGAGTGGAGTGGGCGGCCATCATCCCGGCCTTCTCCCGGAGGGAGAAGGAGACCATGCGCCGCGGGGTTTGGAGGGGTGAGTCGGGCGTTGGCTGGTGCGATTCGCGACGGCTCGGAAGGACGGAGTTCAGGCATATCGCGGAGGGCAGGACGCGACACCCTCTCCCCCCGGGAGAGGGCGGGGGTGAGGGAACCGGTTTCAACCCTCGCGCCGGCTTGCATGGGAAGGTTCATGGAGAACACCCACGATTCACGAATCGCGCATTTGGACCATGAAACGAGGATTCCGGGGGGGCGGGACGCCCCCCTCTACGGCAGGCGGGACGCCCCCCTCTACGGAGTCTCGGTTCATAAAACCACCTCGGTGCCGATGCCGGCGTCGGTGAAGATTTCGAGCAGGACGGAATGCGGGACGCGGCCGTCGACGAACGAGACTTTATCGACGCCGGCCTGGATGGCGGCGACGGCGGAGTCGACCTTGGGGATCATGCCTTTGTCGATGATCCCGGCCTTCTTGAGTTCGGCGACCTCGGCGGTGCGGAGGTGGGAGATGACGGTGGCAGGGTCCTTGGGATTGCGGAGGAGGCCGGGGACGTCCGACATGAAGACAAGGCGTTTGGCCTT
>CAUJJW010000275.1 GCA_963205105.1 Verrucomicrobiota bacterium | reverse complement strand
GTCGGGTGGTGCCGGCGGCGAAGAATCCTAGACCGTGGGATCGCAGGCTGGTCCAGCGGGCGGCACGGCCCAGGTGAATCCGGCGGATCAGCTGGGGGACGAACTCGTGTGGCGGCTGCCACTGGGTGGTCGATGCGGGTGGAGCCTGGAGTGGGGGGTACAAGCGCTGGAGCACGTAGCGATTGACATCCCGCGAGAACAGCAGGTCTCCGGTGGCGAGTTCGAACAGCGGTTCGACGCGTTGACGCAACTCACCCGAGCTGTCCGATGGGGCAGACAGTCGGTCTCCGACGAGACAACGGACCAAGTCGGAAGCGAGGTGTCGCACGCGCGGGTCCGGGTAGGTTCGGGAGAAGTGGCAGAGGTTGGTAATGACCGAGGATTGAAGGCGTTCGGGGATGGGGGAGGCGGCGAAGGTTCGGAGGCGTTGGAGTGCTTCGTCGTGTCGGCCAAGCTCGGCGAGGATTCGAAACGTTAGTTCGAAGCATCGATCGGCCACCATGGAGTCGGGCCAACCGGCGTCGAGCACGGCGAGGGCTTCGTCGTGGGCTTCGAGCTTTCCCGAGAGAATTGTGGCGGCGCCGACCGGGCTTCCGTTTTTCAGATAATCGGCGGCTTCCCGGCGGAACGCGGCTGCGGCAGCCGCGGTGTTGCCGAGACGCTCGTGGATTTGGGCGACTTGGAACCACTCCGCGAGTTTTTCCAGGCGTGGGATGGCTTCGTCGAAATAGCCGCCGGCGACGAGGCAGCGCGCGGCCTCGAGCGGGTTGCGGAGCCGGGTTTCGTAGAGAATGGCGGCTTCGTGGAAATGGCCGCCCCGCTTGAGGGCGTGGGCGGCGGAAACCAGGTCACCGAGCAGATGGGCGTAGATGTAGGCAGCGCGACGGAAGCGGCCGAGGCGAAGTTCGCGATCGGCCAGTTCGCGGTAGCGCAGGCGCAGCATTTCCAGAACGGAAGGCGAAATGCTCCATGCCGCGGCAGGTCCACCGGAGAGCGTAATGAGGTTGAAGTCGGGTTTGCGTCGGGTCAGAGCGTCGACCGGTTCCGTGGGTCTTCCTGGTTGTCCCAGGGAGTTGATGGGTGGGGCATGACGGAGGCCGGCGTCAGGATCGGCATCGAGCAGATGGACGAGCCGTTCGAGTTCACGTTGCTGGACTTCGGCGTCGTTGGTGCGGTTTGGAGCGAGCCGATGTTGAATCCATCGGGCGATGCTTCCGGCCGGCGGATGGGGTGGTGATGTCGGGGCTGCGGTAGAAGAGGGGGGCACCCGCGGCGAGGGGAAACGTCGGAGCCAGGTGTGGAGCAGCCGATGCACCGGGCCGGGGCGTGGTTCGTTGGGTGCCGGCGGAAGCTGGTGGGTGGGATGGGTGCCGATGGCGCTGGCGGCGTCACCGTACAGGGCGGCGGGATGCTCAGGGACTTGGACCTGAAGGTGGTTCAGTTCTGGAAGAGGTGGCGGGCCGGGGCGGGCGTGGTTCCAGGCGATCCGGGAGAGGGCGGGAGGCACGAGAAGGTCTTCGATGGCGACCCCTGACTCCTGGTCGAAGCCGCTGAGACCGAACACGGGATGGAAGAATGCGATGGGCCAGGCGCAGAGCGCGATCAGTTCGGCGTCGGAGACGGGCGGGTGGAGGATTGCCTGAGCGGGAACGTACAACCTGCCCGCGAGGCAACGGCAGGCCCAACCCGACGGAGGCCGGGCGACGAGGATCGGGTGTTGCGTGGGGTCCGGAATCGCGAGCACTCCGGCGGGTGCTGGGTCGGAGAAGGAACGGGGGACCACGAACAGCCGGGTGGAGGATTGAGCCAACCCGGCCTCGACGAGTCTCGCCAGCCAGACGGACGGGTCATGGCCCGTGAGGAACCAGGCTTCAGGTGTGGCGGGTGGGGCCAGGTTGGGATTCCAGAGTAGTTGGAGTGGCCGTTTCACAAGTGGGCGAGGAATTGCTGGCAGGCTTCGAACACGGCGGTGTGTTGCCCGGTGGATGAAGGATCAAAGTAATAGGTGGGCCCGCAACTTGTTCTCTCGGAGGTCCAGCCGGCGATGCCTTCCTTGATGGCGAGGAGGAGGGAGACTTCGGGAACCCCTGGGACGTGGCTCTTGAGATGCAGCATGCCGCGACTGTCGAAGAAGGCGCGGCTTCCGCAGGGCCAGGCAGCCACCGACAGGTTGCATCCCAGATCGGGAAGTGGGGCGATGGGATCGAAGCTGGCGACCGCGTCGGGCGGGATCTGAACCTGGGGCTGGAGGAACGCCAGGTCGAAGTGGCCTTCGCGGGACAACTCGATGTGGAGCCAGTCCCGGTTGTTGGCCAGGAGGGCGATTCCCCGTGGGGTTCGTCCGATGGAATCCAGCTGGGTGATCCGATCGCGGTTGGGCGGCGGAGATGGCGGGCGAAGGAAACGTTCCACGGACAGGGAATCATCGGTGGTCTCACACTTTCCGGTGATCAGGTTCAACAGCCGGTAGGTGGCATCGTTCGGCAGGGGACAGACGACCTTTTGTCCATCGTGAGAAAACCGGATCTCGGTGGTGCGATCGATCGAGACCTGCAGGTCGTAGCTGGGTTGGGGTGTTTCGGATCCGTCGAGCGGATGGATCATGCCGTTGGAGCGGATCACCCAGGGGAACCCGGTTTCGGGACGGTCGAAAATGCGAACGATGGGGTGTTCCGGCCCCGTGCTGGTGGTGGTGGCGAGAGGTTCGACGCGGATGTGGGTGCCGTCCCAGGAGGCAAAGTGGAACCGGTCTTCACCGATGAGGTAGCGACCGTGGATCCAGTCGTAAGGGGTGAGAATGCGGTCCAGGGGGCGAGGATCGTTCAGGTGATAGGCGCGGATCTCGTGGCTGCGAAGCACGAGAACCACGTCGTGGTATCGATGGGCGGCGAGGATGGAATTGCCAGAGACCAATTCCCTGATGCGCGGCATCCCGCCGCAGGCCGGCACGGAGATCAGTTGTGCCGGATGGTTGGGTTCCGTCTGGGTGATCAGATAAATCGTGTCGTCGGTGGCCTCCATCCAGACCACGGGCTGTTGAGGCAGGTGATGGGCGAGGTACAGGCATCCGCGGTGACTGCGGGGATAACGGACCAGGGAACCGTCGGCGAGGACTGCGACGACGGTGTCGTTGCGGTAGCGAAGCCAGAAGGTCACGGACGCGGAAGGCGGGAGCAGGAACGGGAAGGGAAACACCGAGAAGGCGATGGGTAGATCATCGGCTGGGGCGTCGCGACGGTCGATGGGCAGGCGGTGGGTGGGAGCGAAGATCGACTTCAAGTCGAGCAGGGCGGAGCAGCGGGGTGGCCTTCGGCTGAGTGGCAGGCCGTGGAGTCCGAAGCGGCCGGTGGCATCGACGGTGGCGATCAGGCCGGCGCGGGAGCCTAGGGGCAGGGCGGCGAGAGCAGGCCGGAATGCCGGATCATCCAAGACATCGGCATGCGTGATCAGAATGGGGCGTGGATTGGGGAGGTCGGCGATAGCCTGTGCGAAGGCTTGGAGCGCCGGGCCTGGATGAGCGTGGTGTTCCAGGGCGGCGAGGTGGCGGATGAGTCCGTCCCGGCTGAGCAAGTCGACGGGCTCGAGTTGAGTGCCGTGGGCGCGCCAGGCCTGGACGGTGGACCGTCGCGGTGTCTGGCTGATGAGTGCCAGGGCGACCGCGGTGGCGAGGATGCGGGGGATTCCCCAAAGCCGGATCCCGGAATCCAGGAGGAGCGTCAGTGTTTCGGTGGGTGCGGCCAGCGCGGGTTCGTGGCGGAGGTAGAGGGCTTCGTTGAGAGCGATGCGAACGGCGAGTGTGAGATCGTCGTGTGCCAGCTCACTGAGCAGCAGTCGATCCAGGGGGCCGCGATGCGTGAGATCGGCGTAACCTGAGGGCAAGGTGGGTTCGGAGGGGCCGAGACGACGCGGGAGTTGAATGGCAGCCCGGAGAGCTTGGGTGGCGCGGGCGAGCGCGAGGTGCTCGGGGTCACCTTCCAGGGATTCGATCAGCGACCGGACGCGTTCGGCGGCGGGCGGATCCAAGTCGGCTGGGTTGGGGACGTCGTCCAGGCCGATACGAAGTCGGAGTGACAAGGAATCCGGAGTCAGGGAACGGAGGCCGGAAGCGACGAGGTGGATCTGTCGTTGCTGCGAACCGAGGAGATCGAGCGGCATCGGTTCGAACAGGTCGGTTTCGGTGAGTGGATGGGAAGTGCTGTTGAGCGTGGTCAGAACCGGAGAGCTGTGGGTGTGGCGAACGGTCTTGGCGGATTCGAAGACGGCTTCGGCGAGGCGACAACGCGCGTGTGGATGAGACCGCAGCTCGGAGTGGAGCCTGGCGATTTTCCGCAATTCTTCGAGATCGCTGGTGATTTGGGCGCGGAGTTGGGGGCGGGCGTTGGCTTGCGGGCCGCAGTCCTGGATCGTTGGGATCTTTCCACGGCAGGCGGCGAGCAGGAGCACCACGGCGCCGAAGGGAGGCAGCGCGCGCGGGGCCAGGGTTTGCAGGACGAGCACGATTTCATCCCGGAAGGCGACGGTCGTATCGTCATTCCAGGTGATGACCGATGCGTTTTCGGCCCAACGCCAGAGTCCGCGGTTGGGTGCGCTGAGATAGCGGATGGCCTCGGTGCGGTCCCGGTTCATGGGGGCGGGGAAAGCGCCTGTGCGGTGGCGCAAATTGCGGCGCGGGTCAAGGGGAGCAGTTGTTCGGGGTGGAGCAGGGAGACTTCACCGTGCAGCTGCCAGAGGGCGATGCCTCCGGTCGGTGGTGCGAGGCAGCGGGCCAGGACCCTGGCCGGAACCTGCGGTGACCAGGTGTACCCGGCGGGGATGGCAACCCCTTCCTGGAGGCTGAAGCGAGTGCCGGGAAGCGGGGGGATCGGAAGGCCTTGAACGACGGTGCTGCCGTCGGCGGAAGTCGCGAAGCGGAGCCGGTCGAATCGGACGCAGGCGGCGGTGGCCATGAAGGCGAGCAGGTCCTGGAACCGTACCAGCACCAGGGACGACTCGGTTTCCTGCGTGGACGGGACCAATTGGAGTGGGACAGCTGCGGGAGTGGTGGCCGGGCAGGCGGCGACGGGGAGTTCGGGCTGGAACCAATCGGCGATGGGAACCCAGTCGGAGGTGGGGAGGAGTTCGGTCGGGATGAGCTGATGGGTCTGACGGAGCCGTCCGTTTGGGCATTGTTCGTAACGTGCCGCGGCGGGAAGGGAGGCGAGGAGGCGTTGGAGGGCATCCCGGTCGGTGGTGGACTTGGGCGTGCCGCGCAGCCAGAGGGCGTTGTGCGATCGGGTGAGTTCGAGGTCGGGAATCCTCCGCAGGCTGGCAAGGGTGGCTTCGGCGTCGGCATCGAACCGGAGGACCCTGTTCAAGGGTGTGCGGCGAAGGGTTCGGGACCTGGACGGTTTCATGATTTCAACCGGGACCAGAGTTGAGCGGTGCGTTGGAGCAGCCATTCGCGGCGCGCGGCGTCCTTGACCCAGGGGCAGCGACCTTCGAGCAGTCCGAGGCGATCACGGAGCCGGGAACGTTCATGATCGGCGATGTCCCCGGCGGCGAGTGCGTCGGCGATGGTCTCCACGTCGCGGGCGAGGGCTTCGGGGTCCGGGCCATCGGAGGGGTGTGCCCGCGGATGATCGGCGGCGTCGGCGGGCTGTTGGGCGACGACTTGTGCGACGAGGCTGGCGAGGACTTCCCGTTGGTCCTCGGTTTCCCAGATATGGCGGACGACCCACAGATCGGAGTGTCGGGCTTCGGTTCGTCCCGAGAGCAGGGCGCTGGCGGCGATGACGCGCTGGAGTTTGACGGCGCGGCGGTCGCTGACCTGGATGCCGGACCGGCGGATGCGGGTGATCAACTCGGCGAAGGGAGTCCGCACCGCTTCGAGCGGGATGCGGGTCAGGGCGGACTGGATGGTGCGCAGGGCGTCGAAGTGCAGGGAAGAGCGGGTGGGGGGTGTGGCGAGCAGATCCCAGCCGGCGCGGAGCACCTCGGGGAGGTGTTCATCGGGGATGTTGTCGCAATGGACGCGGAGCAGAAAACGATCGAAGAGCGCGTGGAGGGCGTCGTCTTCGGGCAAGTGGTTGCTGGCACCGACGAACAGGAGGGCAGCGAGGGGGCGTGTTTCCTTGCCGCGCCGAAAGATGCGTTCGTTGAGGGCGACGAGCAGTGAATTGAGAATGGCGCTGTTGGCGTTGAGCAGTTCGTCGAGGAAGACGAGGGATGCCTCGGGCAGCATGCCCTCGGTGTTGGTCTGGAGCTCGCCGTCGCGAAGTCGGCGGATGTCGAACGGGCCGAACAGTTCACTGGGCTCGGTGAAGCGGGTGAGAAGGTAATCGAACGTCTGCCCCTCCAGCCGGGCGGCGAGCTGATGGACCAGGGCGCTCTTGGCGGTGCCCGGAGGTCCGAGAATGAAAAGGTTTTCGCCCGCGACGAGGCAGATGCCGAGCAGGTCGATGATCTCGTCCTTGCCGATGAAGGCGCGCTTCATGGGGTCGAGAACCTCGGTGACGAGGCGGGTGCAGACTTCGACGGGTGTCATGGGAGATCGGTGGGGACGAGGGTCAGTTGGGAGGCGATATGAGGCGCCAAAGCGGGATGCAGCCCGAGGTCGGTTCGGATCAGGTCGTCGACTCGGGCGTCCCCCAAACGTGAACTGTCGGAGGCGGCCAGGATACGGTCGGCGTAAAGACGTCGGAGGCTCGGGTGGTGGATGAAGGAATCGATGGGGAACGCGGGTGACGAGCCGGGTGTGGTGGAGGCGGGTTCGGCGGTGAGGTTGGGAATGCCGACCGAGGACAGTGGCCACTCGCGGGCGATGCGAAGCAGGTGGGGCGTCACCGGGACTGCGAGGTTCACGTGGCGGGCGATTTGGAGAAGTCGGGGCAGATGCCGGAAGGTCAGGTCTGCGGACCAATCGGTGGCGGCATCGCGGGGCGTGGGGCAGGGGGTGTCGACGACGGCGCGGATCTGTGTGCCATCGAAATCAAGGACCATGACGAACTGACACAGCTGATAGAACAGGCGGGCGGCCCATGCCGCGGCCGGGGGCAGGAACGGTGGAGCCGGGAGTCCGAGGTCCTGGGCGGCGCGGTGGGCGATGTCGCTGAGTTGTTGATGGGCGTTTGGATCGTCGGCGGGTGGGGGAAGAAGTCCGACGGCTGGGGATCCGTGATCGGCGAGGGCCTTGAGGAAAAGGGAGAATTCGGATGGGCGGGGGTTTTGGGAGGAATTGGCGCCAGCCATGGGAAAGGAAGGGAGCCGGGTTCAGCGGGGATGCGGGGTGGGGGCCTTCGCCATGATTTCCGTGAGGCGACTGAGGTGGGCGTCGGCAGTCCAGGCATGGGACTGTTTCCAGGCGCCTTCGCGGAGGTTCTGCCAGTGGGTGGGTTCCTGGAGGGCGCGGACGATGGCGCGGGCGAGGGCGGGAGGGGTGGGGGGAGATTCGGTGGCGAGTTCGCCGGAGACACCGGGGTGGAGCCATTCGGGGATGCCGCCGGTGGCGTAGGCGACGGCGGGCACGCCGAGGCAGGCGGCTTCGAGGCCGACGAGACCAAACGGTTCGGGCCAGGTGCTGGGGACGGCGAGCAGGTCGATGCCGTCCATGAGCTCGTTTCGCTGGGGGCCGCTGATCCATCCGAGTGCCTGGGTGGCGAGTCCGTCGTGTTGGGCGCGGGCGAGGATGGCATCGCGATCGGGGCCATCACCGGCGACGACGAGTTGGAGGGGGCGACCGAGGGAAGCCTGGGCCAGGAGGAGGGCGTGGGTGAGATGGTCGAGACCTTTTTGGGAGGTGATACGACCGAGGAAGAGGACGCGGCCTGTGAAGGGGCGTGGGTGAGGTGGTTGGGGTGCGGGGACGATGCCGGGCGGGAACAGGGGGACGGTGTGGATTCGGTGGGCAGGGATGCCGCAGCGTTCGAACTGGGAGGCGACGTAACGGCTGGCGACGAGGATGGCGTCGTAACGGCGGAGGGTTTGGTGGCGGCGTGCCTCGATCCGATAGCGCTGGAGCATGGTCCAGGGATTTCGGCCGCCGCAGTTTTTGGGCAGGTAGAGGGCGAGGCAGGCGAGGCCGAAGGCGCGCTGGCAGGGGTGGATCTCCTCGCCGGAGTGGCAGCGGGTGCCACTGATGCAGATGCCGTAGTAATTGTGAGCGAACAGCAGGCAGGCGAAGCGACGGGTTAAACCTGCCTCCAGATCGGGTGAATCGAGACCGTGGTTGTAGATCCAGTCGGGGGCGAATCCGGCGACATCGTCGAGCACGGCCTCGACGGGGCGACCGGCGGCGGAGAACGAGCGGATGGGAGGTTCGGCGTCGGTGAGGAGTTCGGTTCCCGGGATGGCGGGATGCTCGTGGAGGATGGCGAGGGAATGGCCGCGGGCACGGAGGAGGGGGAGGACGGCCTGGAGGTGGGTTTCGACGCCGCCTCCAAAACCGAGCTGGCGGGTGGCGACTACCAGGCGCATGCGAGAACCCCTCTCGGCCTGATCGTGGGGGCGGGAGGGGAATCCTGGGAATGATGCCCACGGCGGGGGTGTCGCCGGGATTTGGAAGTGCCCCGGGGAGAGGGGGCTAGACTACCCGTGGGTCGCACGGGTCGAACCTTGGAGGCGTGAAACGAGGTGTCAAGAAGTCGGAGCGGCCGGCGGGGTGTCGATGGACACGCGCTGGGTGTGGCGAATGTCGGTGGCTTCGTGCAGGTACACGACCTCTTCGGCGATGTTTTTGGCGTGGTCACCGACCCGTTCGAGCCGTTTGCTGATCGCCATCAGGTTGAGGCAGCGGTTGGTGTTGTCGGGAGATTGGACGATGAGGGCGGTAAGTTCGCGGTGGAGCTGTTTGTTGAGGGCATCCACCTGTTTGTCGCGGGGGATGATGGCGCGGGCGCGGGTGCAATCGCCGGTGATGAAGGCATCGAGGGATTCGGCGAGCATTTCGGTGACCATGGACGCCATGCGTGGCAGTTCGATGGGGGCCTTGAGCTGCGGTTCGCGATTGAGATCCTGGGCGCGACGGGCGATGGCGGTGGCTTCGTCGCCGACCCGTTCGAGGTCATGACTGACCTTGGTGGCGACCATGATGAGGCGGAGATCGCGGGCGAGCGGGGCGCGGAGGAGGAGTTGAATGGCGAGTTCGTCGATGACCTTTTCGAGTTCGTCGAGCAGGGAGTCATCCTCCTCGACCTTGCGCCCGAGTTCATCATCACGTTCGACGACGGCGCGGACGGCGGTGCGGATGGATTGGGCGGCGTAACTGGCCATGGTGAGCAGCCGTTGCCGGAGGCCGTCGATGCTGGTTTCGAAGTGGGTCATGGGGCGGCGAGAGGCGGTGGGCGAGGGGGTCAGCCGAAGCGGCCGGTGACGTAATCCTCGGTCTGCTTCTTGGCGGGGTTGGTGAAGATTTTGACGGTGGCGTCGTATTCGATGAGTTCGCCGAGATAAAAGAACGCGGTTTGATCGGAGATCCGCGTTGCCTGCTGCATGTTGTGAGTGACGATGACGATGGTGAACTCCTTTTTGAGATCCAGGATGAGTTCCTCGATCTTGGTGGTGGCGATGGGATCGAGGGCGCTGGCGGGTTCGTCCATCAGGATGATTTCGGGGCGGATGGCGATGGCTCGTGCGATGCAGAGGCGCTGTTGCTGGCCACCGGAGAGGCCGAGGGCGCTTTGGTGGAGGCGGTCCTTGACCTCATCCCAAAGGGCGGCGCCGCGGAGGGACCGTTCGACCACCTCATCAAGGGTTTTGCGGTCGCGGGTTCCGTGGAGGCGGAGGCCGTAGGCGACATTTTCGTAGATCGACTTGGGGAAGGGGTTGGATTTCTGGAACACCATGCCGACCCGTTTTCGGAGCTCGATGACATCGACGTCCCGTCCGTAGATCTCCTCACCGCCGATGTGGCATTGGCCGGTGATGCGGACGTGATCGATGAGATCGTTCATCCGGTTGAAGCAGCGGAGCAGGGTGGATTTGCCACAACCGGAGGGTCCGATGAACGCGGTGACGAGGCGTTCCTGGATGCCCATGGAGATACCTTTGAGGGCTCGGGTCTTGCCGTAGAACAACTCCAGGTTGTGCGTGACGATGAGGGGTGCAAGGCCAGCCGAAGTGGCTGGGGCCGAACCCGGTTGGGCGGAAGTTGAACGGGTGGAGGACGGGGCGGGGGGGAGCGACATGGCGGGTCCGGTTCAGTGGGCGGATCGGAGTCGGCGACGGATACGGGCGCGGATGAGAACGGCCACGAGATTCAGGAGAAAGGTCAGGCAGAGCAGGACGACCACGGTGCCGAAGAGGATGGGGCGGGTTTGTTCGACGTTGGGGGACTGGGTGGACAGGACGTAGACGTGGTACGCGAGGTCCATGAACTGGTCGGTGAGAGAATGGGGTGTGTCCTTGAGATAGTAGGCGGCGCCGGTGAAGAGGATGGGGGCGACTTCGCCGGCGGCGCGGCTGACGGCGAGGATGCCGCCGGTGAGGATGCCCGGGAGTGCGTTGGGCAGGACGATGCGGAGCACGGTTTCGAGGCGGGTGGCGCCGAGGGCGAGGCTGGCTTCGCGCAGACCCGGGGCGATGGATTTCAGGGCTTCCTCGGTGGCGACGATGACGACCGGGAGGGTCATGACGGCGAGGGTGAGGGAGGCCCAGAGCAGGGCGGGTTTGCCCCAGCGCGGCTCGGGGGAAGCGGTGAGACTGTCGAGACTGCCGCCGATGAAGCTGATGAAAAACCCGACGCCGAACAGGCCGAAGACGATGCTGGGGACGCCGGCGAGGTTGTTGACGGCGCTGCGGATGACGCGGGTGAGCAGGGAGGTGGGGTTGGCGTACTCGGTGAGGTAGAGGGCGGTGATGACGCCGACGGGGATGACGAAGAGGGTCATCAGGAACACGCGGGCCGCGGTGCCGATGAGCATGGGGAAGACGCCGGCCTTCTCGGTGTCGAACATGTCGGCGTCGGTGCCTCCGAAGATGAACCGCCAGGAGATCTGGCCGCCGCCGAGCCAGGCGAGGTAGGTCAGGATGACCGCGAGGAGGGCGAGAATGAGCAGGGTGCTGAACCCGGTGAGACCGGTGAAGAACAGCGCCGCGACATCGGTGCGGGTTTTGGCGAAGCGGCGGGTCATGAACGGCCCTCAAGGCGGTTCTTCAGGCGGTGCATGACGACGTCGCCGACGACATTGGTGAGGAAGGTGACGACGAAGAGGAGGGTGCCGAGCACGAACAGCATGCGGTAGTGATGTCCGCCGACGACGGTTTCGCCGAGTTCGGCGGCGATGGTGGCGGTGATGGTGCGGGTGGGTTCGAGCAGGCTGGCGGAGAGGGCGGCGGCGTTGCCGCTGGCGATGAGCACGACCATGGTTTCGCCGATGCACCGGCCGAAGCCGAGGACGACGGCAGCGAAGAGGCCGGGGATGGCGGCGGGAACGACGATCTGCCAGGCGGCGGACCAGCGGGAGGCGCCGAGGGCGAGGGCGCCCTGGGTGAACGAGCGGGGGACGCTGGTCAGGGCATCCTCGGCGATCGAGAAGATGATGGGGATGCTGGAGATGCCGAGGGCGAGTCCGGCGAGGCCGGCGTTGAGGCGGTACTGGAGGCCGAACAGGGATTGGAGGGCCGAGGCGAGGACAATGGCGGCGAAGGCACCGAGTACCACGGAGGGAACGGCCGACAACATCTCGACGGCGGGCTTGATCCATTCCTTGACGGTGGGTCGGGCCAGTTGGGAGACGTAGATCGCGGCGCCGAGGGAGACCGGGACGGCGAAGAGCAGGGCGACGAGGGTGGTTTTGAGGCTGCCGACGACCAGTGGGATGATGTTGTACTTGTGGATCTTCGAGACGGGCTGCCAGACGTAGACCGGCTTGTCGTAATCGGTCCACTGATACGGTCGGATCAAGTAGCGCCAGGCCACGGTGTTCACCAGGGCATCACGGTCGGTGGAATCCTCCTTGGCGGCGTCGACGCGAACCTCCATGAGGGCCTGGAGTGTTTCGCGGTCCATCTCCTTGAACTCGGTCTGGGTGAGATTGAGGTAGGACCGCAGCTGTTCGGGAGAGAGCCGGTCCATCTCCGCGACGGGGATGGGTTGTGATTCCTGATTGGCGGCGCTGCTGATGTTTCCGGCGAAAATGGGGAGGGCTTCCCGTCCGACGAACAGGAAGATCAGGAACACCATGGCGATGGCGGTGAGGGAGATCGCGAAGATCAGCTTCTCCGCGATCACTTCAAGCGGCCGATGGTGTTGTCCACGCCGGATGCCTTTCCAACCCGAGGGCTCTCGGGACGTCGGGTTGGGGGAAGAACTCGGCACGTGGTTCAGGCTAGGTGGGGGTGACGGGTGGCGCCAACCGCCAATCACTTCCTGCGGAGGTTGGCGGGAAGGGGGTAGTAGCCGACGTCCTTGACCACCTTTTGACCTTCCTCACTGCGGATCCAGTCGAGGAACACCTTGACCTCGCCCTTCTCGAGCTCGGGGTTGAGGTACACGAAGAGATGGCGCCAGATCGGGTATTTCTGGCTGACGACGGTTTCCTCGGTGGGTTCGATGCCTTCGCCGCCTTTGGCAGCGGAGACCTTGAGGTGTTTGGCGCCGCTACCGTAGGCGGCTCCGCCGTAACCGATGCCGTTGGGGTCCTGGGCGACCTGTTGCAGGACCTGGGCGGTGCCGGCGAGGGTTTGAGCTTTGGCGGCGAAATCACGGCCCAGGAGGACGTGTTCCTTGAAGAACTCGTAGGTGCCGGAACTGTTTTCGCGGCTGTAGAGGATGATGGGCGTGTCGAGGCCTCCGACTTGCTTCCAGTTGGTGATTTTGCCGGTGAAAATGTCGCGGATCTCCTCGATGCAGAGGGTGGATACCGGGTTGTTGGCGTGGACGTAAAGGGAAAGGCCGTCGAGGGCGACCGGGTATTCGCGGGGATTTTTGCCGAAAGCCTTGATGCATTGCTCGCGTTCCTTGGCGCGGATCTTGCGGGAGGCGTTGGCGATGTCGGTTTGCTTGTTCTGAAGGGCGGCGAAACCGGTGCCGGATCCGCCGCCGGTCACCTGGATTTTGGTGTCCGGGTTCTTCTGCATGAACACCTCGGCCCACTTCTGTCCGAGGATGACCATGGTGTCGGACCCCTTGATGGTGACATTTCCGGCGAGCGAAGTGGTGGCGGCGAGCAGGAGCGCGGCGAGCGAGCCTGCGACGGCGATGGAACGATGCAGCTTCATGGGTCGTGGGGATTTTGGGATTTCGAGCCCGCGTGGGGACGCAGGTTCATTGGAACGGGGACAGACTGCAACGAACGTGTCTCGGAAGGATGGCGCCTCTGTGTCGATTGTGTGACGAAGTGTCCGGCCGGGATCTGAATTGTGGTGGTCTTTCCGCTTTAAAATGTTGTGCACAAGAGTCTTAGAAATCGGCTGAGACGGAAACGTGACGGGGCCGCCAGGAACGCGATAGGCTGAAGGGGTCACGTCGCCTCAAGGAAGGATGGAGGTCCATCACCTGGGGGTGGCGGCATACACCGACCATGTTTTCGCTCCAACGACTACTCGCCAAGGACGATGTTTTCCTGGACCTGCTGGAAGCCTGCGCCGACGAGGCGAAGACCAGCGTGAAGAGTCTGACGGCCATTCTTCGCGGCGATGCGGACATGGCGAAGCTGGACGTTTTCCTGGGCTCGGAGCGTCGGGAGAGAAAGCTGCTCAAGGAAATCGAGGAGAAGCTGGTTCGGACGTTCATCACCGGTTTGGAGCGCGAAGATATCGAGGCTCTGTCACGGGCGCTCTACAAGCTGGTGAAGACGACGGAAAAATTCGCCGACCGCTATCGGTTGGTGAATGACCTGGTGCAGGGCGTGGACTTCAAGCCGCAGGCGGTGCTGATCGAGGAGGCGGTGTCGATCCTGGGCGAAATGATCCGGGACCTGCGCAAGCTGCCGCCGCTGGAGCGGGTGAAGGAGCTGAACGACCGGTTGGAGGCGACGGAAGATGCGGCGGACAAGGTGGTGGACGGCCTGGTTCGGGATCTTTATCACGCGAACCTGCCGCCTGGAAAATTCCTGGCGCGCAAGGATCTGTACGATTTGCTTGAGAAACTGGTGGATCGCTGCCGGGACGTGGGGGCGATCGTCACGCACATCGTTCTCAAGAATTCCTGACCCCTATGGCGCTCATTCTCTGCGTCATCGTGGTGGCGTTGGTGTTCGAGTACATCAATGGATTCCATGACACGGCGAATTCGATTGCGACGGTGGTGGCGACCAAGGTGTTGACCCCGCGTCAGGCGGTGGTCATGGCGGCGGTCACGAATCTCGCGGGAGCGCTCAGTGGCGCCGCGGTGGCGAGCACGATCGGCAAAGGTCTGGTGGATGTCGCGTATGTGACTCCGGCGACGATTCTGTGCGGACTCATGGGAGGCATCGCCTGGAACCTGCTGACGTGGTGGAAGGGGTTGCCCTCCAGTTCGAGCCACGCGCTGATCGGGGGGTTGGTGGGATCGACGCTGGCGGCCGCCGACAACAACTGGAAAGTCATCAAGTTCCTGGAGACCAAGACCAAGACGATTTCCGTGATCGATCCCACGACCGGAGCATCGGTGGCCCAGACCGTGACGGAGCAGAGCGGGCTGATGCCGAAAGTGATCATCCCGATGTTCACCTCCCCGATTCTCGGCATTCTGATTGGCTTCGTGGTGATGGGTCTCCTCTACGTTTTGCTGCGAAAGTGGCGTCCGCGGAAGGTCAACTCGGTGTTCGGCAAGGCGCAGCTGCTGAGCAGTGCCTGGATGGGTTTCAGCCACGGACTCAACGACGCGCAGAAGACGATGGGCATCATTGCGCTGGCGCTGGTGGCGGCGACTTCCAGCGGGGCGTTCGACCATCTGCCGTCGATGCTGCACTTTCTCAAATCTCCGGCGACGGGCGCGGATCAGGGGCTTCATGTGCCGGCCTGGATCAAAGTGGTGTGCGCCATGACGATGGCAGCCGGCACTTATGCAGGGGGATGGCGGATCATCAAGACGCTGGGCCACAAGATGGTGAAGCTGCATCCGGTGCATGGATTTGCGGCGGAAACCACGGCGGCGACGATCATCGGGGTGGCCAGCCACTGGGGTATTCCGCTGTCCACGACCCACGTGATTTCGTCGGCGATCATGGGTGTGGGGGCGGCCAAGAGCGTGCGGGCGGTGAAGTGGTTCGTGGTGGAGCGGATGCTGTGGGCGTGGATCTTCACCATCCCGGTCACGGCGGGGATGGGATACGGGTTTGTGCGGCTGTTGAAGATGTTCGGGGCCTGAAGGGGTGGGCAGCGGCCATCAACCCCGAGGCGAGGTTCATCGCATTGGGTAGGGGAGGAATCGCGTTGTGGGCGCGGGTTCGCGGTCTTCATTCCGGTCACTCCAGTCCTGGTCTTGTCACGGAATCGTCACATGGGTGACGCCTGTTCGTGAACTGCCTGGCGGACGGTCTGTCCATGCGTTTTCCAGCGGCGGCTGCCGCATTGATCATGGCGGCGAACCTGACGGTGACGGGGGCGGACGTTCCCGTGCGTGATGTTCGCGCCTTGGTGGAGCAGTGGGTGCAGACGCGGCAGCTGATCGCCAAGACGCGCGCCGACGGTGAAGGAATGAAGGAGTTGCTGGCGCAATCGAAGGCGATTCACGAACGCGAACTTCAGGGGATGGCCGAGGTCCTGTCCCGCACGTCGACCAACAGCACGCAGATCGCCGAGGAACGGCTGAAGGCGGAACGTGAACTCCAGGAGTCCAACCTGGCACTGGAGAAGGCAAAGGAGTCGGTCGTGGAGTTGGAAGGTTTGGTGCGGGGATTGCTGCCGCTGTTGCCGCCGCCGCTGGTCGAACAGGCGAAGCCCGTGCTGGACCGGATCCCCGCTGATTCGCAGGCCGCGCGAGGCGGGGTGACGGAGCGCCTGCAGGCGGTGGTGACCCTGTTGGGGGAGGTCGACAAGTTTCAGCAGACCGTGACGGTGGCGGCGGGGAGGCAGACGGATGCGAACGGGCGGGAGGTCAGTGTGGAGACCCTTTATCTCGGGCTGGGGGCGGCCTTCTTTTCCGATCCGACCGGAGGGGTTGCCGGCGTGGGAAAACCCGGGAAAGCGGGTTGGGAATGGCAATTGAAGCCTGATCTCGGCGCTGACATTCGATCCGCCCTGGCGATGTACCGGAATTCGAAGCCGGCCGCGTTTGTGGGTTTGCCGGTGACGCTGGGACGCTGAATTCGCACCTCGCACCAACAGGCTCAACGTCATGGAGATTCGCATGAGAAGACTGCTGTGCCAGGGGGTGATCCTGCTGGCTTGGTTGGGGCGCGCGATGGGCGCTGATCTGGGAGCGATGGCGACGGACGCTCGCCGCGATTTGGACCAGGCCTTGGAACAATTGGCGGCTGCGCGCACGGAGGTGGAATCGCAGGTGGTCCCGCTTTCCCAGGAAGTGGCCCGATTGGAACAGCAGGTGCTGGAGCAGCGGTTGGCGGTGCAAAAGGCGGAGCGGTTTCAGGAGAACGCGTTGGTGGAACTCAACGCGCTGAAGACTCAGGCGAAGGGGCGGGCGGAGGAGGTCAAGTTCACCGATGCCTTGCTGTCCGAATATGAGCGGGCCTTCCGGGTTCGCATCCATGTGGCCGAGCAGGAGCGCTGGAAACCGATGCTGGAGGCAGCAGCCCAGGCGGCGGTCTCGACCGAACTGACTCCCGCCGAGCGATTGGTCCGGCGGATGGAACTGTTGAAGGGATCTCTGGGACGGTTGAAATCCGCGGCGGGCGGCGAGGTCTTTGAAGCGAAGGTGCTTTCCCCGGCAGGCCGGCTGGAGCCGGGGCGGGTGGCACTCGTGGGCCCGGTGGGCATGTTTTCATCCCAGGACGGCAGCCTGAACGGGCTGGTTCAACAGGAGATCAACAAGGCCGATCCCACCGCATTCCCTCTTCCGGCCAGCCTGACCGATGGAGTTCGCGCGCTGGTGTCGTCGGGCACCGGCCTCCTCGCGGTGGATCCCACGCAGGGCAATGCGGTGAAGATGGCTTCGACCAAGGAAACCATCGGAGAGCACATTCTGAAGGGTGGGGTGGTCATGTGGCCGATCCTGGCCATGGCGGCGATTGCGCTGCTGGTGGCGGCCGCGAAGTGGTTGCAGCTCTCACGGGTGCGGCTGGCATCCACGGCGGATTTGCAGGTGGTTTTGAACCATCTCAAGCAGCGTTCCACGGATCGTGCGTTGTCGCATGCGCGGACGATTCCCGGGCCTGCGGGGGACCTGCTGGTGACCGCGGTCGAGCATTCGGACGAGAAGAAGGAGTACCTCGAGGAAGTGTTGTACGAGCGGATGTTGGCGGCGAAGCCCGGGTTGGAGTCGCTGCTTCCGTTCATTGCTCTCACCGCTGCTGCGGCTCCACTTCTGGGTCTGCTGGGTACGGTCACGGGCATGATTTCGACGTTCAACATGATCAGCCTGTTTGGCACCGGCGACCCGAAGACCCTTTCGGGCGGCATTTCCGAGGCGCTGATCACGACCGAGTTCGGTTTGTACGTGGCGATTCCGGCGGTGCTGGCCCATGCCTTCCTGAGTCGGAAGGCAAAGGGAGTCCTCGGAAGCATGGAGCAGACGGCAGTCGGGTTTATCAACGGCATTCCCGAGAAGGCTGGCGTGGCGTGACAGCCAGTACCGGGAATCGGCTGACAACTTAGGAAAGGAGGCAGGTGATGACGACAGAACTGACCAGCATGGTGCAAAAAATCTGGGATTCTTGGGTGGCCGGTGGCTGGACGATGATCCCCATCGCCCTCGTGGCGATGTCGCTGTACGTGACGGGCGTTCATCTGCTGATGACTCTGCAGCGCCGCACGATCGGGCGGGTGCGCGACGAGCAGTTGAAGGATTGGGTAGCGAACCCGGACCAGGCGCCCGGCGAGCTGAAGGAAGTGCTCCGCTACACGCAGGACGACGTGGCGTCACTGGAGGATGCCGCCAACCGCTTCAAGGAAGTCGAGGCGGTGCGGGTGCCGGACATCGATCGCCGGCTTTCCAGCGTGAACGTCATGGTGGGTGCGGCGCCGTTGTTGGGACTGCTCGGAACGGTACTGGGCATGCTGGTGACCTTCCGGGCCATTGCCGCCGGCGGCGGGACGATGGTCGATGCCATGGCCAAGGGTATTTCGGAGGCGCTGATCACCACAGAAATGGGTCTGCTGGTGGCCGTGCCCGGAATGGTCCTGACCTACATGATCCGTCGGAAGCGCAACGAGTACGTGGGTCTGCTGGCCCGATTGGAATCGGTGACTCTGCGGCACCTGCGGGTTCGCATGCACGGAATGACCCGGACCTTTGTGCGGGCTGCCAGGCCTGCCGTGGTCAGCGAGACGGCCGCCGCGGTGGTGGTGCCCCGGATGGAACCGGAACCGGTGCCCGCCGACGCCGTTGCCGAGTGGGATGGCGGGACGTTGGAGAATGTGCCGCTTCCGACGACGCCATGAGGTTTCGCCGTTCACTCACGGACTCCGAGGAGAACACGGAGATCAACATGTCGCCGTTGATCGACATGGTGTTCATCCTGCTGATCTTCTTCATCGTGACGACCACCTTTGTGGAGGAGTCGGGGGTGGAAGTGGACAAGCCCTCGGCGGCCACCGCCACGCGGTTGGACAAGAACAGCATCATCTTCGCGGTGACTGCCAGCGGGCAGGTGGTGTATGGGGGCAAAGAGGTGGGAGTGGGTGGTGTCCGGCCGGTGGTGAGCCGGTTGTGTGAGAAGGAACCGCTGCCGGTGATCATACAAACGGACAAGGCGGCGCCTGCGGGAATACTGGTCCGGGTCATCGACGAGGCGAAACTGGGCAAGGCGAAGAATGTGAGTCTCGCGTCGGAGCAGGGATCTTAACGGAGGAATCCATGCGCGACGTCTTCCGGCCGCCACAAGTGGAGTCGGGCTGGGTCCGGAGCGTTTTGCTCGGCCTGGGTCTGGTGGTGTTTGTGTTTGGTATTCTCCCGTTCACCACCGCGCTATCGACGGCCCGACAGCGGCAATTGATTGCCACGCGGGTGGATGTGGCGGCGGTGGTTCCCGAAGTGGTGATGGAGGTGGAGCCGCCGCCGCCGCCGCCGAAGGAGGATGAGGAACCCCCGCCGCAACTGTCGGATGCGCCCGAGACACCGATGAATCTCAGCGTGAGTCTGGATGTGGCCTTGGGATCGGGTGGAGCCATGGCCATGGGCCTGGGGGCGTTGGCCAACGAAGGCATGGGCGCTGGGCTGGACGCCTTCGATGTGTCGGACCTGGAGAAGCGCCCCGAAGCCGTTTCCCAAGTCGCCCCGGTGTACCCGGCGTCCCTGCGCAAGGCACGGATCGAAGGCACCGTGACCCTGGTTTTTTTGCTGAATGAGGGTGGGATGGTGGAGGATCCGCGGGTGGAAAACTCGACCCACCCCGAGTTTGAAAAGCCGGCATTGGAGGCGGTGCGTCGCTGGAAGTTTCGGCCGGGAATGCGGGAAGGCCAGGCGGTGAAGACCTTCATGCGGTTGCCCATGCGATTTCGTGTTTCGGGTGCGTGAACGGAAGATTCCAACGATTCAAGACATGACTCGGATCTCAACCATGGGGATGTGGGGCGTGGTGTTCCTGTGCCTTTCGGCCACGGCACCTGCGCAGTCGGCACGCTCTCAACGGGCACAGGACGGAGCGGTGGACCCCTCGGCCGCCAGCCGTGCCGGACGCCCGGTGGTGTTCGCTCCGGTGCCGTCCGATCATCCGCTGGCGGGGGTTTGGAATGATCCCGATTTCGCGCGGCGCCTCGCCGGGAGCTATGGGTTTCTGTCCGAAGCGGAACCGAGGCTCACTCCCGAGGAACAGGTTCTGTTCCGCGACAAGATCGTTCCGCTGTTGCGTGACGAACCCAGCAAGGCGATTGCCGAGCTTCAGGCCGCCCAGAAACCGGGGGCTTCCGCGGTGTTCGATTTCACCCTCGGCACGGTCTACTTCCAGACCGAGGACTTCACCAACGCGGTGAAGCAGTACGAGCAGGCGCTGGCGAAATTTCCGGATTACCGCCGCGCACAGCGCAACTTGGCGTTGTCTCTGGTTCGCAGTGGGCGCTTTTCGGAAGCCATCCGACCGCTGACCCGGACCATCGAGCTGGGGGGTGCGGACGGAAAGATCTTCGGACTTTTGGGGTTCGCCCATTTGAGTGAAGGGCGGCTGGTGTCGGCGGAAGGCGCCTACAAACAGGCGATGGTGTATGAGCCGGACAGCCTGGATTACCAGCTGGGTTTGGTGAAGTGCTACATCGGGCTTCAGCAACTGGACGCGGCGGTGGCGATGCTCGACGAGATGATCCAGCGCTACCCGGAGAAAGAAAACCTCTGGGCACTCCAGGCGAATGCGTTCATCCAAAAAGAGCAACCGAGCCGGGCGATTGTGAACCTGGAGATTCTGCGGAAACTGGGGAAGGCCGAGGCGGCCCAACTGGCGCTCCTGGGGGACCTGTACCTGATGCAGGACAGCCGGGATCTGGCGTTGGAAGCGTATCTGGCCTCGGTGGAGAAGGACGCCGGGAAGACACCCGGGCGAGGTTTGAGGGCGGCGGAGATTCTCTTGAGCCGGGGTGCGCATGCGCAGGCGCGGGGTTTGGCGGAACGGGTGCGGGCGGTGGGCGTGCCGGCGGGGGAGGAAGAATGGAGGCTTTCGAAGGTCGAGGCCCGGGTGGCGTTGGCCGAAGGACGAGGCGACGAGGGTATTCGAATTCTGGAATCCCTGACCCAGCGCAATCCGCTGGACGGTGAAGCCCTGCTGCTGGCGGGCGATCATCTGGCGCGCAGCGGGCAGTCGGAGAAGGCGGCCTTTCGCTATGATGCCGCGGCGAAGATCGCGGGGTTCGAACCGGACGCCTTTCTGAAGCTGGCCCAGCTGAAGGTCGGGCAGCAGAAGTACACCGAGGCGGTGGAACTGCTGAGGCGCGCCCAGAAGATCAAGCCGCGCGACAACGTGGCGCGGTATCTGGAAAAGGTGGAACAAGCGGCGTCGAGGGCACGGTCGTGACCGGAACGGCGAAAGGCCGCATGAGCTTGCCTGGGGAATCACGGGAGGTGGGAGTCCTGGCCGGAGGGTGCGCCTCGGGCGATTTGTTTGCGCAGGCGTTGTGCTCATCGACCGTGAACTGGGAGGAACTCCGGGGGGCGGGACGCCCGCCGCTACGGACGCGCGGTTCCTGGGTGGGCTGGATTTTTGGTGTGCTGGCTTGTCTGGTGTTCGGAGGGGACTGGGCGTTTGGCCAGGAGACCGGAGGCATCGCGGGTTTGATTGTGGAGGGTTGGGATGGGCGGCCGCTGGCGGGGGTGGCGGTGACGGTGCGGGGCACGACACTGGCGGCGACCACGGACGTTCAGGGGCGCTATCAATTGCCGAACGTGCCGGCGGGGGATCAGGTGGTGCGGTTTTCGAGATCGGGCTATGCGACCGCGGTGGTGACCGATGTGCGGGTGGTGTCCGGGCAGGTGACGACCGCCAACGGAACGCTGCGGCCCGAGTTCTACGAGATGGAGGAGTACGAAGTGACGGCGGAGGTTTTCGCGGAGCAGGCGGTGGCGATACTGCAGGAACGCCAGGATTCGGCTTCGATCATGGACGCCATCGGGTCCGAGCAATTTCGCAGGCTGGGTGTTTCGGATGCCGCGGACATCATGACCAAGGTGACGGGCACCACGGTGGTTGAGGGGAAATTTGCGGTGATTCGCGGGCTGGGTGACCGTTACAACGTTACCCTGCTGAATGGTGCGGAAATTCCGACCGCGGACCCCTATCGGCGCGCGGCGCAGCTGGACATGATTCCGGCGGGCATGATTGACCGGGTGCTAGTGAGCAAGACCTTCACGCCGGATCTGCCGGGTGGGTTCGCGGGTGGGGCGGCGAACATCATCACCCGCTCCTTTCCGGACAAATTCACCCTGAGCGTGTCACTCGGTCAGGAGTACAACACGCAATCGACGGGCAACGACGGCTATCTGACTTACCGGGGAGGTTCGACGGATTGGGCGGGATTCGACGATGGATCACGGCAACTGCCCTCCAGCTTGGCCAATGCGCGATTGGACCAACTGGTGGCCCCGCCGCGGGTCTCCCGAGAGACGCCGGAACAGGCGGTGGAACGGCGGCAACAGGCGGACCGCGTTCAGGACGCGCTGAATTCCTTTTCGAGCTATCAGTTCGCACCCACCACAGAGGCGCCTCCACCGAACCTCTCAGGGTCGCTGAGCGTGGGCGACTCCCTGGCCGCCGGGGTGGGGAAGTTCGGGTATCTGGCGTCGGTGACCTACAATCGTCGGTTCACGTTCTACGACGACGGATACTCGGCGAAGTACCGGAATGCGGACGTGGATTCGGAGCCCTACGAGTTCTATCAGGATTCCCGTTCGTACACGGAACTGAACTGGTCGGGAGTGGTGGGGCTGGGTTATGAGCTGAACGAAGATCACGAGTTCGGATTCAACTTCATCTACAACCGGGCGGCGGAGGACATCGCGCGGCGGCAGGTGGGTGAACGGCCGGAGAACTTCACCGACCGCGTGGTGGACCGGAGCATGCTGCACTGGGCGGAACGCGATCTCAGAAACTTCCAGATGCTGGGGCGGCACGGTGTTCCGGACTGGCTCGACATGAACGTCGACTGGCTGGTGTCGCTGGCGGGCACGAGCCAGGACGAGCCGGACCTGCGATTCTTCAACTATGCGCGGGAACCGGACTTCACCGACAACGAGATCAACAACAACTCGCTGCCTGAGCCGTCGGTGCCGACGCGCACCTGGAGGTTGCTGGAGGAGTCGAACCTGAACGCGCGGTTCGACGACACGATCCGGTTCCAGTGGCTGCCGGATCTGGACACGGTCTTCGGGGTGGGTACGGCGGTGAGCTACTCGGACCGGACCTTTTTTCAGAAATCCTTCGGGTTCGAGGAGGGTATTCCACAACCGAGCGACCCATGGACGGTGGACGGGACGCCGAACAATTTCTTCACGTCGGACAACCTCAGGTACCGGACGGAAGTCACGACGCGCGGTGCGACCAACTACATTTTTCCGAGGCGCTTCCAGGTCCAGCAGTTCGGGAATTTCAACTACGAAGGCTCTCAGGAGATTCTGGCCGGTTACTTCAAGGTGGAGCAGTCGGTGACCCCTTGGTTGAAGGTTGTCGGCGGGCTTCGGCCGGAAGGCACGGACCTGCGGATGGAATCAACGTCCAATCGCGGCAACACCAACTCCACGGTGCAACAACTGGACCTGCTGCCGTCGGCGGGCTTGGTATTCGCGCTTCGCTCCAACATGAACGTGCGGCTGAGCTACTCCCAAACGGTCGCGCGCCCGACGTATCGGGAATTCGCCGAGTACGAGGCCTACGACCCGTTTGGTGACGAGATTGTGCGCGGCAACCCGAACCTCACCATGAGTTCGATCGAGAACTACGACGCCCGGTGGGAGTGGTTTCCGAGTCCAGGCGCGGTGCTGTCGGTGGGCGGATTCTACAAAAAGCTGACCGACCCGATTGAGAAGGTGATCGTGACGTTCGGAGGCGGGATCGTGAGCTTTGAGAACCGCGCCGAGGCCACCGTGTACGGGGCGGAATTCGAGGCCCGCCACAAGCTGGATCTCGTGGACGAGTTGCTGGCGGATTTCTCGGTGGGCGTCAATTTTTCCTACATCATCTCCGAGGTTCCGCTGACCGAGCAGGAGAAGATCAACGACCCCAACTCGCCTGACCCACGGCAGCTTTACGACCAGTCGGAGTGGATCGCGAACGTGGACTTAAGCTGGGACAAACCGAGGTGGGGCACGACCGCGACGCTGGTGTTCAACTGGGCGGCGCCGCGTATCTACCTCGTGGACGTGGGCGGGCCGGACGTTTACGAGCATCCGCCGATGCTGGTGGATTTGATTGTGTCCCAGAAACTGTCGGACCATTGGAAACTCCGCTTCACGGGGCGCAACCTGCTGAACGCGGAGTACCAGCGGACGTATGGGGAGGAGCCGGACCAGCGGATCTACTCCAAGAACACGCGCGGGATCCTGTTCGGGCTTCAGGCCACCTACGAATACTGAGGCGGGTGGCTGTCGCTGACAGTGGCGGGCTCGGGATTTGTCACGTGAGCGTAACAGTTGCGTCCTTTGGTTGTTTCGTGTGTGCGGTTGGGTAGGCACTTCGATTCTTCGGTCCATGGCTTCAGACGATCAATTCATGAAAAAACTGTTCATACATTGGATGGCGGCATTGGCCGGGGTTTTGGCCCTTGCCGCCGCTCCGCGTGGTGATGCGGCGACCAACGAAGTGTCGGGTCCCCTGACCGGCGAGATTCGATGGACCGAGGACAACGTTTACGTACTGACCGGCTACACCTACGTGCTGAGTAACGCGGTTCTCAGGATCGACCCGGGCACGGTGGTGA
>CAUJJW010000274.1 GCA_963205105.1 Verrucomicrobiota bacterium | reverse complement strand
AAAACCTCTCCACCTCATCGCCGGGAAGCCTCTGATCCAACACGTCGTCGAACGCTGCCGCCTTTCGCGGGTGCTGGCCGACGTCGTGGTGGCCACGGATGATGAACGGATCGCCGCGGTGGCCCGAGGATTCGCCCGGGTGGAAATGACCCGGTCGGAGCATCCAAGTGGCACCGATCGGATCGCGGAAGCGGCGGCGCGGTTGGAATGCGACGCGATCATCAACATCCAAGGCGATGAGCCGCTGATGGATCCCGCGGTGATTGACGCGGTGGCAGGGGCGTTGGTCGACGCTCCGATGTCGACCGCGGCCGCTGCTTTGCGGGATCCCGGGGAATTCGAGAATCCCAACGTGGTGAAAGTGGTAGTGGGTGTGACGGGGCGCGCCCTGTATTTTTCCCGGCGGACCATTCCGTACCTGAGGGATCAGGCGGGGCGGGGGGCTTCGGAGCAGATGGCGAGCTTTCCGTTTTTGAAGCACCTCGGGATCTACGGCTACCGAAGAGAGACCTTGTTGCGACTCGTGCGTTTTCCGGTGTCGGCGCTGGAGGTCGCGGAACGCCTGGAGCAGCTGAGGGCCTTGGAAAATGGCATCGATATCCAGGTGGTCCGCGTCGGGTACGAGAGCATTGGCGTCGACACCCCGGAGGACGCCGTTCGGGTGGAAGGGATGCTCAGGGGGGTGCGATGAGGCGGGGGCCTGAAACCTGTCCCAACTGTGGAGCGGACGTGCCGCGTGGGGCGCGCTCCTGTCCGGATTGCGGTGCGGACGAACGAACCGGTTGGTCGGAGCAGGCGTCCGTGGACCGACTGGAACTCCCTGGTTCCGAGGAATTTGATCACGACGAGTTTGTGCGTCGGGAGTTTGGCGGACGCGGTGCTCAGCGGTCCCGGAGCCGCCGGTGGGTGGTTTGGGTGGCGGTGGGGTTGCTGTTGGCCCTTCTGGGGTGGTGGTTCTTTTAGGTTACGGCGCTTAGGGCGATTGATGTGCTATAAAAAACACAGTTTCCTTGTGGCCGATCGATCCGCACCATCCGCACCCCGCACCCCGGACTGGATGGCCCGGATGATTTCCGGCTGCGGATGGGCATTTGGATTTGGATGCCGGCATTAGGTCAGGCATGAGGCAATTCGTAACCATAGCGGTCAATGCGTTCATGGAATTGGTGCGCCAGACGGTGTTTCTGGTGCTCATGGCCGTGTCGTCGGCGTTCATCGTGTTCCTGGCGAATGTCTATTATTTCGCGCTCGGCGATGACCCGAAGATGACGAAGGACAGCATTCTGGCGGTGATTTTTCTGGCCGGCCTCTTTGGAGCGGTGCTGAGTGCCGCGTCGTCGGTGGCCCATGAGATCCGGTCGGGAACGGCGCTGGCGGTGCTGTCGAAGCCGGTTGGGCGGGTCAAGTTTCTGACGGCGAAGTTTGCCGGTGTTGCGGCGGCGTTGACGTTGCTGACCTATGTGAATCTCACGTCGGCGCTGACGGCCAGCAAGCTGGCGTTTACCTCGTATGGCGAGCCGAACCTGACGGCGCTGGCGGTGTTTTATGGGGCGATGGCTTTGGCGTTCGCCATCGGGGGATTCAACAACTTCTTCCTGAACCGTCCGTTTGTGTCGGACGCGGTGCTGGCGTTGGCGCTGACGACCACGGTGGCGTTTTTGATCATCAACTTCATGGAGACCCGGTTCATGTTTGCCGAGGGGTTCGAGAACCGGGCGGACCCGAGGTTGATTCCGGCGGTGCTGCTGATTCTGTTTGCCCTCTGGATGCTGGCGGGCCTGGCGATTGCCTGTGCCACGCGGCTGGACCTCATTCCCACGCTGGCGGTGTGTTCGGCGGTTTTCATTCTCGGGCTGATGTCGGACTACCTGTTCGGACGCCACGCGGAGCCGGCTTGGAGGACGTTTTCGATCAAGACCGAGGACTTGAAGGCGTCGCCCTGGAACGATGCGCAGCGGGAACTGCTGACCTCGGTGGTCAAGTCGCATGACAAGAACGAATCGGGGCGGTTGGAACCGGGCGAGGAAAGCTCGTTGACCGCGGAGGATTTGCGGTCGTTGAAAGCCGCCGGCCTGAGCGGGTCGTGGTCGGCGCGGTTGATCTACACGGTGGTGCCGAACTGGCAGCTGTTTTGGATGGCGGACGCCCTGAAGGGCACCAACACCATTCCGACGGCGTATGTGTTGCGGGCGTTTGTGTACATGGCGTGCTATCTGGCCGCGGCACTGGCGCTGGCGTTGCTCTTGTTCGAGAATCGGGAATTGAGCTGATATGCAGCGGAATCTCACACGGATCGGGTTGGTGAATCTGGTGATGCTTCTCATCGCCGGTGCGTCGGGCCTTTATCTGGCGCGCCAGGGGGGATCCTTCGCCGGTCAGGCGGGAATGGTCTTCGTCGGCACCGGCCTGCTGGTCGCCATCTTGAGCTGGTTCCAGATGCGTCTGGAGGAGCGCGAGCGCCTCGAGAAGCTGGAGCTCGACGAATTGGCCCGTTCGGCGAAGGGCTCGACGCTATTTGACACGGGCGATGCCGAGATTTTTCCGGCCCAGCGGGCGCGTGAGCAATTCGAGCGGTTCATTGTGCCGGCGGCGACGGTGGTTCTGTTTCTGTTGCAGGCGGCGGGGTCGGTGGGGGTCTGGTGGTGGTTGCAGAACGAACTGCCGGCCAGGCTGAGCCAGCCGATGCTGCTGATGGCGCTCTTCGGCATGTTCTCCCTGGTGCTGCTGTTGATCGGCAAGTACGGGGTAAAACTGGCGCAATTGGACAACCAGCGCCTGCTGCGTCCCGGCTCCGCGTATGTGCTGCTGGGATCGGCGGTCTCCTTCCTCATCGCGTTGGGAATCGGGGCGGTGGAAGCCGGTTTCCCACGGGTGGATCTCTATCTGGCCCGGGCGTTTTCAATTCTGGCCGGAGTGGCCGCCGTGGAGACGCTGGTGACGTTGGTTCTCGAAGTGTACCGGCCGCGGGTGAAGGGCAGGGTGGACACCCGGGTCATCTACGAGAGCCGACTGGTCGGTCTGCTCGGTCAACCGGCAGGCCTGTTCAAGACCATGGCTCAGGCCTTGGATTACCAATTCGGGTTCAAGGTCTCCGACACGTGGTTCTACCAGTTCGTGCAGCGTGCCGCCGGGGCCATGGTTCTCGGACAACTCGCCGTGCTTCTGCTCTCGACGTGTGTGGTGTTCATCGATGCCGGCGAAGAGGCTCTGTTGGAGCGAAACGGCAAGCCGGTCGCCGGCCGCGAAGTCCTCGGGCCGGGCATCCATTTCAAGCTCCCGTGGCCGGTCGATGAAATCTACCGGGAACGGACTCTGGAGGTGCGCAGTTTCACCATCGGCATCGTGCCGGATCCGAAGAAGGAGAACGAACGCACGGTGCTGTGGACGGTCAGCCACTACGAGGAGGAGTACAACCTGCTGGTCGCCAGCCGGGAAACCTCCGCCCCCAGCGCCGACGGCCAGGAACAGGCTCCTCCGGTCAACCTGCTCACGGTCAGCATCCCGGTGCAGTACCAGATCAAGGACCTCCGCGCCTGGGCCACCCAGCACGCCAACGCCACCAACCTCCTGGAGAAGATCGCCAGCCGCGAAGTGGTCCTCTACCTGGTGGGGGTCGATTTCTTCGAAATGATGTCCGTGGGCCGGGACAAGGCGGCCATGGATCTTAAGGAGCGCATTCAAAAGGAGGCGGACGCACGCAATCTGGGCGCTGAAATCCTGTTCGTGGGGCTTCAGGACGTGCACCCCCCGGTGAAGGTCGGGAAAGATTTCAATTCCGTGGTGGCCGCCATTCAGGAAAAGGAGGCCATCATTGAGCATTCCAGAACCTACGCGCTGACGAATGTCATTCTCGCCCGGGCGGAAGCCACCCAGCGGGTGCGCAAGGCCGAGGCCTACCGGACCCGGGTGATCGCCGATCAGTTCGCCCGCGCCGCCCAGTTCACCAACCAGTTCCTCGCCTACCAGCAGTCGCCCCGCGTGTTTTCGGAACGCGCCTACCTGACCTCGCTGGCCCTCGGCAGCAGCCAGGCCCGCAAGATCGTGCTGACCTCCACCAACGCCCAACAAGTCCTGCAGCTCAATCTCGAAGACAAGCTGCGCCCCGACCTCCTGGACGCCGTCGTCGAACCGAAACGCTAGGCTGCCCTTTTCCCGACTCCATCCGCACCGCAACGACATGAAGACCAGTCGACTGAACCTCATCATCGGCACCCTGCTGCTGGGCCTCTTCCTGCTGCTCCTGTTCCTCTTCCAGGTCCGCCAGACCGAAGTGGCCGTGGTCACGACCTTCGGCAAGGCCACCCGGCCGATCACCGAGCCCGGGCTCTATCTGAAGTGGCCCTGGCCGGTGCAGAAGGTCACCAAACTCGACCGCCGGCTTCAGCCCTTTGAAGGCAAGTTCGAGGAGACCTTCACCCGCGATTCCCGCAACCTGCTCATCATGGTCTTCACCGGTTGGCGCATCGAGGATCCGGCCCTGTTCTACAGCCGTTTCGCCGGTGGCTCGATGATCGAGGCCGAACGCAGCCTCGATAACATCGTGCGGAACCATAAGAACGCCGCCGTGGGCCGCCACAACTTCGCCGACTTCATCTCCACCCAGTCCGGCGATCTCAAGTTCGACGAGATCGAGAAGGAGATCCTCGAAGGCGTCCAAAAAGACGCCAAAACCCAGGGAATCCTCGTCGAAATCGCCCGCATCAAGCGCCTCGGCATTCCCGAAAGCGTCACTGAAAAGGTGTTCGATCGCATGCGTGCCGAGCGCGCCAAGGAAGTCGCCCGACTCAAGGCCGAAGGCGAAAAGGAAGCCATCACTATCCGGTCGGCGGCCGATCTTGAACGGGACAAGCTGCTGGCTGAAGCCGACGCCCAGGCCACCCGCATCCGTGGTGACGGCGACGCCGAGGCCGCCAAGTCCTTCTCGGTCTTTCAGCAGAACCCCGAACTGGCGATCCTGATCCTGAAGCTCAATGCCTTGGAAGGCACCCTGAAGGAGCGCGCCACCCTGATCGTCGACCCGCGCACGCCGCCCTTCGACCTGCTCGTCCAGCCGGAGAAACGATCGGGCAACGACGATCACGGAACCCACTGAGCCCGCGATGAGCTCCGACAATCCCAAAAAGCCCGGTTCCGGGTCGGGTCCCCAGGGTGGCGACAGCCACGCCCACGGGCATGATCACCCGCATGACCATGGTCACCATCATGACCATGCTCACGCCCACGGGCATGACCATGATCATGATCATGATCACGGTCACTCGCACCCCCCTACCGGGCCTGAGGCAGGGCTGGGTCTAATCCCCAAGGCCGCTCCCACGGAGCCCACGCCCCCGGCGCATGCCAGCGCCTCGGAGGACGCCGGTTCCGTCGCCCTGGCGGAAGCGCTCCAGAGCAGCTTCGTCATCGTCCGGGTCCTGCTCGCCGCGTTGGTCATCTACTTTCTTGCCAGCGGCGTCTTCACCGTGACCTCCCAGGAGCGCGCCATCGTCTTGCGCTTCGGCAAGCCGGTCCGCACCGCCGGTCAGGTGGAGGTCGGTCCCGGACTCCATTGGGCCTACCCGTATCCGATCGACGAGGTCATCAAGATGCCGGTTGCCCAACTGCAGAACGTCCAGTCGTCGGTGGGCTGGTACGCGGTTTCCGCGGAGGAAGAGGCGGCGGGAATCGTTCCTGACGCCGGTGGCTCGCTGAATCCGGCGTCGGAGGGCTACGCGATTTCGGGTGACGGCAACATCATCCATGCCCGCGCCATCGTCCGGTATCGCATCACGGAACCGCTGAAATTCTTCCTCAACCACCGCGAAGGCGCGGCGGTGATGACCAACGTTTTGGACAACGCGCTCACCTTCGCTGCGGCGCGGTATCGGGTGGACGACGCCCTGCGTCGCGATGTGGCCGGGTTCAAGGAAGTCGTGATGCGCCGGGTGAATGATCTGGTCGTGGCCCATGATCTGGGGGTGACCATTGAGCCCAGCGACATCCTGGTGGCGCCTCCCCGTCAGGTGAAGACGGACTTCGATGCCGTGCTCTCGGCTGAAGCCGAACGGTCCAAGGCCATCAGCGAAGCCCAGGGCTATGCGAACCGGGTGGTGAATGAGGCCCGCGGCCAGGCCACCGCCATCGTCAACTCCGGTGAGACCGACCGGAATCGCATGGTCCAGGCGGTGTCCTCGGAGGCCCAGAAATTCACCAGCCTGCTCCCCGAGTACCGCAAGAACCCGGAATTCTTCCGGGACCGGCTTCTGGTGGAAACCGTGCGCCGGGTGTATACGAACGCCCAGGACAAGTTCTTTGCGCCGCTGGGGTCGGGCGACGAACTCCGGCTGCTGTTGAACCGCGAACCGGCCAAGCCGGAGAAGAAGATGTTGCCCTGATCCGGACCCTCAACCCCGCACCGCCATGCAAGTCACCTCTCTCTTGAACCGGCAGGAGCCGAAGCCCGGTCACGACGCCGGGCACTCGCACGATCACGGCCACCACCATGATCACGATCATGATCACCACCACCATGGGGCCGGTGAATCGTGTTCGTCCTGCGGGCACGACCATTCCCATTCCGAGGTGAAGCTGACCCAGGTCGTTCTCGGCCTGCTCTTTGTCATCAACGGCTTTCTCGTGGAGTGGTTCTTCGAGAAGGGCACCATGGCGGCCGACGCTTCCGCCATGATCGGCGCCGTCATCCTCGGCTGGCCGATCGTCATGACCGCGATGAAGGACCTGCGCGCCGGACGGTTGAGCACCAACGAGCTCGTCGCCCTCGCTGTCATCGCCTCCTTTGCGTCCGGCAATTACCGCGAAGCCGGCATGGTGGCGTTCTTCATGCTCATGGGCGAAATCATCGAGACGCGCACCGCCGACGGCGCCCGCAAGTCGATCGAATCCCTGATCAAGCTCACTCCGACCAAGGCCCGCCGCATCCGGCCCGATGGCAAGGAAGAGGAGGTCGCCGTCGCCGATCTCCAGATCAACGACGTCATCCGGGTGCGCCCCGGTGACAACGTCTCGGCAGACGGCATTATTCAGTCCGGCCAGACCTCACTCAATCAGGCCAACATCACGGGTGAATCGCTGCCCGTGGATAAAAAGGTCGGCGACGAAGTGTTCGCCGGCACCCAGAACCTGACCGGCGTGCTGGAGGTGAAAGTCAGTCGGGCAGGCCAGGACACCACCCTGGGACGGGTGCGTTCCCTGATCCTGGCGGCCGAGCAGACCAAGCTCCCCATCATGCGGATCGTCGATCAGTACATGGGCTTTTACACGCCCCTGGTGCTGGTGATCGGCGCCCTGGTGTGGACCTTCACCCACGAACTCAGCCGGGTGATCGCGGTCTTCATCGTCGCCTGTCCGTGCGCCTTCATTCTCGCGACCCCGACCGCCATGGTCGCCGCCCTGTCCGCCGCGGCGCGACTGGGCATCCTGATCAAGAACGTGGCCAACATCGAACTCGCGGCCCGGATCAACGCCTTCGTGTTCGACAAGACCGGGACGTTGACCCACGGACGCCTGGTGGTCAGCCGACTTGCCCCGCTGGGATCGACCAAACCGGCGGAATTGCTGCGGATCGCGGCTTCGGCTGAACGCTACAGCAATCACCCGACGGCCAAGGCGCTGTCCTCGCTCGCCGGTGAGGCCGGCGTGCCGATGGCGGAACCCGCCGATTTTGCGGAAACAGCCGGGCGCGGCGTGAGCGCCACCGTGGACGGTCGCCGGGTGCATGTCGGCCGTGCCCAGTGGCTGGTGGACAACGGTGTTCCCCAGGATTTTCAGGGCTCGGTGGACCTCAACGAGACCGAGGGATTTAGTCTGGTCTTCGTGGCGGTGGACGGCCACTGCATCGGCTGGGTGGGGCTGCAGGACCAGACCCGGGCCGAGGCCAAGGAAGCGCTGGCAGAATTGAAGGCCATTGGGGTGCGTCGCCTGGCCATGGTCAGCGGTGACCGCGCACCCGTGGCGCGTCGCGTGGGTGCGGAAGTCGGCTGCGATGAGGTCGTCGGCGAGTGCCTGCCGCAAAACAAGGTCGAATTTGTGAAGGCCGTTCGCAGCAAGGGCTATCGGGTGGCGGTGGTCGGCGACGGTGTGAACGACGCGCCGGCGCTGGCAGCCGGCGATCTGGGCGTGGCGATGGGAGCCGCGGGCAGTGAAGTGGCCATCAACAGCGCCTCGATCGCGCTCATGAACAATGACCTGCGGCGTTTGCCGTTCCTCATCCGGCTGTCGCGCATGACCCGCGCGGTCATCAACCAGAACTTCCTGATCGGCGTGATTTTCGTGATCGGCGGCCTGGTGCTGGCGGCGATGAAGATCATCTCGCCTATTGTGGCGGCCATCATGCATGTCCTGGGTGCGCTTTTGGTGGTCTTCAACAGCTTCCGATTGGTCCGCCAGGGCGAGGAGCTGGAGCCGTTCATCCAGACCGCACCCCACGCGGACGCCGCGGGTGGAGCGGCCCCCAGCGAGGCTCCCGTGGGCCGTCCGCGGCTGGCGACCACGCCGGCCTAGTGTTCCCGATTCCCCGAGCCTTACCCTCCCATGGCAACTTCCCTGAGCGATCTCCAAGCGCCCCTGCCTTCCGCGGCGTCCGGGCCGGGTTCCAGCGGACGGGCGATGAACCTGGCTGCCGCCGAGTCGGTGGTGCGGGTCTCGGGCCTGGGCAAGGTGTTCAAGGATTTCTGGGGACGACCCAAGGCTCGCGCGGTCGAGGGCGTCAGCTTCGAGGTCAAGCGGGGTGAAGTCTTCGGCCTGCTGGGACCCAACGGTTCCGGCAAGTCGACCACGGTCAAGATGCTGCTCGGCCTGTTGTACCCGACCAAGGGGGTGGTGGAGGTCTTTGGACGGTCCCCGCGCCATGTGGCCACCAAGGCGCGCATCGGTTACCTGCCCGAAGAGAGCTACCTGTATCGCTACCTCGACTCCCGCGAGACTCTGGAGTTCTTCGGCAACCTGTTCCAGTTGCCGAGCGACAAGCGGAAGGATCGCACCGAGCAACTGCTCGAAATGGTGGGGCTCAAGAATGTGCAGCGCCGGGTGGTGGGCGAGTTCTCCAAGGGCATGCAGCGCCGCATCGGTCTGGCCCAGGCCCTGATCAACGACCCCGACTTGGTCATTCTCGACGAACCGACCGCGGGGTTGGACCCGATTGGATGCCGCGAGGTGAAGGACCTCATTCTCGCCCTCGCCAGGCGCGGCAAGACCGTGATTCTCAGCAGTCACCTGCTTGCCGATGTTCAGGACGTCTGCGACCGCGTTGTCATCTATTACGGCGGTCGCATCCAAGCCATGGGGTCGCTGGGGGAACTGCTGACCGAACGCGATTCGGTCCAGATCACTTCGCCGGTCCTGCCCCCGCGAATTCTCGAACGCGTCCTGGAAATCCTCCGGGCCGAAATGGGCGCCGACTCGATCCGGGTCGATTCCCCGACACAGAATCTGGAGAGCTATTTCCTCAGCGTGGTTCAGCGAGCCCGGGCCGCGGAAGCCAAGACCTCCGGCGCCACGTCGGGTGGGCGGGTGGCGGCCTATCTCAAAGGAGACGCCGAGGCGCATGCCGAAGCGGGCGAGAACGTCCTGGAACGGCTCGCGATGCCTTCCGCCGCGCCGGTGGTGGAACCTGCTGCGGGTGCCTCACAGGTTGAACCCGCCGCCGCTGCCGATTCCCAACGCCTGGATGCCCTGACCCGGGCCGTGCCCAACACGGCCACACCAACACCTCGGCCCACGCCCACCCAGGGACCGGTCCCCGCTCCGACACCTTCTGCGGCGGATCTGGCCAAAGCCGACGACAAGCTTTCCTCGCTGCTCGGTGGGGACGGCAAAAAGTGAGCGTCGTTTCCGCACCGTTGAACGAGAACGTCCAAGCCGGATGACGCGCGTCTTCCAGATTTTCCGCAAAAGCGATGCGGCGCTCCATGCCGTTGGCACGGGGGCTGCCTGGGCCAGCTTGCCGCTGCCCTGGCTCTGGGCGTTTGCCCAGGGACTCTGGTTTCGCGGTCTGGCCATGCTGGCGGTCGACGGATTGGTCGCGGTGCTGGTGCCCTCATTGTTGGGAACGCAACCGATGGCGCTCGGACTCGTGCTGCTGGTGCCCCGTCTGATCTGCCTGAGTCGCGGACATGCCTGGGTCGCCGAGGCCTGTGAGAACCGGGGTTGGGAGTACCTCGGCGAGATTGTGGGCGCTTCCAAATCCGACGCGATCGCTCACACGGCGCGGGCGGGGGGCGTGATTCCTTCGGACCGCCGGCCGCGGCGTGAGTCGTCGCCCTGGGCATTTCCACCGGCGTCCTTCCGGCCGATGTGGTCGGTGGCCTGGCTGACGGTGCGGGCGGCGTTTCGCTATCGTTTGGTGGTGGTGCTGATGGCGTTGCTGGTGGGGGCGGTGGTGGTGCTGCCGATGGTGATCAAGCACGACGGCACGGCCCAGGGATTCACCCAGATTTTGCTGACCTACACCTTGGGGGTGATCACCGCCTTGCTCAGCCTGGTGACCCTTTGGCTGGCCTGCGGAACGCTGGCGCGGGATGTCGATGAATGCCAGATGCAGGTCGTGGCCACCAAACCGATCCCCCGCTGGCAGATCTGGCTCGGGAAGTGGCTGGGAGTGATGCTGCTGAACGCCATCCTGTTGTCGGTATCGAGCGGGGCGGTGTTCCTCCTGTTGCAATGGAGGGCCACCCAGCTTCCCATGGAGGTTCAGGAAGCGCTGCGCAGCAACGTTTTGACGGCACGGGCCTCGGGTCGCGAAACGGACCCCGACCTGGATGCCAAAGTCGAGGACATGCTGGCCACCCGCCGGGCGGAATTGGAGGCCAAGGGAGTGGACCTGCGCACCTTCCGGGCCCAGGCCCGCGAGATGATCAAGGCCCGCGAGCAGGTCGTGCCGCCCTCGTACTTCCGCCGGTTCGAACTCGATTTTCGGGGCGCCCAGGAGGTGCTGAAAAAGAACCCGATCTTCGTGCGGGTGAAGTTTCATACGCCCGAGCTGAGCGCCAAACGCCCCTACGACATTGAAGTGGTCGCCGGACCTCCCGAAAGCCCTCAACGGGTGGGTGCTTATCGCAGCCTGGCGGCGGAGGCCTCCCATGAGATTGAGCTTGGGAACGCCGTCCTGGACGCGCGCGGTTTTCTGATCGTCGAAATCGCCAATCGAAGCGACACACCGCTGATCTTCCCCATGGAGGATGGGTTTGAGGTGCTCTATCGCGAAGGCGGGTTCGGTCTGAACTACATCCGGGCGGTCATCGTGCTGGGATGTGCCCTCGGTCTTCTGGCCGCCATCGGGTTGTTCGCCGCCAGTTTTCTCTCGTTCCCAGTCGCCGCATTCCTCGCCACCACCGTGCTGATCCTGGGTCTCTCGTCCGGGACCTTGAAGTCCGTGGTGGAGGACCGGACCGTGATGGGCTTCGAGCACGACACCAACACCCAGCTCTATCCCGTGGTCGACGCCGTCATGGTGCCGCTTTTCGAGTTGCTGCTGAAGACGGTCAACCTGGTGCACCAGTTTTCGCCCATCGACGCCGTGAGCAGCGGTCGGAGCGTGACCTGGGCGGACGTGGCCCGGTCGACGTTTTTGGTGATTGGAGTGATGGGCGGGTTGTTTGCCGCCTTGGGGATCACCGCCTTCACCCGCCGCGAACTGGCGACCGCGCAGTCGAATCACTGACCCCGCCCACCATGCACGGCCGCATTTTACATGGGTTCCTGGTGGCGCTGATCCTCCTGGGTTTGCTGGGTTCCTCGTGGATGCAGGAACGGCTCAACCGCGACCGCGAAGTGATCGGGTTGACCCGGGCCACGCCGCTGGAGAATGCGCCGCCGGTCCTTGCCTTCACCACGGTCGCTTTGGGCGGGTTCCGGGGACTGATCGCCAACGCCCTCTGGATCCGGATGGACGAGCTTCAACAGGAGGGGAAGTACTTCGAAATGGTCCAACTCGCCGATTGGATCAGCAAACTCCAGCCCACCGCACCGCAGGCCTGGGTGCATCTGGCCTGGAACATGTCCTACAACGTCTCGGTGCAGATCCCGGACCTCGCGGCCCGCTGGCCCTGGGTCCGGCGCGGCATCGAGCTCCTGCGGGACGAAGGACTGCGTTACAACCCGCACGACATCCTCATCTACCGGGAACTCGCCTGGCACTTCCAACACAAGATGGGTCAGGACCTCGACGACGCGCACTGGATCTACAAGCGCCAGTGGGCCTATGAAATGTCGTTCCTGCTCGGCGACGGACGACCCGACTGGGATGCCCTGATCCAGCCCAAGACCGACGAGCAAAAGGCCAAGTCCCGGATGCTCCGTGAGGACTACAAGCTCGACCCGACGTTCATGCGGAAAGTCGACGGCAAGTACGGTCCGCTGGAGTGGCGCCTGCCCGAGACCCACGCGATTTACTGGGCCATGCTGGGCCTCGAAAACGCCAAGACCAGGGAGCAACTCATCCAGTTGCGCCGAGTGATTTACCAGTCCCTGCATCTCGCCTGCGTCCGCGGGCGCCTGTTGTCGATCGCCTCCGCCGACACCGAAACAAAACGGTTCGAGATCAGCCCGAACGTGGCGCTCGTCGAGAAGGCCGACCAGGCTTACGAAGACCAGATCCGGGACGACGTCGAGATGCGTCAAAACATCCAGACCGGGCACAAAAACTTCCTCCGTGACGTCTCCTGGGCGCTCTACACCCACAACAGGATCACCGACGCCCAGAAGTGGTTTGCCAAGCTCAAGGTCACGTACACCAATGCGGTGCCATCCGAGATGACGCTCGACGATTATGCGCTCGCCCGGGTCACCGAGTACGCCGGCGAAACCTCCCGCAACAAGACCACCCTCATGGTGGAGGGCCTGGTCCAGCGTTCACTCTTCTACCAGGCCATCGGCGAGGACGATCAGGCCGAAGGCTATCAAAGGCTAGCGATCAAGATCTGGGAGACGTACACCAAGGGCACCGCTTTCACCACCATGCGCGGCAACGAAAAGGTCCGCGTCGACCGGGTGGATCTCGATCCGATGCCGCTGATTCGACAACGGGTGCTGGACCAGATGTTGAACCCCGACGCGGGCTACCTGGACGAGACGCTGGCCGCGCAGTTGCGGACCGCCCTCGGTCTTCCGCCTCCCCCGCCGCGGGCCGCGACCAACGCGCCCCCGGCCTCCGTGACGCCGCTGCCTGTCTCCACCAATTCCGCGGTGCAACGACGGACTCCGTAAACCTCGCCTCCGTAGCGGCGGGCGTCCCGCCTGCCGTAGAAGGGGGCGTCTCGCCCCCTGGAATCCCCGGTTCATGGCCCGTGAGCAGGTCATTCTTGAACAGGGGGCTTCCCATGGACATCCCTTCGTCATCGTCATCCTAATCCGACCTCTCCCTGATTCTGTCCTTTCCAGGCCGTCCCGTTGGAGGATTCTCACCCCCGTTCCCGCGCTATGAAACTTCAACGCCTGCTCTCCGGAATGACCCTGGCTGTCTCCATGTCCGTCATCGCCCAGAGCCCAAAGCTCCCCGGCATCGGTGCCGCCATGGACGACATGATTTCGCGGAACGAAGTGTCCGGGGCGGTCACGGTTGTGGTGGCCAAGGATCGTGTCCTGCATGTGGAAGCCAATGGCTTGGCGGACATCGCGGCGAAACGGCCCATGACACCCGACACCCTGTTTTGGATCGCGTCGATGACCAAGCCGGTTACCGGCGTTGCCATCCTGATGCTGCAGGACGAGGGAAAACTTCATGTCAGTGATCCCGTCGCCAAGTACCTGCCGGAGTTCGCCGGTCTCAAGACGCCTTCGGGCAAGTCCGCGAATCTGACCATTTCGCAGATCCTCACGCACACCTCGGGGTTGGGGGAGGCTGGCGGCCCGAAGGCTCAAAGCGCCAAGACCCTGGCGGACCTGGTGCCGATCTGGCTGGCGACGCCCATGCAGTTCGAACCCGGCTCGAAGTGGCAGTACTGCCAGAGCGGCATCAACGCCGCCGGGCGAATCGTTGAAGTGGTGTCGGGAATGAGTTTTGACGCCTTCCTGCAACAGCGCCTGTTTGACCCGCTCGGCATGAAGGACACGACGTTCTATCCGACCGAGGCGCAACGGGCCCGGTGGGTCACCGCCTACGCGAAGAACAAGGACACGGGCATGCTAGATGCGGTACCGCCCCGCCCTGAGTTTGGTCCGCGCGATCGTCCCCCCCAGGGCAATGGCGGGTTGTACTCGACGGCCCCTGACTATGCGCGTTTTTGCCAGATGCTCCTCCATGGCGGCACGCTGGACGGACGGCGCTACCTGGGGGCGGAGAGTTTGAAGTTTCTGAACACGTCGCAGACCGGTGCGTTGCCGACGGGTTTCTTCCAGAACGAAACCTTTGGGAAACGCGGTGCCAACTACGGCTGGGGCATCGGCACCTGTGTGCTCAAGGTGCCGCACGATGGCGTGGCCGAAGTGCTTTCGGCCGGGACCTTCGGCCACGGCGGGGCATGGGGTACCCAGGCCTGGATCGACCCGGTGAAGGGCGTGGCCTATGTCCTGATGGTCCAGCGCGCGAACTTCCCGAACAGCGACGCCAGCGACGTTCGGCGCGCGTTCCAAAAAGCAGCCAATCAGGCTCTCCCCAAGCCCTGAACTCCGGTGTCCCTTTCCCGATCGACCGGCTATTAACCGGTAGAACGTGAAAGGACTGAGCGACATCGAGCTGCTGGAGGCCTACGCCAACCGGCATTCTGAAGAGGCCTTCCGGGAACTCGTTGAACGTCACATCGACGTGGTTTACTCGGCGGCGCTCCGGCAACTCCGCGATCCGCATGCCGCGCAGGAGGCCGTTCAATCCGCATTCCTCACTCTGGCCTCCAAGGCAGGTCAACTGCCCCGGGCCACGCTGATCGCGGGTTGGCTGCATCGCGCCGTTCATTTCGCCGCGCGGAATCTTCGCCGGGCCGAGGCACGTCGACGCCACTGGGAGGAGGAGGCTGCCATGGCAAACCACACGGACGACAACGAAGGCGCCTTGAGCGATGAGGTGCTACCGCGCATGGATGGGGCACTGGCGGAACTGGGCGAATCGGACCGCGATGCGATCGTGCTGCGGTTCCTGCAGCAGAAAAGCCTGCGTGACGTGGCAGTCGCCTTGGGGACCACCGAGGAGGCCGCCAAAAAGCGGGTCCAACGCGCCCTGGAACGGATGCGATCCATGCTCCTGCGCCAGGGGGTGACCATCAGCGTGGCACTCCTGGCCGCTGGCCTGGCCAAAATGCCGGTCACTGCGGCGCCTGTCGGATGGTCGGCGACGCTGGCAGGTTCGGTGGCTCAAGGAACCCTGCCGGCCGCGGCTTCGGCCGCGGTTTCGGAGGTCGGAGCCGGGCTGGCCGCCAGTCTGCCGTTGCCCGCCAAGTCGGTGATTGTGGCGATCCTGGCTCTGGTGGCCCTTGCCGTGGGTGATTACGCCCTGAGACCTCCGAAGTCATCGGGCCTGTCCGACACGCCAGTTGCCCCGCCCGGGAGACCCTTTTCGATGAACATCCGAATGAGCAGTGTTCTGGTTGATGACCAGGAGAAGGCCTTGAAGTTCTACACCGAAGTGCTGGGGTTCGAGCGCAAGCGCGACATGCCTGCGGGTCCGTTTCGCTGGCTCACCGTGGCGGCGAAGGATCGGAGCGACCTGGAGCTGTTGCTCGAGCCGAACGCCCATCCCGACGCCAGAGCCTTCCAGCAAGCCATCTTTCAACAGGGGATTCCGCTCAACTCGCTGGGGACGACCGATGTGCGGCGGGATTATGAACGATTGAAAGCCCTTGGAGTTGTGTTCACCCAGGCACCGACCGAAGCCGGGGACACCACCCTGGCGGTCTTTCAGGACACCTGTGGCAACCTGATTCAACTCCATCAGCGGCCGGCGCGGTCCGGAGCCACCGACCCGAACGGGCTCTCCGTCGACCTCAACAGCATCCTCGTCGACAACCAGGAGAAAGCCCTGAAGTTCTACACCGAAGTGCTCGGGCTGCAGAAAAAGTTCGACTTCCCGGTGGGAGCCTTCCGATGGCTGACCCTGGTTGCGCCAGACGATCCCGAAGGAATGCAGCTCGTGCTGGAGCCCAATGAAAACCCGGCTTCCAAGGCTTATCAGACGGCGCTGTTCCGCCAGGGGATTCCGCTGACGTCGCTGTCGGTGGGCGACGTGCAGAAGGCCCATGATGCGCTGGTGAAGAAGGGGGTGGTCTTCAGCATGAAACCCACTCGCATGGGGCCGACGGTGCTGGCCGTGTTCGAGGACACCTGCGGGAATCGGATTCAATTGGTGCAGCAGTGACCGTCAGCAGCCTTTTCTTTGGGCTTTGGCCGGGTTGGTATGGTGGTTGATGCAATTGCAGCTGGAAGGTCAGGCCGTTGCGGTCTTCGGCGCGGCGAAAGGGATTGGGCGAGCGATCGCGGAAGCATTCTCGGCGGAAGGCTGCCGGGTGCGCTGCTTTGATCGGGATCCGAGCCCGCGCCCTCTTCATTCGGGGGTTTCGATGACCACCGGCGACGTGACATCGCTCGCCGCGGTGAAGGCGTTCGCTGAGGACTCCGGTCCGGTGAATCACGTCGTGTACTCGGTGGGAGCCGGCTCTGGAAAGTTCGGCTTTCCTTTTTGGAACCTGGATCCCGCCGACTGGCCGCGGGTGCTGGAGGTCAATTTGATTGGCGCCGTGAACGTGGCGCATGCCTTCGCCCCGCGGCTGGCCTCGCGCGGTCGCGGATCGCTGTTGTTCATCGTGTCGGTGGCGGGCCAGACCGGGTCGCAGACGGATCCGCCCTACAGCGCGGCCAAAGCTGGGTTGATCAACTTCATGCAGTGTGCGGCGAAAGACCTTGCGCCGCATGGTGTGCGCGCGAACGCGCTCTCTCCCGGGATGGTACGCACGGACCTGAACCAATCGGTTTGGGCTGCCAGTCAGAAGGGGCTTCCCGAGGCGGAGCGGCAGGAATACGCCGCGTGGGCGGAGGCCAAGATTCGCAAGGTTTCGCCCCTGGGCCGATGGCAGCAGCCGGAAGAAATCGCGTCCATGGCGGTGTTTCTCGCCTCGGACCGGGCCGGGAACATCACCGGTCAGACGATCAACATCGACGGTGGCCAGGTCATGCACGCGTAGCGGAGCGATTCAGTTGGAGCTCACGCCAAGACGCAGAGACGCAAAGAGGGACCGTCTGCGAAAGAGGCTCGCGCCCAGAAGGATTTGCGAACCAAAAGGTGTGGGTGATTGGAAGGTTCGCGATCCCTCGATTTTATGGCTTTCCTTGGCGTTTGCGTCTTGGCGTGAACTCCATCAATTGCAACTGAATCGTTGGCTAAGCCGGCTTTGGATCGGTGTCTGTCGTGGGGCGCGTCACACTGCTGAGGGCGCTGCGCAGTTCGATCAGCTTCGGCGGCTTGTTCAGGACACGGTCGACGTGGGCAGGGATATCACCTTCCGCGACCAGCCGCTGGCCCCAACCGGTGAGGAGGATCACCGGGGTGTTCGCCGACATGGCTTTGATTTCGGCGGCGACCTTTCGGCCATCGACGTGGGGCATTCCCAGGTCGGTGATGACGACGGCGTACGCTTCGTCGCGACGCAAGGATTCGCGGAAGGCGTCGATGCCGGCCTGACCTCCGTTGCGGGTCTGCACGCTGTGGCCGTCGCTTTCGAGGGTGTCCCGCAGGGACTTGATCAGGAGCGGATCGTCATCGATCACGAGGATGCGCATGCGTCCCGGGGTGGCGACAGGGTAACCCTCGACCGTTGTCTGGCCGGAGCCAGGGCCGGAGATGTCGAACGTGATGCGGATGGTCGTCCCTTCGCCCTCCGCACTGGCGATTTCAAGGTCGGCCCCGTGACGTTTGGCGACTCCGTAGACCATGGCGAGTCCCAGGCCGGTGCCTCGCTCGCCTTTGGTGGTGAAGAACGGTTCCAGGCAGTGACGGCGTGTTTCCTCGTCCATGCCGATCCCGGAATCGGTCACTTCAATGGAGACGTGACGGGCAGGTTTTCCATCGATGGACTGAGCCGGTTCCTCGTCGAACGCAGTACGCAGGGTGAGCACGCCTCCCTCGGGCATCGCGTCGACCGCGTTGAAGACGAGGTTGATGAGGGCTTCGCGGATTTCGCTCTCGACTCCCTGGATGGGTGGAAGATGGGGAAGAAGTTCGGCGGACATGTGGATCACGACGCCCCGCATCAAGGGCATGTCGTGCCACCGGGCCCTGGAGAGATCGATCACCTGCTGGACCAGACGGTTCAAGTCCACCGATGCCAGCTGCAATTGCTGCTCGCGCTGCCGGTAGAACTCCCGCATCCGGGCGACGGTTTGGGCCACGTCGTTGATCGCGTGGCAGATGGTTTGAAGCTGTTCCCGCCCGCGTCGACTCAGGTCGGGTTCCGCTTCCAGCAGCAACTCCGCATACAAGGAGATCGGGGTGATGGCGTTGTTGATGTCATGGGCGATGCCGCTGGCCATTTGACCGAGGGCGCGCAGGCGTTCCTGCTGGACGACGGCCTGCTGGGTTTGCCGGAGGTCCTCGTAGGCCTGCTGAAGCGCGCTGTGCAGGAGGGACTGATGCGAGGCAAGAGCCACGTGTTCGCACAGTTGCCTGAGGAATTCGCATTCTGCGCTGACGAACGCGTTGGGCTGACGGCGGGCGACGATCAGGACGCCGAACACCCGGCTCTCCACCAGCATCGGTGCGATCACGAGGGAGCGCATGCCGGCCCGGGCGAGGCGGGAGGGGAACGCCGCGGGCACCTCCGCCACGTCTGGTTCGTGGACGAGCACCCCGCCGACGCTCCGCGAGAGGCCGTTGGCGTCGATGGGCAGCCTGGCGTTGGAGGTGAGTCCCAGCTGCTCGGCAAGTGATTCGCTGCGGACGCCGATCCTCGCCACCTTCAGGTTATTAAAGGCTTCGTCGTATAGGCACATGCAGCTGAAGTCGACGGGCAGGTTGGTTTCCACGCTTTGGACGACGACTTGCAGGATGCTTTGAAGGTCCTGGCGTTCCCCGATGGCGCGGGTGATGTGGTGGAGCAGATCCAGGCGTGCCAATTGGGCCTGGGCCTTTTCCTCGGCCCATTTGCGTTCCGTGATATCCGCCCGGATCGCCACGAACTGGCGGGGGTGTCCCTCGTCGTTCAGGAACGGCACGATGGTGGTGTCGACCCAGTACAGGGTGCCGTCCTTGGCCCGGTTCTTGACTTCGCCGTGCCAGACCCGGCCACGGCGGATGGTTGTCCAGAGGTCCCGGAAGAACTCCTTGGAATGATGTCCGGAATTGATGATGCGATGGTCCTGCCCGAGCAGTTCCTCGGCGCTGTACTTCGAGATGGCGCAGAACCTGGCATTCACGAACGTGATGCGCCCCGCTGGATCGGTGATGGCCACGATCGCGTGCTCGTCCAGGGCGGTCTTCAGTTCACTTAGCTCCCGAAGGGTCGATGCCAGCTGCGGGTCGACTGGGGGCGTCACGACGGGACGTTCTGCGACGTTGGCGGGTGGCGAGGCTTCCGGTGGCGGGCCGAGCCGATGGGGGGTGATCCAGGCGAGCTGACCTTCGCCGGCTGCGGCTGTGGACATCGAAATCAACAGCACGAGGAAGATGGCGCTGCCTGACACGGACAGCAGGTGGCTTTCAACAGCCGGGGCATCATGGGGTCCGCTGGAGAAGAGCAGGGCCAGGGTCGCCGGGATGTGGAGGGCGGAGATCAGGACGAGCACGCCCATGAGCGGGTGGGCGGTGCGCCGGCGCCACGCCATGCCAAGGCAAAGGGCCCACAGCAGGGGTGCGAAGGCCAGAGCCGGCCGTGTGATGCCCCACACATTGGCTGGGGAATAGGTGGGCAACCATCGGAACAACGTCAGAAGACCGGCCGTCAGCGCCATCAGCCCGAACAGCAGTAGCCGTGGGTGCGGGAGTGGGGCGGGAGTCCGGTTGAACCAGGCCGCAGCGCTCAGCCCGATCGGCAGAACATGCATCGCGGAAGCCCAGGTGCCGGATGCCTGCGGCCCCGGAGTCTGCTCCCCCGTGGGTTGGCCGTCCGGCCACTGAGCGTTGACGACGAGATGGTAGAGCATCAGGACGGAAGCCATCGCGAAGGTCACGGACAGTGTCATGGAGAACGGATGCCGAGCCCGGCGGCCCAGCTGCCAAAGCATCCAGGCAATCGTGGCGCACAGGACCAGCACGGCAGCGTCCAGCACCAGATGAAGGCCGTGTTGTTCTTCGCCCTTCAGTGCGGTCTGGGCCAACATGGTTGCTCCCAGGATCCAGGCCGCGGCCGGAGACACCACCCCCGGCAGGCATGCGGCGGAGGTCATGAAGGGGTTCCTCCGGCCGATCGTGCCAACCGCCGAAGTCCGCCTGGATGCGATGGGTTCATTTCTTTCCTGGGGTGGTCAGGTTCTCCGGCTCCGCGGATCCACATGCCCAAAGGTCTCCTTCCGGAGCCAGGTAGGCGGGTGCGAGGAACGGGGGACTATAATCCTATCGGCCAACGTTGCCAGTCATCGCTGAATGTGAGCACCGTCCCCGGGTCGGAAGAACTAACTCCAAACCAATCCTACCATGGGCGATAAATCACCGAAGTCCGTCAATAAACAGAGCAAGCAAAAGCAGGTGAAGTCCGCCAGCGCCGCTGAAAAGAAGAAGCAGGCGGCCGCTGCTCAGAAGACGGTGACCAAGAAGAAGTAGGGCACGATGCCTCCGCCCCAGGGCGGAATCGTCCCAAGAATCCCGGAGATGGCGACGAGCCGTCTCCGGGATTCGTCTTGTTGGAGGCTAGCGACGCGCTTGCAGGGGAAGCGGTGGGTGGGTCAGGGTCCCCCAACGATTCGGTGATCAACATGTCTACACTCGCGGGAAAAATCGGCGTGGTTTTCGGAGTCGCCAACAAACGGTCGATCGCCTGGGCGATCGCTCAGTCCTGGAAGCAGGCGGGCGCAACCCTGGCGTTCACCTACCAGGGCGATCGCCTGAAGGAAAACGTGGAGGAACTGGCCGGAACCTTCGGGCCGGACACCATGATCCTGCCCTGTGATGTCACGAACGACGCCCAGATTGCGTCGGTGTTCGACGCGATCCGGGCGAAATACGGGAAGCTGCATCTGCTGCTGCACAGCGTCGCCTTCGCCCCGCGCGAGGCACTGGAAGGGACCTTCCTGGCGACCAGCCGCGAAGCCTTCCGCGTGGCTCATGACATCAGCGCCTACTCGCTGGTGGCGCTGTCCCGGGCCGCCGAGCCACTCATGACCGAGGGCGGCAGCATCGTGGCCATGAGCTATTACGGCGCCGAAAAGGTCGTCCCTCATTACAACGTCATGGGTGTCGCCAAGGCGTCGCTCGAGGCCAGCACGCGCTATCTGGCCTATGATCTCGGTCCCAAACGCATCCGCGTGAACTGCATCAGCGCCGGACCGATGAACACGCTCGCCGCACGTGGCATCGCGGGCTTAACCGACATGATGAAGCACTACGAAGCCCATGCACCTCTCCGCCGGAATGTTGTGCCCGACGAGTTGGGGGCCACCGGCACCTTCCTCGCCAGCGACGGCGCCGCGGCCATCACCGGGCAGGTGATCTACGTCGACTGCGGGTATCAGATCATGGGGATGTAACGCCGGGCGGAGGCGACCGGGAAGGCCCGGTGCGGGCAGGGGAGAGGGAATGATGGGAGCATGAATCGAGAGGATCGGGAGAAGCTGACGCAGATTGGCGCGCAGTTTTGCATTCCGGGACGGTTCCAGGACGGACACCGGATCAAGATCGGGCACATCAACGAAACATTTGCCGCGACCTACGACGACGGCGGGCGCCCGTTCCGCGTTATTCATCAGACCATCAACACCCAGGTGTTCCGGGAGCCGGTGGGCCTTATGTCCAATGTGGTTCGCGTGACCGAACACCTGCGCCGGAAACTTCAGGCCCAGGGGGTGGATCAGCTGGATCGCCGGGCCTTGCAGGTGATTCCGACGCGGGAAGGGCCACCTTATCACGTCGATGCCTCCGGACGTTACTGGCGGACGTTTGTCTTCGTGGATGATGTGCGAAGCTACGATGCCGTGGAATCACCCCGGCAGGCCTACCAGGCCGGACACGCGTTTGGGCAGTTTCAAAGCCTGCTGTCGGACCTGCCGGCGGGCGAGTTGGCGACCACGATTCCGGACTTTCATCACACGCCCAAACGATTCGAGCGTCTGCTCCAGGCCATCGAGTCGGATGAATTTCATCGCTGCGATCTGGCCCGCCAGGAGATCGACTTCGCCCTCGGCATGAAGTCGCTGGTGTCCGCCCTGGTGGATGCGGAAGCCCGCGGCGAGGTGCCGGTCCGGGTCACCCACAACGACACCAAGTTCAACAACGTCATGCTCGACGGTCACACCGGCGAAGCCATGTGCGTGGTCGACTTGGACACCGTGATGCCGGGGCTGGTGCTGTACGACTTCGGGGACATGGTGCGCACCACCACGAGTCGGACGGCCGAGGACGAGCAGTTTCTGGAGCGGGTGGAACTGGAATTGCCGATGTTTGAGGCGCTGGTCCGGGGTTATCTCGAGGCGACCCGGAGCTTTCTGATGCCGGCCGAGCGGCGGTTGCTCGTCCTGTCCGGCAAACTCATCACCTTCACCATCGGCATCCGCTTTCTCACCGATTACCTGGAAGGGGATGCGTACTTCCGAATCCATCGCGAACAGCACAACCTCGACCGCTGCCGGAAGCAGTTCAAACTCATCGCCTCCATGAACGAACGGGAGGAGGCGATGCAGGAGGCTGTCGCGCGTTTTTCCTGACTGCGCAAAGCCGGGTCAGGATGTTGCCAGTCGGTCCAGGGCCGTGCGACGGAGCTGTTCGATGAACAGAGTCTGGGCAAGCGACAGCCTCCGGGTGCGCAGCGAGAAAGCGGCCCACTTGCGAACGAGCGGCCGGGTTCCCAGCGGAGCCCACGCAAGGTGTCCGGCAGCCACTTCGGCGGTGATGGCCCATCGGGCGAGCACCGCCACCCCCATGCCCAGCCGGGCCATCTCCCGGATCGTGACCACACTGTCGCAGTCCAGCGCGATCGTTGGGTGGATGCCGTCCGCGGTGAAATGGTTCTGAATGAGCTGCCAAGTGTAGGTTTGGCGGCGGTAGGTGAGCAGCGGCTCCGCTCCGATCACGGCGGGATCGGTCGGCGGGGAGGAGGCCCACGGATGGGAGGGCGCCATCACGAACACCAGCTCGTCGTTGAACAGAGGAATGCGATCGAAGCGCTCGTCGGGTTCAGACCCTGGGCACACGGCGACGTCCACCCGGCCGGCGCCGAGTTCAGCGAGGGATTCCCGCCGGTCGGCGACCCCGATGCTGATGCGTGCGTGAGGGTAACTGCGCCGGACCTGGTGCAGGCATTGGGGCAGGAGGCCGTCGCAGATGGAGGCCGGGGCGGAGATTCTTAGCTGGATCTGGCCCCAGTTTCGCAGGGATTGGAGGCTTTCATAGGCTACCGCCATTTCGGCGCTGATCTTGCCGGCGTGATGGAGCAGTTGCTCGCCGGCGAGGGTCAGCAGCACCCGCCGGCTGGTGCGTTCGAACAACCGACAGCCGACCTTCCGTTCGAGGTCGCCAATGGCGTGGCTGACCGCGGATTGGGACACGTGCAACTCGCGGGCGGTCTGGGTGAAGCTTCCCGTCTGCGCCAGCGTGGAGAAGGTCAGCAGTTGGCGGGTGTCGAACAGCGGTTGTTGCGAGCGGTGCGAAGGGCTCGCGGGTTCCTCGGGGGCCGGGGTCGAGGACGCCGACTGCTCCACCGGAGTGGTGTCAGCGACGTCCTCGACGAGGGTTTCGGAAGGAACGGTCACGGGATCAGCAGACATGATTCAGGAGTCGAACGGGAAGGATTCAGAACCGGGTGGCACGGGCTGCTGCTTCCACTTTGGCGAGGAAATCACCCACGTGGGCCTGGGGTTTGATGGACTGGGCCCGGGCGAGGAGCTTGGTGGCGGCCGCAAACTCCTTGAGGGCGACATTCATGCGGGCGTGCTGGAGCAGCGCCTCGACCCGCACATCTTCCACGGTCGCGGCGCGAGTGTAGTAGAGGTCGGCTCGCTCGCGGTCATTCTTTTTCCAGTGATAATCGGCCAGAAGCAGGAGCGCCCTGCCGTTGAGCGGGTCGGTTTCCAGCACCTTGGTGAGCATGGCGGCAGCCTTGTCGTCCTCACCACGGGCGAGAGCAACTTTGGCCAGCAGGGACGCCACTTCGCTTTGACCGGAGGCGGGCAGTTTCGCGCTCAGGCGTTGGTTCAGTTCCTTGAGGTAGGCGTCGGCTTCGGTCCAAGCACCGCGGGAGGCCAGAATGCGGGCGGCACGGAGGGCTCGTTCCTGGTCGATTTGTTCGCCCTTGAGCAGGTCCTGATAGGCGGCGAGAGCGAGGTCGGGTTGGTTGGCGTTGATGTAAATGTCGCCGAGGAGCGCAAGGCTGATCGGGGTCGCTTTCCCCATCTGACGCACCAGCTCCAGATTGACGGCGGCGTCCGCCGAATTTCCCGAAGCCACGTAGGCGTTGGCTTGCAGCAGCCAAAGACCGGCGTCGTCGGGTTTTTCGGTGATGAGTTCGTCCAGCATGGCGGCGGCTTCTTTGTGCACGCCCAGGTTCACCAGACACTGGATTTTGCCCATGCGCCAATCCCGGCTCTTGGGAGCGAACAGGAGGGCGGATCGGTAGGCGTCGAGGGCGCTGGTGACGGCTCCTCCCTGGAGGTAGCAGTAGCCGACCAGCCCGTAGATGTCGCCTTCGGCGCCGCCGAGTTCAATCACGCGCAAGAGGTGGGCCAAGGCGGACTTGGCATCGCCCTGCTGCACGAAGAGACGACCCAGGTTCTTGTGAACCCGGAGGAAGTTCGGGAATTTTTTGAGCGCACCCTGGTAGGCGGCGGTGGCTTCGGGAAATGACTTCGACTGGAAGTAGAGGTTGCCCAGGGTGAAATCGAGGGCCGCACTGCTGGTGGGGGTGATCGCTGCTTTCAGGGCGGTTATCGCCTGGGCGGGCTGGGATTGGATCAGAGGGACCAACTTGTCGAACACCAGCTTCTCCTCCTGGGTGATTCCCGGGTTCAAGGCGGTGTCGAACCCGTAGGTTCCGACGAAACGGGCGACGAACTGGGGATTATTCCAGGAATTTTCGAACAACGGGTCAGCTCCCGAGGCGGGGAGTAAGGCGAGCGCGAGACTGGAGGCGAAGATTTTGAGTTTCATGGGATGGGAGACGGGATGAGCTGGAAATCAGGGGATGAGATCAAATCAGAGACGGAAGGGAACTTGCATGCGGTAACGGGCGCGAACGGCTTGGCCGCCTTTCATGGGAGGCTCGAAGATGCATTGTTCAGCCGCCGTGATGGCAGATTGTTCGAACTCACGGGCGCTGGATTCGACAACCTTGTCGACTGAGACGCGGCCGTTCTGGTCGATGATGATCATCAGGACCACGTTGCCTTGAACCCGGGCCCGCTTGAGTTCCGCGGGGTAAACCGGGGTCACCGTGCGGGTGCGGGTCGGGGGTTTGTCGAGGTCCTTGATGTCGAAGATCCCGAGGTCGGCGACGGTGGTGGCCTCGGACTGGGTGGCGAAGCCTTCCACCGAAAAGCCACCGGCCATGGCGTCACCGAAGCCGACGTTGAGAGCCACATCCATCTGCGCGAGTGACAGTTGGTTGTTGGGGGAGTCGGGCGGGGGAGTGTCCTCCTGCGGCGGTGGTTCCTCCGGTGGTTTGTCGATCTCCGGAGGAGGAGGAGGAGGAGGAGGCAGGCTAAGGTCGATGCTCGTGAGGTCCCTCTTGTTGCTGGCTGCTCCGGTGATGAGGGTGGTGAACGGTAGCAGGAGGAACGTTGCGGCGCCGCAAACGAGCATGGCGACCGTGGGCGCAAGTCGCCGTCGGCTCCGGGACGGTACCCGGAAAGGAGCAAGACGCGTTGGAGAAGGGGATGCCATGGTGCGTGATGGGGACTAGCGGTTGCCCTCGGTGGAGATGCTCACGGCCTTGGCACCACCCAGCTTGGCTTCGTCGATGACCTTCACCAATAGCTCGGTAGGCACGACTTTGTCCGCCTGAACGATGGTGGGCATGTCGGCATTGCCCTGAACCAGGCGTTTGACGATGGAACGGACACCAGCGATGCCGACCTCGCGACCGCCGTACACCACCTTGCCCTGGTCGGTGATGGCGAGGAGGATGCTGTTGGCTTCCAGCGGGATGGCCGCGCTGGCCTGGGGCTTGTTCACATTCACCCCGGTCTCCTCGACGAAGACCGTGGTGACGATGAAGAAGATGAGCAGAATGAAGACCATGTCGATCAAGGGCGAGATGTTGATCTCGTCACTGACTTGGATGGCACGGGAGAGGGAGCGTCTGGCCATAAGCGGGGATTCGGGTTCGGGAGATTGCTGGAAGTGGGGTTAGGTGGCGGGCTGAATGGATGGGATGGGTAGTGGCAAGTCGTCGGGAGTGGTCGGTCCCGAATGGGGAGGTGTCCCGTGAGGGGGCAGAGCTGCGGCATCGGGATCGCCCGGCAGCGCGCGGGCAAAACGCCGAAGTGTCATTGTTTCCGCCCGGCGCAGGAACAGTTCGAGCTGATCCCGCAACCGACGGATGCGAGCGAGAACGACGTAAGCAGGGATGGCGATGACCAGACCTGTTTCCGTGGTGATCAAAGCCTCAGAGATGCCGCCAGCCACGACATCGACGGTGTCCGCTCCGCCGGCACCACCGGCGATGCCGTCGAAGGTCGCCAACATGCCGGTGACGGTTCCGAGCAGGCCCGTCAGTGGAGCCGTGCCAATAATCATGAAAACGAACCGAATCCGACGGTCCAAGGCGGGAATGTAAGCCTTGGTGACCTCCACGAACCGCTGGCGGATGGTGTCCAGGGAGGTGACACCTTGCTGTGTGAAACGGAAGATCTGCGCGATCTCGCCTTTGGCGTCGTCGGGACGATCGATCCAATGGCCCCACTCGTCTTCGCTCGTTCGGAGTGCGGGATGACCGCGGATTTCGAAGAAGAGCGCGAAGGAGATGTAGTAAATGGCGAGGGCTTGAAACGCGAGCGGCACCATGCACCAACCGCCATCCGCCCAGAGTTTCAGGACCTCTTTGGTGAAGTCAGCTTGCATAAGGGAGCTTAGGACTGAGGAGTTGGAGTTGCGGGAACTCTCGGAGCACGTTCACGCGGGGGAGGGCAGGCCCGAACCCATCGGCGGAGACGATTTGCCGGATTCCGGGTTCAGGGTGGGTTCGCTAGCCGGCGTGCGAATGGCCGAGACGCCGTTGCTGAACGCGATGGAAATCTGCTCCAAATCGCCCATCATGCCGTTCACTCGGCGGGATAGGTAGCCGTAGAGCAAGAGGGCAGGGATGGCGACAATCAGGCCGTACTCGGTGGTGATGAGTGCCTCGGAAATTCCGGACGAGAGCGACTTCGCATCGCCGGTACCGAAGAGGGTGATGAGGTTGAAGGTGGTCATCATGCCGGTGACGGTGCCCAGCAGACCGAGCAGCGGAGCCACCGAAGCGGTCACCGAGATGAAGGAAAGACCTCGCTCCAGCTTGGGCTGGGTCTCGAGCATCGTCTCGAACATCATTTCTTCGACGACTTCCTTGGGCAGGTGGAGATTCTTGACTGCCTCGGACAGCATCTTGGCCGCCGGTCCTGGATGGGTGCGGATCATTTTGGCCGCCTCCGGGATGTTTCCCTGGCTGACGAGAGCGAGCACCTTCTCCAGGACGTTGGCGGGCAGGGCTTTCACGGTGCTGATTTCGCCGAACTTGAAGAGCGCCATGCAGAGCGCCGCGATGCCGAAACCGATGATCGGAATCATCCAGATGCCACCCTTCTTGATGTGTTCACTAATCGACTCCTTGCTGGTGGCGATGGCCTTGGCCTTGCCCATGGTGGTGTCGATGGAGAGCAGTCCCTCGCCCTTGCTGGCCAGGGCTGCGATGGCAGGAATTTCCTTTTCGGAGAACACCGTCACCTTGGGGTGCATGGCGGCGCCGCGTTCGACGAGTCCCGCGACTTTTCCGTCCTTGCTGGCGAAATAAGACAACGGCCCAAGAAGAAGGAAGGTTCCATCCTGGAGACTGCCGCCGGGAAGGATGGCTTTGCCGTCAAACTTGGCGCCACCGAGCAGGTTCTTGATCCGATCAAACCCCATGTCGATGGAGCCCAGTTTGGTCTTGAAGATCTGCTCCCGCGCAATGTCCGGCGTTTCCCCGACGTTGAGCATCTTGGTCAGCGACTCGCCCACGATCTGGATTTCGGAGGCGTCCACCGTCGAATTGAGGCGGCTGAGGTAGTCGGTGAGGAGCGTCGACAGGTAGTCGACTTCCTCGGCGCGAAGCTTCTGTTCGTTCTCCAGGTTGCGAAGGTCAACGTTGCGGTTGTCGGCCAAGCGTTGCAGGCGTTCCGATTCGCGGCGTTTGGCGAAGAGTTCGGTTTCGGCCTCCCGCAGCGCGGTGGAGAGCGGGATTTTCGCGGCGGTAATCTCGTCGCGCAGCTTGGACAACTCCTGCTGCGCTTGAACGAGCTGAGTTTGGGCAGCCGTGGTGTTGCCGGAAATGTCCTGGGCGCCGAGGCGGGACAGGGGGCTCAGCGCCACCAGGAGGGACAGCGTGAGAAGAACGCGCGAGGGTTTCGATGACATGATCATGGGGAGAAGAAGTTTGGGAATGGAGCGGCGGGCCGTGAATCAACGGATTTGGGCGGGCAGGGAGACAAAGGCGGGCTGCTTTTCGTTTTGATAGATCGAGATCGCCTCCGCGATGTGCTTGGCGGTGGCCGCGTCGACCGAGGTCCATTTCCAGCCTTCCAGCGTCGGATAGCCGTGGCCCGCATAGGTGGCCGCTGCGTCCGTGAAGTAGGCGGCACCCAGGCCGAAGTAGAGCGTTTTGACTTCCAGCGACTTGCCGGGTTCCACCTCCTTGATTTCGCTGATCAACGTCGGTCCGGCATTGAACTTGTCGAGCTGGGCGAGGAAGGCGATGACCGTCTGAATTCTTTGCGACACCGGCAGCGCGGTGGGTTTGCCCTCGGCGGGCAGGCGTTGCAGTAGGGCGGACAGCTCGGTGCGCAACTGGGGTGGGATCACCGGAACCAGTTCGCGCATCTTGGTTTCGTACTTATCGATCGCCTCGGCGAACACGGCGAGGCTGGTCTTGGAGGCCGCGATCTTGTCGAGAAGCTCGGAGCGCTGCTTCTCGGTCCCGGTGGTGCCGCTGTTCAGTTCCTTGAGCCGGGAGGTCAGCAGTTCCACCTCCTGGCGTGAAACCGCGATGGAGTCCGCAATGGACTGTTGTTCGCGGGCCCAGTTGTTCTTTTCCTCCGAGATGGTGCCTTTGACCTTGGACCACTCCTTCCAGAGATTTCGGAGATCCTCCAGAGGTGTTGCGCTGGTAACCGATGGGGTGATCGCGGTCACCAGAAATCCGGTGGCGATCAGGGCGGGGAGTCTTGAGGTGAATGACTTCATGGGTTCGACGATGGAGGAACAATATTCAACCAGTGGCGTTGCAGGGTGGGGATTCGGGAGCGGCAGTCAGACCGCCTAGGGGGTGCGTAACGACCGATCGATGGGTCCGGTCGGGTTGTGGGAACTCCCGATTCCCCACCACATCACCCAAGCAAGCGACGTGCCACTCGGTGGGTCGAGGTCATGAATGAGGCCGCCGACAGGGATGTGCCTCTATTCAAGTATGCGAACCCCAGCACGAACGACCGCTATCCACCCTCCCTGACCCATGCCCTCCTTGGAATAGCCTCCCCCGGTGAAGCAATCTGGTCAGCATGGGCAAAGGCGTACCAGAAATTGGCGAATAAGAGACAAAGCAAGCGAAGCAGGTCGGCCTCCACTCATGAGCACCAGTCATGCCACCGGATGGGATTGGTTCATTCGATGGCCCCGGCGTGAAGGGATGGACCTGGAGGGGGCGGGTGCGTCGGCAGAATGAACAGACAGGGTCTGGTGGCATCATGTCGGTTCATGGCCTCTGCCGGGTGTTGGTGCCCTCATGGGTCCGGTGAAGTGCTGGCATGAGCGGTGCTTTGGGAAGTCGTTCCCGAAGGCGGCGGGCAACCCCCACGTGCCCAGCCGATCGAACCCACTCCGTGGCACTCCCCCGCCACACTGTCAGACTGACTCACAAACATGAGCCTACCTAAGTCACTCGGAACCCTAGTCGCCCTCGGCGCCCTCGCGGACGCAACCACCACCCGGGCGTTGTCCCAGACTCCCGCGGCCAGCAGCACGCCTCCGGCCCAATCGTCGCTGCCGGCATCCGGCACGATGAACGAAGATCCCTCGGGTGAGGTCGAGGCGCTGGAGTCGACGGCCGGGACCGACCCGACGTTCATCCTGCCCACGGCGCCGGTCGAAAGCGTCATCGGTTTTGGCAAGTCTCTGCTGGAGACACCGCGGTCGGTCACGGTGCTCAGCGCGGAACTGCTGAACGCGGCGGGCGTGGAAAACGTGGAGGACCTCTACCGCGTTGCTCCCAGCACCTACACCAATTTCCGCTTCGGCCTGCAAGGCGGCATCAACGTCCGCAACCAGGCGGGCGACTATTACTTCCGCGGCATGAAGAAGCCCGATCCGCAGGGCAATTACCGCACCATCTTCACCGCCTTCGACAGCATCGAAGTCGTGCGCGGCCCCGCGTCGCCGATCTTCGGCGGCGGCCGAATCGGTGGGTACCTGAACTTCAATCCGAAGACCTCCCGAAGTGTGACCGGGAAATACATGGAGAAGGCGGAGGGCAAGGTCTCGCTCAGTGTCGGGTCCTGGGACCGGCGCGTGGCGACCTTTGACTTCGGCGGCCCGATCAAGGGTCTACCCGGGGATCGCAAGGCCGGCTTTTACTATTACGGCTACCTCGAAGACTCGGGTTCGTATTACGAGACCGCTTTCGACAAACACTTCGTCAACCAGATCGCCGTCTCGGCGGAGCTGACCGACAGCTGGCGCGCCGAATTCGGCGGAGTGGCCCAGTTCTCCAAGGGCGGCCTCAACGGCGGTATCAACCGCGTGACCGAGGAACTGTTCACCCAGGGGAAGTACTGGAGCGGCGGGTTCGCCAACCAGCTCGACGCGGACGGCAACGGCCGGATCTCGGAACGGGAACTGTTCGGGTCCCGTCCCGCGACGGCCACCTACAACCCGATCTTCGTCAGCTTCGGGACGATTTCCACGCCCGATCAGGTCAATAATCTGAAGAAACAAAGCGTGGACGCCAACGGTCGGCCGAATGGTCCCCTCGTCAACATCGTGACCGGTGCGCCGATTGGCACCGGAACGTCCGCACTGAACGGACTGCCGGAACCCTGGCAGCTGGACTACTCCTCCTTCCGTCTGGTGGACGCGGACACCTCCAAGACTTTGGGCGAAGATTACTACGACGCGGACGTGTATGACTTCTTCTTCGACGTCATCAACGACTCGAACGAGGAACTCACGCTCAAGAACCAGCTCTATTATCACTTCTACAATCAGATCAAGGACGGCCGGAATCCCTTCTCGCAGATCCAAAAGCCACGACTGTTTGAGGAGAAATTCACGGCAGCCCACAAGGCGGACTACCTGCCGGAATGGTGGGAAGGTCAGATCCTGGCCTCACCGAACATTCGGTACACCGACACCTTCCGCGAGAACACCACCAATTCGGACTTCGATCAGCGCCGCGATCTGATGGGTGGCTCGAACGGGAACTTCACCCCGAACGACACCTTCTACAGCTTCCTCGAGAAGCGGGGACTGGATGGAAGTGCCATCACCCAGATCAACGATTCCCAGTACATCGAGGCGGGCGTCGGTTTGCTCACGGACCAGACCTTCTTCGAGAAGGTGAACCTGATCCTGGGCGGCCGGTTTGACTATGTGGACGGCGATCATACCCAACCTGCGGGCGTGTTTGCTGGGAAGAACGCCGCGAACATTGGCACGACCGACGCCTTGGACAGTCGTCTCACCACCAGTCCGTCGACCACCCGCGGCAGTGACTCGGCGCTCTCGTGGAATGCGAGTGTGAGCTACGCTCTCCCGCTGAACATCCGTCCCTACTTCACGATGGCCCAGCAAGCCGCGCTCATCGTGGACACCTCGGATGCGTCGATTGCCCCTGCCACCTGGCGCGGCGGTGCCTATGGGCAATCGCAAATCATGGAAGTGGGTGTGAAGACCCAGCTTTTGGAGAACAAGCTCTTCGCAACCTTCGCGGTGTTCGAACAGAACCGCATCTCGTTCGCCCAAGGCGATGCCGAGGCCTCCGTGGACAAGACCGAGAGCCGAGGCATCGAGGTCGAACTGCGCTATGTGCCGATCCCCAGCGTGAGCATTGTCGCTTCCGGCTCATTCAGCAAAGCCGAGTACCTGGATGGCTCCGACCAAACCGTGCGCATCAATGGGCGGTACGCTGGTTTCTCGGACGTGCGGGATCCGGCGACCGGCGAAATCATCGCGCCTGCCGAAGCGTTCGGTTGGGGTGGTGTTCCCCAGATCCGCATCCTGGGCGGCGACGTGTACTCCGAGGTTCCTGGTATTCCGGACAAAATCCTGAACCTCTTCGTCACCTACAATCACAGCTCGGGTCTGGGCGGCGCGTTTGGTGTGTCGCACCAAGGTGGATTCGCTGCTGACCGTACTCTGATCTGGAATCTTCCATCGGCCACGGTTCTCAACGCTTCACTCTTCTACGCCAAGGGAGCCTGGAGCGCGAAGTTCGATGTCAACAACCTGACCGACGAGCAGTTCTACGTTCGCGGCGCCAACAACGGAATGATGGTCGGCGTGCGCCAGCCGATCAACTTCGAGTTCACCCTTGGAAGGACCTTCTGACATGACGATCACCGAACAAGATTCTCAGGAAGTAGGAACGGAGACAGGAGCCGGAGTGAGTTGCCGGCGTGAGTTCCTGGCACGGGTGGGCGGTGGCATGGCGGTGATGGCTGCCGCCTCGTGGGGTGGTGCGTCGCGGGCGACCGCGGCGGCTGCTCCCGGGGATCTGGTGAGCCAGTCCGCCGTGAAGATCGCCGAGATGATTCGTGCCGGCAAAGTCTCCTCCACCGAGGTGGTCGAGGCCTACATCCGGCGGATCGAGTCGGTGAACCCAAGTCTCAATGCGCTGGTCATGCCCTGTTTCGACAGGGCTCGTTCCGAAGCCCGGGCTGCGGATGAACTCCGAGCCAAAGGCGGCAAACTGGGCGTGCTCCATGGAGTTCCGATGACGTTGAAGGACTCCATCGATACCGCGGGGGTGGTCAGCACCGGCTGTACCCTGGGCAGGAAGGGTTTCGTTCCTGCTGAGGATGCGACGGTGACTGCTCGGTTGAGGGCGGCCGGAGCCATCCTGCTCGGGAAAACCAATACCCCCGAATTCACCATGGGCTCGTTCACGGATAATCTCGTGTACGGGCGCACCAACAATCCCTACGACACCGCGCGGATTCCGGGCGGCAGCAGCGGCGGCTCCGGTGCCCTGGTGGCTGCGGCGGGCACGCCGTTCGACATCGGTTCGGACACAGGCGGGAGCATTCGGTCGCCATGCCACTTCAACGGAGTGGCTGGAATCAAACCGACCAACTGCCGGGTTCCTAGGACGGGCCACATCGTGGACCTGCATGGCATCTTCAACACCCGCACCCAGCTGGGACCCATCGCCCGTCGGGTCGAGGATCTCGACTTGGTGCTGCGGGTGATTCAGGGAACGGACATGATCGACAGCCACGTCGTCGATGTTCCCCTGGGGCCGGTTGGTGCGGTGAAGCTGAAGGAACTTCGAGTGGCCTTCTACACCGACAGCGAGGGGTATCATCAACCCCGGCCGGAAACCGTGGCGATGGTTCGAGGCATTCTTCACCGCATGGAAGGGGAAGTCGCCTCGATCGAAGAGAGCGCACCACCCGCCATCGCCGAGGGGTTGGCGATCATGCAGAAGTCGCGGTCGGCTGGCGGCGGGAGCCACATCACCCGCACCGCCCAGAAGGCGGGTACGGAGAAGCTGTTTCACATGGTCCAGAGCCGGGTGAACGGCAAGACCCTGAAGGCGGGCGAATTCACCTTCCTGCTCGAGGAAGAGGACCGAATCCGGAAGCAGCAATTGGGATGGCTGAAGAAGTACGACGTGGTGATCTGCCCCGTTCATGCGTATTCGGCTCCGTTCCACGACGCGCCCAATCCCTCCACGGCGAGTTATCGCACCATCTACAACCTCAACGGCTGGCCGGCTGGTGTGGTTCGGGCGGGCACTTCACCGGAAGGCATGCCGATGGGCATCCAAGTGATCGGGCGGCCATGGCGCGAAGACGTGGTTTACGCGGTCATGGGTGCGATTGAGGCAATGACGGGCGGCTGGCAGCCACCGGCAGTTTGAGTCGGCGGCCTAGTGGCGAATCCCAAGGACATATGATGCGGGACGGCAACATTCCAATGAAGACTTCCAGCAAAACTTCGAAACCCAGCCAACCGGGTTGGGCAGTGAACCGGCGTCATTTCGTCGCCGCAGGAGCCACGGCCCTGGGGGCCATGGCCATCAGCAAGGGCGGTGGCGCGTGGGCAGCACCAGCCGTCGGTGAGGCGACGGATGAACTGATCTACCTGTCGGCGACCAAGCTGGCCGCGGCCATTCGGCTGAAGAAGGTGTCAGCGGTCGAGGCGGTGCAGGCCTACTTGCGCCGGATCGACGAAGTGAATCCCAAGATCAACGCGGTGGTGACCCTCTGCGCTGAGCGGGCCCTGGCGGAAGCCAAGGCGGCGGACGAAGCGGTGGCCAAGGGCGCCAAACTCGGACCGCTGCACGGAGTTCCGTTCACCATCAAGGATTCGCTGGAGACTGCGGGAGTTCGAAGCACGTCCGGCACCTTGGGGCGGGCTTTTTATGTGCCGGCCAAGGATGCGACCGTGGTGGCGCGGGTGCGGGCGGCCGGTGCGATCCTTTTGGGCAAGTCGAACACGCCGGAGTTCACCATGGGTGGAGGCTCCCGGGGCACCTCGAATCTGCTCTACGGGCAAACCTACAATCCGTACAACCTGGCGCATTCGCCGGCGGGCAGTTCGGGCGGAGCCGGAGCGATTGTGGCCGCGGGCGGTGCCGCGTTCGATATCGGCAGCGATCTGGGTGGCAGTGTGCGCATGCCCTGCCACGCCAACGGGGTGGCGGGCATCAAGCCAACCTCCGGGCGAACGCCCCGTACGGGGCATGTCCCGGGCTATGGCGGGTTGTTCGACTCCTGGCAGCAACTCGGGCCATTGGCGCGCCGGGTGGAGGATGTGGCGCTGTTGATGCCGATCATCTGCGGCGAGGACATGGAGGACGCGTTTTGTTACGATGTTCCACTGGGGGATCCGAGCCTGGTTAAGCTTTCGGGCCTGAGAGTGGCCTTCTACGTCGACAACGGCGTCTTCACCCCGACCCCGGAAACCCAGGCCACGGTCAAAGCGGCCGCGGGCTGGCTGAGGGAAGCTGGGGCGGAAGTGCGGGAGGACATCCACCCGAACTACAAGTCGGACTACGAGATCTCCAATAAGGCGCGGGAAGCTGAGGGTGGCGCCTGGCAGGTTCGGTTGCTCAAGCGTTACGGCACGGTCGTGGCGGATCCCGGACTCAAACAGCGGATCAGCGGCAAGTACGCGGCGACGCCGGACTTCCTGGAGATCATGGAGGAGGTCGATCACGCGCGGAGCCGGATGCTTCAGTGGGTGAAGAACTACGATGTGATTCTCTGCCCGGTGAGTGGCGTGCCCGCGGCCCGGCTCGATCAGCCGGCACCGCGCGATGCGAATTACACCCGGATCTACAACGTGACGGGCTGGCCAGGATCGGTCGTGCGCGCCGGCACCAGCCCCGACGGTCTCCCGATCGGACTGCAAATCGTCGGCCAACCCTGGAAGGACGATGTGACCCTGGCGGTGGCCAAATTCATCGAGGAACGGACGGGCGGCTGGAAGAAACCTTCGATCTGACAAACCCCATGCACAATTCCGAACCCCAATCAGGAATGGTACCTTCCGCTTCGCGCCCGGAACGCTCCGGACGCCGCTCACCCGCCGTGGATAGTCGGCGGGCATTCATCGCCCGCGCCAAGGCATGGGCGGCCCCGACGGTGTTGGCGCTGCAAAGTCCGATGCGCGCCAAGGCTGCCGCAGCCCCGGCCGGCGGCTTCATGGCTTCGAAGGACAAGACCGAAGTCCTCACCCAATGCTCCGCGACACGTTTGGCGGAGTTGATCCGGACCAAGAAGGTGTCCGCGACCGAGGTGGTGAAAGCCTACATCGATCGGATTGAACAGGTGAACCCGCATTTGAACGCGGTGGTGACCAAATCCTTCGACCTGGCGTTGAAGGAAGCCAAATCGGCCGACGAACTCCTGGCTCAAGGCAAGCTCAAGGGTCCTCTTCATGGCGTGCCGATGACCATCAAGGACTCGCTCGACACCGCGGGTGTCCGGTCCACCTGGGGCACGCTGGGTCGCTTCAATTTCATTCCCCAACACGACGCCACGTCGGTCGGCAGGGCCCGCGCCGCGGGAGCCATCCTGCTGGGGAAGACCAACACACCGGAATTCACCATCGGCAGCGGTTCCTACTCGATCGGAACGACGATGAACCTGGTGTTCGGGCTGACCCGCAATCCCTACGACACCAAGCGAAGCTGCGCCGGCAGCAGCGGTGGGGCAGGGGCCATCGTGGCCGCCTACGGGTCCGGGTTCGATATCGGCAGCGATTTCGGCGGCAGCATCCGGTCACCATGCCATCACAACGGCATCGCCGGCATCAAACCCACCTCGGGGCGCGTGCCTCGCACCGGGCATGCCGTCGACTACGGTGGCATCTACGACAACCAGCAGCAGATCGGACCCATGGCCCGCAAGGTCGAGGATCTGATCCTCATCACGCCCATCATCGCCGGACAGGATTACCTGGATGCCGCCATCGTGCCGGCTCCTTTCCGGTCCGCTGCCGACGTCGATCTCAAGAAGCTGCGGGTGGCGTTTTTCTCCGATGTGGAGAACTACCACAAGCCGACCGCGGAGACGGTGAAGACGGTGACGTCAGCGGCCAAGGTGCTGGAGGCCGCCTGCCAGTCCGTCAAGGAATCTGCACCGACGGGTTATACCGAAATCTGGCCGCTCTACCCGAAGCTGCGTTTCGCCGACAGCAGCCTTTGGATCAAGCGGTTGGCGGAGAAGGTGGGGACAACGTTCCCCGCGGCGGGTCGCAAGTTCGATAGTCCGGTGCTTTCGATGCCGGAACTCAGCGAGATCGTGGAGAAGCGCGATCTGCTCAAGCGACAGTATCTGGCGTGGTTCAAGGACTACGACGTGCTGATTTGTCCGACCAATTCTTCGCCAGCCCGTCTGATTGGCGAGGACGCGCCGTCGGGTGCGGGTTACACGACGATCTACAATCTGACCGGCTGGCCTTCGGTGGTGGTGCGCTGCGGCACGGGTGAAGGGCTGCCGATCGGTCTGCAAGTGGTTGCCCGACCATTTCGCGAAGACGTGGCGTTCGCAGTCGCGGAACACCTCGAGAGTGTCCTTGGCGGTTGGAAACCCCCGGCCATTTGAAACTCAGCCACTTGACCCCCCTATGAGCATGCCTCCTACCTCTTCCACCACGCGGCGCGGATCGATGAATCGCCGCAGCTTGTTCAAGCCGATGTCCCGGGTCGCCGCGGTTCTGGCGTCCGCGACGGCCGTCCACGCACGCGCATCGTCGGTCGTAGCCCCTCTGGTGCGCGACACCTCGACAGAGATCACCTCCATGTCGGCGTCACGGTTGGCGCAGGAAATCCGGACCAAGAAGGTTTCGGCGGTGGAAGCCGTCCAAGCCTTCCTCAAGCAGATCGACAAGGTGAACCCCATCTTGAATGCCGTGGTGACCGTGTGCGGCGACCGTGCCCTGTTGGAGGCCAAACTCGCCGATGAACGCCTGGCAAAAGGGGAAGTTCTCGGGCCGCTGCACGGGGTTCCGATGACCATCAAGGATTCCTTGGACACCGCCGGGGTGCGGACCACGGGTGGCACTCTCGGGTGGTTGACCCGCGTTCCGGACACCGACGCCACCGCGGTGGCGAGGGCCCGGGCTGCTGGCGCCATCCTCCTGGGCAAGACCAACACGCCCGAGTTCACCCTGGGCAGTCCTGGACTTCGGGATCTGGGAACCACGGTCAACATCCTCTTCGGAGTGACCCGCAATCCCTACGATCCCTCGCGGTCCTGCGGTGGCAGCAGCGGTGGGGCGGGATCCATCGTGGCTGCGGGCGGGGCGGCCTTCGACATTGGCAGTGATTTCGGCGGCAGCATCCGCAATCCGGCTCATTGCAACGGGATTGTCGGCTTGAAGGGCACCTCAGGTCGCGTTCCCCGGACCGGTCACGTGGTGGATTACGGCGGCGTCTACGATGCCTACCAGCAGATCGGGCCGATGGCGCGCCGGGTGGAGGACATCGCGCTGCTCCTTCCCATCCTGGCGGGGCCGGACTTTCAGGACGCCGCGATCAAGCCGATGCCGGTGCTGGATCCGTGGAAGGTGGATCTCAAGAAGCTTCGCGTCGCGTTCTTCACCGACGTGAACGGTTACCACGGTCCGACCGCAGAGACCGTGGCGATGGTGCGGGCCGCGGCGAAGGCCATGGAATCCCTGGGTTGCGTGGTCGAGGAATCGGCGCCCTCCGGATACATGGAAGCCTATGGTCTGCTACCGCGGGTGCGGAGTGCGGACGGTGGCGCGTTCATCGGCCGGGTCAATGCGCGTGTGGGAACCCACCCGCCTTCTCCCGGACGCGTCTTCGACGGTCCTTCGCTGTCGGTGCCGGAGTTTGAGGAGGCGCTGGAGCAACAGGATGAAATCCGTTCGCGGATGCTGACCTGGTTCTCCAAATACGACGTGCTGCTGTGTCCGACCGATGCCGCCCCCGCGCGGGTGATTGGTCAGAAGGCGCCTGAGACGACCAGTTACCGAAGCCTCTTCAACGTCACGGGATGGCCGGCCTTGGTGGTGCGGGCTGGCACCTCCCCGGAAGGACTTCCCATCGGCCTGCAAGTGGTGGCCCGCCCGTGGCGGGAAGATGTGTCGATCGCCGTGGCGCAGGAGATGGAGACGCGGTTTGGCGGATGGCAGAAACCCAAGGACTTCACGACATGAAATCGACGATTCACCCCAAGAGTATCCCCTCGGAACACCGGTTGGCGTCACGTGCCCCATCGCCCCGACGCTCGCACGGGTGGGCTTTGGCCCTTGCTGCGGCGATCGGCATGGCGCTGCCGGCCTATGGCGTGGTTTCCATCGACCTGGGGACCGCCACGGTGGCGGAACTGCAGAAGGCGATGGAGTCGGGTGGGCTGACGGCTGAGAAGCTGGTGCAGCTCTACCTGGCGCGAATCGAGGCCTACGACCAGAAGGGTCCCAAGCTGAACACCGTTTTGACGCTGAACTCGAAGGCCCTGGAAGAGGCGCGTGCGCTCGATGCGGAACGACGGGTGAAGGGTCCTCGGTCGCCGTTGCACGGGATCGTGGTCATGGCCAAGGACGTCTTCGACACGAAAGACATGCCGACCAGCGGTGGGTTCAAACCGATGGCGACGTCGCAGCCCTCCCGGGACGCGTTCGTGATCGAGCGTCTGCGCCAGGCGGGCGCGATCATTCTCGCCAAATTGAACCAGTCGGATTGGTACGGGGTGGCGGCTCCAGGTGGGAGCACCTGGATGGGGCCGGTGGTGAGCCCGTACAACCCGAAGAAATACGGCGGTGGATCGAGTTCCGGTACTGGCGCCGCCATGGCTGCGTGGTTCGGCACGGTTGGACTCGGCAGCGACACCAGCGGTTCGATCGTCAATCCCAGCGCTCACGGAAATCTGGTCGGTTTCGCCATGACCGAGGGGCTGATCAGCCGTCGCGGCATGATGTGGAGTTCGCCAGGCCAGGAGAAGGGCGGGCCCATGGGTCGCAGCGTCTATGACTGCGCCGCCGTTCTGGATGCCATCGCGGGCTATGACCCGGGCGACCTGATCACGGAATCGTCCATCGGGAAACTACCGGACCGTCCGTACACCAGTTTTGTGGACCCAAAGGGGCTGGCCGGAGCGCGGGTCGGTGTGCTGCGCGAGATGTTCCGAAGCGGCCCCATCCATACCGAAGGCCTAGCCCTGGCTGAAAAGGCGCTGGCCGACATGAAGGAAGCGGGCGCCGTCATCGTGGATCCGGTGCTCACGGGACTGAATCTGGTCGAAACCCAGAACGACGGCGGCGAGGCCAAGTACTCACGCGCCCTGGCTATTGATGCCTACCTTGCGGGACTGCCGGCGGATGCGCCGATCCGGAGCGTTGAGGAAATGATCGCGAAGGGTGGGAGTCTGGTGAAGCCGGTGATCATCGAGACCGCGAAGATCAAGACGCTGGACCGGCATGCCGGGTTTGCGGCCATCAAGGAACACCAGGAAATGCTGAAGGCAGCCCTGGTGGGTCTGATGGACAAACATCGCCTGGACTGTCTGGTGCTGCCGTACCGAACAGCCATTCCCCAAGATTACACGACCGATGTTCGGGTGAACGGCAGCAGCGGCATCAGCAATGAGACCCGCAACACGCTCCACTCCTTCACCGGACTGCCGACGATCATTGTTCCCGGCGGATTCTTCCCCTCGGACGGCATGCCGTTCGCGATGCAAGTTATCGGGAGACCCTTCTCGGAGCCCACCTTGATCAAAGTGGCGAGCGGCTATGAAGCCGTGACCCAGCACCGCAAGTCACCGCCCCTCACGCCTCCTCTGCCTGGAGAGACCCTCACCTTGGATCTGCTCACCTCGACCCGCTAACCCTCATGAACGCCTGCCCCTTGCTTCTGCGGTTAATCGCCCTCCTTGTGCTCACGTGTGCGGCTTCCAAAGCCCATGCCGCGGCCGTGGACCTCTCCAACGCCACCATCGCCGATCTTCAAGCGGCGATGGATGGGGGAACTTTGTCGTCGGAAAAACTGGTGAAGATGTACCTCGCGCGCATCGACGCCTACGACAAACAAGGACCCAAGATCAACTCGGTCATCACCGCCAATCCCAAGGCGTTGGAGGAGGCCCGTCTGTTGGATGCGGAACGCCGCGCCAAAGGTCGCCGATCCCCGATGCACGGCATTCCCGTCGTGATCAAGGATCTGATCGACATGGAAGGCCTTCCCACCACGGCTGGGTTCAAGCCGTTCGGTAGTCCTATGCCCGAACGCGACGCGGGTGTGGTGGCACGCCTCCGGGAAGCGGGAGCGGTCATCATCGCCAAGGTGGCGACGGTGAACTGGTTCGGCGCGGACGGCTTCGGTGAGACCCATCCGATTGGGGCCACCGAGAACCCCTACAACGAAGACTACCAACCAGGCGGTTCCAGCAACGGGGTGGGTGCGGCCATTGCCTGCTGGTTCGCGACGGTGGGTGTGGGCACGGACACCGGTGGTTCGGTGCAGAACCCTTCCGCCTTTTGCAGTCTGGCTGGCATGGTGGCCACCCAGGGTTTGCTCACCCGCACCGGCATTGTGCCGCGCGGTCCCACCCAGGACCGGGCAGGTCCGATGGCGCGAAATGTGTATGACATGACGGTTCTGCTGGGCTGCATGGCCGGTTGGGATCCCGAGGACCTCGACACTTACCAAGGCATCGGCCGGTTCCCGAAGATGGAATGGGCGGAACAACTGGGTTCCGGATCCCTCAGGGGGCGCCGGATCGGTGTTCTGCGCGAGATGGTGAGCACCGCTCCTGAAGACGCTCCCGCCAAGGCGGTGTTTGAATCGTTCCTTTCGGACATGGTGAAAGCGGGCGCCCAGGTGATGGACCCGATCCTCACCGGCATTGATCTGCGACGTCAGTCTTCCAGCGCCTTCAGCGGCGTTGCGGAGTTTGAAGTGATTTCTGCCGGCAACGTGTACCTCTCACGCCTCGGACCGAACCGTCCCTACAAGACCATGGAGGAGATGATCGCGAAGGTTGGCCCTGAGAAGTTCAGTGAACGCTACATCAAGGGCCTCACGTATCCGCCGGCTGACAAGAACCCGGAATTTGAAGCGCGTTACCGCAGCCGCAAATCCATCCGCGACCTGATCGATTCCCTCATCGTTCGTCACGATCTTGACGCCCTGGTCCTGCTCTATCGTTCGACGCCGCCGAAGAACGGTGAACCGTCGAGCCCGGGACCGGCCAGTTCCCTGAACAACCTGACGTCCACGACAGGGTTGCCGGGCATCATTCTTCCGGGAGGCTACACCAGCCAGAACCTTCCGGTGGGTATCCAGTTGGTCGGGAAATCCTTCGACGACCTGAAGCTATTGCAGGTGGCCTACGGCGTCGAACAGGCCACCCGCCGACGGAAACCACCGGAAAGCACGCCGGCCCTCCCGGGGGAAACTTTCGAGCGAACCCTCAGCTCCAAGTGACCATGCGCCCCGCCCCCCGAAGATCCCCGAGGACCCATACCGCTCCGGCAGTCCGGCCGACCCGCCGGAACCAACGGGCGGGATCCCGAAAGCACGGCGTTCATCGTCCCGGTCGGTCCCGTGGTGGCGTTGGCGGATGGTTGGGCGTCGGTGCGGTTGGCGGGTCAACCCCGTTTCATCCGGGAAAAGCGGGAGGGAAACTCCTGGCCTGGGTGCGACATTTATGGCCCCGGCCGCGTCCCACCCGGCCTTTGTCCGGTTCGGCGGGTGGGATCGGGCTCGCCATCCTGATGGCGTTGCCCGGGATGCTGGTGGCGCGTTCCTCGGGGGCGGCGCCGCTGGCGTTGGAAACAGCCACCATTGCCGATCTTCAGGCGGCGATGACCCAGGGAACGCTCACCGCGGAACGTTTGGTGCAGTTGTATCTGGCGCGGATTGAGGCCTACGACAAGAAGGGGCCAGCGCTGAACACGGTGATCACCCTGAACGCCAAGGCGCTGGAGACCGCGCGCGCTCTGGATCAGGAGCGCAAGGAGAAGGGGCCGCGTTCGGTGCTGCACGGGATCCCGGTCATGGCGAAGGACGTGTTCGACACGTCGGACATGCCGACGACGGGTGGTTTCAAGCCGATGGCAACCTCCCAACCGCTGAAGGATTCGTTCGTCATCGACCGGCTCCGGAAGGCGGGCGCGATCATACTGGCGAAACTGAATCAATCCGACTGGTACGGGACGGCGCCGACGGGTGGCAGCACCCTGGGCGGGCAGGTACTAAGTCCGTACAACGCGAAGAAATTTCCCGGTGGCTCCAGCTCCGGTACTGGAGCCGCGATGGCTGCCTGGCTGGGAACCGTGGGCCTGGGGTCGGACACGGGTGGGTCGATTGTCATTCCCAGCACGTTGAACAACATCGTGGGAATTTCCGCCAGCCACGGGTTGGTGAGTCGCTCCGGCATGATGTGGAGTTCGCCATTTCAGGAGAACGGTGGGCCCATGGGTCGCTCGGTGTACGATTGTGCGGCGGTGCTGGATGTGATTGCCGGGTTTGACGCCGCGGACTTGGTGACCCTGGAGGGGCTCGGGAAGATGCCCGACCACCCCTACACCTCCTTCGTTTCCACCAACGGCCTCTCTGGGGCCCGGCTGGGTGTGCTTCGGGAAATGTTCCGAAAGGGCCCCAAGCACGAGCAGGGACTGGCGCTGATGGAACAAGCCATGAAGGACATGAAGGCTGCAGGCGCCATTCTGGTCGATCCGGTGCTCACCGGTCTGAATCTGATTGAAGCTCAGGCCGACGCCGGATCGGCGACTTACGAGAGGGCGTTCGCGATCAACCACTACCTCGCGGGCCTGGGACCCAACGCGCCCATCCGGACCGTGGAAGAAATGATCGCCAAGGCCCGCGATATCGTGAAGCCGACCATCATCGAGGCGGCCAAAATCGAGTCGCTGGATCATCACAAGCCCTTGTTCGCTGCCATTCGCCAAAAGCAAGTGCTGGTGGCCGCCCTGGTCGGGCTGATGGACAAGTACCAGTTGGACGGAATCATTCTTCCCTTCCGTACTTTTCTCACGGAGGACATTCCGGTGGGCGCGGACCGGCCTCCGGACATCCGCAACAACCTCAGTTCCTACACCGGTCTTCCCACGATCATCGTTCCTGGTGGTTTCTTTGCCGCCGACGGAATGCCCTTCGCGGTCCAGTTCCTTGGACGGCCGTTCAGTGAACCGACCTTGATCAAGGTGGCCTCGGGTTTCGAAGCCAAGACGGGACACCGCAAGTCCCCCAAGAGCACTCCCGCTCTGGCGGGTGAAGCGCTCGGGATGTGATCGGCGCGGGTCCCTGTGGCTCGGTCGGAGATCGGTGAATACGGTGGCGGAATTTCCCTGTATGCGCATGAACAGAACGATCCGGTGGATGGCAGGTTGGCTTGCTGTTTCGTTGTCCGTCTCGTCTGGAGCGGCGTCCTTTGATCTGGGGAGTTCCACCGTGCTGGACATCCAGGCGGCGATGGATTCGGGGAAACTTTCGGCCGAGCAACTGACCCGGCTCTACCTCGCGCGGATTGACGCCTATGATCAGAAGGGACCGGCCCTCAACTCTGTTCTCTCGCTCAACGCCCGCGCGCTGGAGGTGGCAAAAGCGCTCGATGCGGAACGCAAGCAGAAGGGACCCCGCTCGGTGCTTCACGGGGTGCCGGTGGTGATCAAAGCCAACATTGATGTGGTGGATCTCCCGACCACCGGCGGTTCACTGGCCCTCAAGGACTGCCTGCCTCCCGATGATGCCTTCACCGTCGCGCGCCTTCGGGATGCCGGAGCGATCATTCTCGCTGCGGTGAATCTGGACGAATTTGCACGGGGCGGTTCCGGCACCAGTTCCCTGGGCGGACAGACGAAGAACCCCTATCAACTCGACCACATTCCCGGTGGGTCCAGCGCCGGCACTGGAGCAGCGGTGAGCGGCGTGCTCGCCCAGGGCGGTTTGGGTACGGAGACGGGCTCCTCGGTGCGCAGTCCAAGCAACAACAACGGACTGGTGGGCATCTCGCCGTCGGAGGGTTTGGTGAGCCGGGATGGGGTGATTCCGATTTCGCTGACCCTGGATCGGGTGGGGCCGATGGCCCGCAACGTGACGGATGCCGCGGCGTTGCTGTCGGCGATGTCGGGTGTCGATGCGGCGGACCTGGTCACCTTGAAGTCGGCCGGCAAGAAACCGGCGGGCGGTTACCTCCCGTTTCTGGACGCGCAACGATTGAAAGGGGCCCGACTGGGTGTGTTGTGGCAGTTGAACGGGGAAGGGCCGGAGCATCAGGCGGCACTGAACCTCTTCAAGAAGGCGTTGGCGGATCTCAAGAAGGCGGGAGCCGTCCTGGTGGACCCGGTGGCTCCGGACACCGATCTCTGGGCCCTCCTGCGGGACGTCAACATGAGCGACGACGAGTACAAGTGGGGCTTGAACGCCTATCTGGCGACACGTCGCGGGACGGTACCGGTCAAGAGCCTCACCGAACTGATTGCGACCGGGAAGTACCTGGGACGATTGAAGACCCGCTACATCGCGTGCGATGCGGAGCCCCGGATGGAGGAGAATCCCGAATACGCTGCCAAGGTGCGGGGACGTGCCGTGGCCCGTGAGGTGGTGACCGGGATGATGGATCGCTACGGGTTGGACGCCCTGGTCTACCCGCATCGCACCCAACCCATTCCCACCATTGCTGAGGCGGCGCCCAACAACGGCAACACGCCGGTGGCGGAGCAGCGTTCCCGCGGCAGTTCCGCGCGGTTGAGCACGGTGACAGGTTACCCGACGGTTATTGTTCCCTGTGGCTACACACCGGATGGGCTTCCCCTGGGTCTCGAATTCACGGGGCGTCTTTACGCCGAGCCGACGGTCATCGGTCTCGCCTACGCCTACGAACAGCAAACGAAACATCGAAAGACCCCGGCCACCACGCCGGCGCTTCCCGGAGAAACCTTGGACTACTGACACACCATGCGACGCACGATGATCCAGCGATGGTTGGGCACGGTCTGCGCGACCGTTCTGATGGGACTAACCGGCCCGGGTTCTCCGGCGCAAGCGGCGGAGTCGCTGCCTGGAGTGGTGGTCTTCACCACGGGCGGGACGATTCAGAGCAAGGGAGCGCACCGTCAGAAGCTCTCGGAATACAGCGACGGCCGGGTGACTCCCCTGGAGTTGTTGGCCGATCTCCCGGAATTGAGCGAGATCGCCCGGGTGGAGGTGCGCGAGGTCAGCAACCTCGGCAGTGGCAACATGACCACCGAACTCCAGCTGAAACTGGCCAAGGGCATCAACGAAGCCTTGTCCCGTCCGGATGTCGCCGGCGCGGTGGTCACTCATGGAACGGGCACCCTGGAGGAAACAGCCTATTTCCTGCACTTGGTCGTACGTTCGGAAAAGCCGGTGGTCGTGGTCGGCGCCATGCGTCCTTGGTCGGCGATCAGCCGTGACGGCCCGTTGAATCTCTACAATGCCGTGCGCACGGCGGTGACGCCCGAGGCGGTGGGGAAGGGGGTCTTCGTCCTGCTCGACGACACCATTCATTCGGCGCGCTGGGTGACCAAGGGAAACACCACCCGCGTGGAGACCTTCGTTTCGAGGGAAATCGGCCCCCTGGGATATGCGGATGCCGACAAGGTGGTGTTTTACCGAACCCCGCTGACCCGGCACACCGCGAAGTCCGAGTTTGATGTCAGCACCCTGACCAACCTGCCGCCCGTGGACGTGGTCTACGGGTACCAGGAGGCATCGGCCGAACCTCTGAAGGCACTGGTGACGGCGGGTGCGGCTGGGATCGTGCTGGCGGACGGGTCGCCAGCGGTGACCCAGGCCCTTTTGGGTGCGGTTTCCAAGGGAGTGGCTGTGGTTCAGAGCGATCGAAAGGGATCGGGCCGGGTGTTGCTCAGCGAACGCCAGGCCGGACGCGGTGTGGTGACGGCTGACAGCCTGAACGCCCAAAAGGCGCGGATTCTTCTGAGGGTGGCCCTGACCAAGACCAAGGAGCCGCGGGAACTGCAACGGATCTTCAACGAGTACTGAAACACGACCATGAGCCTTGAACGAACCATGAATCGACGGTCGGCGTTGCGTCAGGCGCTGCTCGGAGGGGCAGTGTTGGCGGGTATTGGCCGCAGTGTACGAGGTCAGGAGATCCCAAAGGTTTTGCCTCCGGGTCTGAATCTCCCGCGGGTGATGTTGGTGTCCATGGGGGGCACGATCGCCAGCAAGGCGACGAGCCGGATGAACCTGAACAACTACGGCGGCCCCGGCAATCGGGTGGCGCCCCAGGATTGGGTGGATGCCTTGCCGGAACTTGCCCTGGTGGCCCGCGTGACACCGGACGACCAGCGAGCGCCCGAAGACGTGGCGGGACGGTCGGCGGGCGGGATGACCACGGCACATATTCGCAAGGTGACGGCCCGTGTTCAGGAACTGGTCAATGATCCGACCGTGGACGGCGTGGTGGTGACCCACGGGACCAACACCATGGCGGAGACTGCCTGGTTCATGAACCTGGCGGTGAACACCCGGAAGCCCATTGTTTTTGTGGGTTCCCAGCGGCCCTGGTCCGGGTTGAGCGGCGATGGTCCCTTGAATCTCTTCAATGCGGTTCGGGTGGCGGCGACGCCGTCCGCGGAGGGAATGGGGGTTCTTCACGTGATGAACCAGAACATCAACGCCGCCCGGGACGTGATGAAGATGAGCGCCTACCGCGTGGAGGCGTTTCGCAGTCCGGACCTTGGGATTCTCGGGGTGGTGGATCCGGATCGTGTGGTGTTCCACACCGCACCACTCAGGCGGCACACCCATGCCTCGGAGTTCCATTTGGCGGGTCTGCCGGAAGCACTCCCCGCGGTGGAGATTCTTTACGGCTACACCGATGCCCCCGGCTATTTGCTGGATGCGATGGTTTCGAATGGGGCGAAGGGCGTGGTGATTGACGGGACAGGGGCCGGCGCCCTGGCCGGTGGGCAATCCGAGGCGGTAAAGCGAGCTCAGGAAAAGGGAGTCATTGTTGTGGCGACCACCCGGACTCGGAGCGGTCGGGTGCAGGACACCCCGCGTCGGCGCGAATCGTCCATCGTCCCCGGCGACAACTTCCAACCTGAGAAAGCGCGGATGTTGCTGCAGATGGCCTTGGCGAAGGGTGCGGATCTGAACGGTGTGCGGCGGGTTTTTGAACAGTACTGATTCCATGACTTACCGAACCTGGTGGAAGAGTTTTTCGCTCGCGAGTGCGGCCCTGACGCTGGCGGTGCTGAGCGCTGGGGCGGCCCAATTTCAACTTCGCAACGCTTCGCTTCGAGACATTCAGGCTGCCTTCGAGGCAGGAGCGCTGACGTCGGAGAAGCTCGTGCAGCTCTACCTGAACCGGATCGAGGCCTACGATCAGAAGGGACCAACGATCAAGGCGGTTCTGGCTCTGAATCCCAAGGCCCTGGAGACGGCCAGAGCCTTGGATGCGGAGCGTCGAGCCAAGGGGCCCCGGAGTCCGCTGCATGGGGTTCCGGTGATCGCCAAAGATGTGTTCGACACGGCCGACATGCCGACCAGCGGCGGGTTCAAGGCGATGGCGGATGCGCAACCGACCAAGGATGCCTTCATCATCGCGAAGCTGCGGGAAGCCGGTGCGATCATTTTGGCGAAGGTGAACCAGAGCGACTGGTACGGGGCGACGGACATCATCGCCAGCAGCAGCCTGGGGGGATCCTCGCTCAACCCGCATGCCTTGGATCGCACTCCAGGCTGGTCCAGCAGCGGGACTTCGGCCGGATTGGCCGCTTATTTCGCCCCGGTCGGCCTGGGCAGCGAAACCGGATTCTCGATACGGACGCCGACCTCGGATGGGAATCTGTGCGGCATTTCCACCACCTCCGGTCTGATCAGCCGCGACGGTCAGATGTGGAGCTACATCACCGGTGAGCGCGGTGGCCCGATGGCGAGATCGGTGTACGACGTCGCCGCCATGTTGGATGTGATTGCGGGATTCGATTCGGCGGATCTTTGGACCGCCCAGAGTCTGGGAAAGATGCCGCTGGAGCCGTACACGAGTTTTGTGGTGACCAACGGTCTGCGAGGGGCGCGTCTGGGTGTGTTGAAGGAAGCCTACGACTTCAAGCCCGTGGAGGATGGCGCTGTGGAACTTTTCGACAAGGCGTACGCCGCCATCGAGAAGGCCGGCGCGCAGGTCGTGCGTGGTGTCAGCCTGGGCATTGATCTCCCTCGATATCTCACCAATGCCTCGCCCAGTCGCTACGAGCGGGTGGATGCGATCAACCGGTATCTGGCGAGGCAGGGTCCGACGGCCAAGTTCAAGAACGTGCAGGAAATGATCGCCAACACCATCCACCCGGTGCGGCCGGAAATCATCCAGGCGGCGGCGAAACCGCGTGATCTGAACCGTGACCCTGAGTATCGCGCCGCTTTGGAGGCGAAGGCTGCGCTCAAGGAGATGTTGATCGAACTCATGGACCGCTACCGGCTGGATGCCCTCATCTACCCGCACAAGCTCCATGGTCCTCTGCTGATCGGCCATCGGGATGCTCCGACGAGCAAGTATCAGCCGAACCAGACGAGCCCGGTGACCGGCTTGCCGGCGTTCATTGTCCCGGCGGGCTTTACGCCGGCAGGACTACCGATCGGGCTCGAGATCCTCGGGCGTCCCTGGACCGAGCCAAAACTGCTCCGGGTCGCGGCGGGCTTTGAGGCGGTGTACCCGCAACGCCGGGTGCCAGCCACGACGCCGGCACTGCCCGGGGAGGACTTTGAGTACTGAGGCTGGGGAATGGGGAATGGGACCAATACGACCTATGGGACCTATGTCGACCGTCACTCAGCCCCGAGCGCACTCACTATAGGTCCCATTGGTCTCATGCGTCCTATCATAGTCTCCTTCATCACAGTCTCCCACCCACTCTTTCCATGACCCTACTTCGTCTTATTCTGGTGCTGGCAGCCACTCTTGTGAGTTCTGGGGCGGCTGAGCACCACGTGGCGCTCACCCCCGAGAACTCGGCCATTGGCAACTTCCCGTCGCAGAAGCAGCCCATCCTAACGGTTCGCTCGGGGGATACCGTGACGTTCGACACGGGCGGGGGTGCTCGCTGGACCACCGACAAGGGGCCGACGGAGTGGTTGAAGGACAATGGAGTCGCGATCACGACGAATCAGGCCTGTCTTGCCGAGACGATCCGGGTGCTGGCGGAGACGCCGCGCTATGCTGGCATCACCAATGGCCATCTCCTGGTCGGGCCTGTGGCCATCGAAGGGGCTGAACCGGGAGATTCGATTGAGGTTCGGATTCTTTCAGTGGTGCCGCGCATCCCTTACGGGACGGTGGGGACCATGCCGGGGCGGGGTGGTATCCCGGATAAAGTGCCGCGGCCGTTCACCAAGGTGGTGCACCTGGACTTGGAACGGAACGTGGGCCTTTTCGAGCCCGGTGTGGAGATCCCCCTGGGGCCCTTCATGGGTGTGATGGGAACTCTGCCCCCGGCCGAGGAAGGTGCAAACCGCCGAAGCGGTCCTCCCGGACGGTTCGGTGGCAACCTGGACTGCAAGGAACTCACCACGGGCGCAACGCTGTATCTGCCGGTCTTCCACAAGGGCGGACTGTTTTTCACCGGGGATGCCCACGCCGCGCAGGGCGATGGCGAAGTGACGGTCAACGCCATCGAAACCGCCAATACCGCGGTGCTTCAGTTCTTTCTCCACAAGGGGCGAACCCTCAAGGCGCCGCGCGCCGAGACGGCGACCCACTACCTGACTTTCGGCCTGGATCCCGACCTCGACGACGCCATGCGCATGGCCATTCTCGAAACGGTGGATTTTCTCGGTGAATGGCGTGGCTGGGATTTCTTCAAGTCATTCACCTTCTCCAGCATCGGCGTGGATTTCCGGGTGACACAGGTCGTGGATGGCACCAAAGGCATCCATGGCATGATCCCGAAGCGGGCCTTCACCCAGGATTCCAAGCCGTATTGGTTCACTCCGACCACCCGCGTCCCGTAGGGCGAGCCCAACAACCTCCAACTCCAACCTCATCCAACCCCAAGCGAATCCATGCATCCTGCCATGTCCCATCAGCCTCTTGATCCCTCCGTCCCACCTGAACCCTCCCTGGAAGGCCGCACGCAGGGAGCCCGGTCGTCCGTTTCTCGTCGGCGATTCATCGGAGCCGCGGCCGTAGCGGGTGGCGCGATGGCGATGACGCGCTTCACGCCGTCGGGTTTCGCAGTACCCACCGGTTCCGATCTCGTGTCGAAATCAGCGACCGAACTCGGCCGGATGATTCGGGAGAAGCAGGTGTCGTCGGTGGAAGTGGTGGAAGCCTACCTGAAGCAGATTGAGGTGGTGAATCCACGGATCAACGCGGTGGTGGCCTTGTGCGCCGACCGCGCCAAGGCCGAGGCGAAAGCGGCGGATGCCAAGCTGGCCCGGGGTGAGGTGGCGGGTCCGCTCCATGGCGTCCCGTTCACCATCAAGGACTCGCTGGAAACCGAGGGTGTGCTGAGCACCGCGGGTTCGCTTGGACTGAAGAAGTACATTCCTTCGAAGGACGCGACGGTGGTGGCGCGACTCAGGAAAGGCGGGGCGATCCTGCTGGGAAAGAGCAACACCCCTGAATTCACCTTGGGCGGCGGCACGCGCGGCACCTACAACCTGGTCTACGGACAGACCAACAACCCTTACAACACGGCACACACGCCTCGGGGTTCGAGCGGTGGCGCCGGCGCCATTGTGTCGGCCTGCGGTTCGGCGTTCGATATCGGGTCCGATTTCGGTGGTAGCATCCGGTCGCCAGCCCATGCCTGCGGCATCGTGGGTTTGAAACCGACCACGGGCCGGGTGCCTCGCACGGGCCATTGGCCGGGGTACGGAGGTGCGTTCGACTCCTACCAGCAGCTCGGGCCTCTGGCGCGCTGGGTGGAGGATATCGTCACCATCCTTCCGATCATTTCGGGGCCGGATTTCCGGGACGCAGCCGCAGTTCCCGCGCCGTTGGGCGACCCGGCGTCCGTCGATCTGAAGGGGCTGCGGGTGGCCTACTACGTGGACAATCAGGTGGTCACTCCCACCCCGGAGACGCAGGCGATGGTCCGCGCGGCTGCGAAGGTCTTCGCGGAACTGGGTGCCCGGGTGAAGGAGGACTTCCATGGGGGAGACGCCCTTGGCAACCAGATCCGGAACAAACTGACCAAGGCCGATGGCGGCGCCTGGTACCAGCGGCTGCTCGATCGCGCCGGAACGAAGGAGCCGTCGCCAGGCATCAAGGACAACCTGACCGGGATCACCATCCCGACCTCGGAATTCACCGATTATATGGAGCGTCAGGATGCGCTGCGCAGTCGGTTGCTGGGCTGGATGAAGGACTACGACTTGATTCTCTGCCCGACGAACGCGTTCCCGGCCCCGGCGCATGCCAAGCCGGTCCCGCAGAACGCCGGGTACACCTCCATCTACAACCTGACCACCTGGCCCGCCGTCGTGGTGCGCTATGGAACCTCCGCTGAAGGCTTGCCCCTCGGCATTCAAATCGTGGGCCAACCCTGGAAAGAAGACGTCATCCTGGCCGCCGCTCATCACCTCGAAAAGACCGGTGGCTGGAAACCGCCCGGAACAATGTTCGCGTCGAAGTGATGCCCTGGTCCCGATCACCGAAACCCTTTCCTCCTCCTCAACCCATGCACACCTCTCCTGAAACCGTAAGTCCTGCCGTTGGTTCCACGCCGCGCACCGCCGAATCCCGGCCGGGGATCTCACGTCGCGACCTCTTCCGCCGCCGCACCCGCACCCGCCCCTCCGCCGTGGCTTCGGTGAGCGGCGTCATCGGCGGCGCTCTGGCCGCGGGGACCTATCGCGCGTCGGCCGACACCTCGGACAACCCGTTGTTCATGTCGGCGACGCGTCTGGCCCAGATGATTCGGGAAAAGAAGATATCGTCGACGGAAGTCGTGAAGCTGCACATCGATCGGATCCAGAAGGTCGATCCGATGCTGAACGCGGTGGTGATGCCGTGCTTCGAACGGGCGCTCGCCGAGGCGAAGTCGGCGGATGAAGCGCTTTCGAAAGGTCAGGTCAAGGGCCCGCTGCACGGGGTGCCGATGACCATTAAGGACTCCATTGAGACGGAAGGTGTGATTTCCACCGGTGGCACGCAGGGTCGCTCGCATTACGTTCCTCCACGAGACGCGACCGTTGTCGCCCGCCTGCGTGCCGCCGGTGCCATTTTGTTGGGCAAGACCAACACCCCGGAGTTCACCACCGGCGGTGTTTCCGGTCTGGGAACCACGGCCAATATCCTCTACGGGATGACCCGAAACCCCTACGACCCGCGCTACACGGTCTATGGGTCCAGCGGTGGGGCGGGAGCGATTGTCGCTGCGGGTGGTGCTTCGTTCGACATCGGATCGGACTTTGGTGGCAGCATCCGGGGTCCGTCGCATGCCTGCGGGATTGCCGGGATCAAGCCCACTTCGGGCCGGGTTCCTCGCACGGGTCACATCATCGACTACGGTGGTACATTCGACAGCTACCAGCAGCTGGGGCCGATGGCGCGGCGGGTGGAGGATTTGGCGACGATTCTGCCGATCATCAGCGGTCCTGACTACATCGACGCGGCAATTCAGGCCGTGCCGTTGGAGGACATGAAAGTGGTGAAGATCGGGGGGCTTCGGGTGGCGTTCTACACGCAGCAGGGACCCGGGGCGGCTGGTTCCGCGAGCGAAGTGGTGGCGGTGATCCAGGCCGCGGCCAAGGCACTGGAAGCGGCTGGCTGTTCCATGGCGGAAGATGTTCCGCCCCGGATCATGGAGGCCAACGAACTGCGCCGAAAGTTGACGACCGGCGACGGCAACGCATGGCAGAAGCGCCTGACGGAGCGGTACAAGACCATTGTTCCGGGACCGGCGCGCAAATTCGACCAACCGCAGGTGCCGGTGGCCGAGTACATCGCGATGCTGGAGACGCAGGACGCGATCAAAACAGAGATTCTCACCTTCATGGAGAAGTATGACCTCCTGATCTCGCCCGTTCGTTCCACCCCGCTCCCGATGATCGGTGATCCGGACAAGGTGACCGAACTGCCCGGAGCGAGCTTCACGTCCATCTACAACATCACGGGATACCCGGCGGGCGTCGTCCGGGGAGGCTCCTGCAAGAACAAGCTTCCCATCGGGGTCCAGGTGGTGGGACGGCCGTGGACCGAGCACGTGGTCTTTGCGGCGATGGCGCATCTCGAAAAGGCGTTGGGCGGCTATCAACCCGTACCGATCTGAACATGCGAACCCCGATGCGAACGGTGCACCCTGGGATCATGGGCAGACACTTGGGTTTCGGAGCTATGCCCTCCGCTCATGCATCGTTGATTCCGGGGGGCGAGACGCCCCCCTCTACGGCAGGCGAGACGCCCGCCGCTACGGACGACCGGTTCATGGACAGGCGAGCGGCGCCGGAGAGAACTGGTCAATGGTTGTGGGCGGCGGCGGTGGCCGCCCTCTCCTTCACCGCATCGGTGGCTGGCGCAGCTGAGTCGAAGCCGGCGGCAACCGGTCCGAAACCGAAGATCGCCATCTTCTCGGGGCCGACGGCGACGATTCAGAACTCCTATGCGCTGATCACCAGCAACAAGGCACGCCGCGAGCGCGGCTTGGAGCTTCTCAAGGGAGCGGACGGCAAGCCGCTGCCGTTCGATCGGCTCTATCCGCAACGTCTGGCGGCGCCGGCGACGGTGTACGTCGAGGCGTTTTCAGCGCACCCGTTGGAAGCGGATGTCGCGGAACTGTACGGTCCACCGGACGGTTATCTGGACGCGAGCGGCGCGTTCCGGACCAACTGGGTGGCAGCGACAGACCGACCCGTTTACGCCATTCAGCTGAAGCCTGAAGATGGTCTGTACCCGCTGCCCTACATGGCGGTTCAGAAGGATGGCAAGCCGTGGGACGAAGCGGGCGCTTACAAGGGGGCACCTTTCGAACAATCCCGTCAGACGTTCTATCCCGATGCCTCGCGCATTGTGGAAGAGATCGAGCGCAATGGCGGGAAGATTCTGGGCCTGGCGGATTTCGATTTCTATCGGGCGGCTCCTTCGGGTGGCTACACCAAGGGGCTGTCGGCGTCGAAACGCACGGACCATGGGACCGGCGACATTCCTCCGGAGACGAGAGGGAAGGATTTCTTCCGCTACGGGGAGCATCGGGCCGATGCGCCACGGGGGCGTTTGGCTTTGGCGACGATGATGATCCAGAAGGCCATGGCGAGCGGTGAGTACGCTGGAGGTGTCTGGCTGGAAGGCAGTCCGAACGTGGAGGAAACCACCTACTGGCTCCATCTGCTGATCGACACCACGTACCCGTTGGTGTGTCACAGTGCCCAGCGGGCACGCGGTTACATCAGCGCGGACGGCGATGGCAACATCGTCCATGGCGTGCAGTACATTCTCTCCAAGAAATGGGCGGACGATGCGGGCCGGAACCGTCTGGGTGGCGTGTTGATCGTCGATCAGGTGGTGTTCTCAGGGCGGGAAGTGCAGAAGGGCGACGCTCGCCCGGGTGGCTATGTGGCGAGTGGCGGCTTCGGCGGCATCCTGGGTGCCGTGGGTTACGACACGGTGGTCACCTTCATTCCCAACCGGAAGCACACCTACCTCTCGGATGTCCGGGTCACGGCGTTGCCTGCGAAAGTGACCGGGGTGAAACGGGAGGGTGCGGGGATTCAAACGGTGGAAGTGTTGGTGAAGGAGCCGGATGGGACGCTGCGGCCGGAGGCGATGCCTTTTGTCGGCATCGTAAAGGCCTCCCGCTGGCGGGACACGGACCCCTTCGCGTCAGGGGAAACCGAAGTCGATGTGATGGCCCGGGTGGAGGCGAACCTGAAGGAAGAACCCCTGGCGGGGTTTGTTCAGGAAGGCGTGACCGGCGGGGGACTCACGGCGCCGGTGGAGGATTCGTTGCGGCTCGCGGCACTGACCGGGTTTCCGGTGGTGAAAGTGAACCGTGGGAATCCCCAGGGTTTTATGCGGCGCAACGAGGAAGACTTGATCATCGAAGGCAACAACCTGACCGCGACCAAGGCCCGTTTGCTCTTAATGGCTTCTCTGCTCAAATTGGGCGCGCTGCCTCCGGCCAAGGACCCAGCCAAGCCCACGACCGACGAACTGTCGGCGATCCGGGCGAAGGTGAAGGCCTACCAGGCGATCTTCGACACGCATTGATCCAACATTTATCGGAAGACCTTCGCATCCTCGAATGAAGTACATCGTCAAGTGGGTGGTGATCCTGGGAATCCTGGCTGGCGGCGGCTGGTGGCTGTCGCAGAGCCGATCCAAACCGGCGGCTGCGGCCAAGGGTGGAGGGGGTTCCACCAAACCCGTCGCGCCATTGAAGGTGTCGGCGGTGGTGGTTGCCCCCGAGCCGTTCCTAGAGACGGTGGTCTCCACGGGCACATTGCGGGCTGAGGAAGGCGTGGAATTGCAGGCCGAGATCAATGGCAAGATCGTTGCCATTCCCTTTACCGAAGGGAGCCGTGTCAAAAAAGGCGATCTCCTGGTCAAACTGAACGATGCCGACCTCAAGGCGACCCTCGCCCGGGCGACAAGCCGGCGTGAACTGGCCAAACGGCGGGAGGTGCGGATCGAGCAACTCTTCAAGGACGGCATCGCGAACCAGGACGAATACGATGCCGTTCTGAACGAGGTGGCGGTCCAGGAGGCCGAGATCGAGTTGATGCAGGCCCAGATCGGCAAGACCGAGATACGGGCCCCATTTGACGGGGTCGTCGGGCTTCGCTTTGTCAGTGAGGGCGCCTTCGTGAACGCTTCGACACGGATCGCCACCTTGCAGCGTTTGGATCATCTGAAGGTCGATTTCTCGGTGCCCGAGCGCTATGCGGGCAAGGTGGGAGTGGGCAGTCCGGTGGCCTTCACGGTGGCCGGGGGCGAACGCAAGTTCACCGGTCAGGTTCAGGCGACCGATCCCCGCATTGATGCCAGCACCCGAACCCTTCTGGTCCGCGCGATTTGTCCGAACCCGGAGGGTCGGTTGTTGCCGGGGACTTTCGCGAGCGTGGAGATCACGCTCTCCCGGCTGGAGGAGGCGATCCTGGTGCCGTCGGTGGCAGTGGTTCCGGGGGTGACCGACCGCAACGTGTTCGTGGCCTCCGAAGGCAAGGTGGTGCGGCGGGTGGTGGAGACCGGAACGCGGACGGAGACGATGGTTCAGGTGCTTTCGGGGCTGAAAGTCGGCGATGTGGTGATCACCTCGGGATTGCAGCAGATGCGGGTCGGGTTGGCGGTGGAGCCGGTGTTCACCACCGTGGGAAGAGACGATTCGAGCGGCATGGCCCGGGAAAAGGGGCGTGAAAGTCCGCCTGTCGCTGCGGTGGGAAGTGGTGGAACCGCGCCCGGCGGGGGGGCCGCCGATGGGGCGGGTACTACGTTGCGCTGAACCGGGTCAACCAACCGAACCCATGAGCCTTGCTGAAACGAGTGTACGGCGGCCGGTCCTGACCGTGGTGATCTCTCTCCTGATCACGATCTTCGGGGCGTTGTCCCTGTCGCGGTTGGGCGTGCGGGAATATCCGGCGGTGGATCCACCGACCATTTCCATCGCCACGACCTATCCGGGAGCGGCGGCGGAAGTGGTTCAGGCGCAGATCACCGAACCCATTGAGGAGGCGGTGAACACCGTCGCCGGCATTCGCACTCTCACCTCCACCAGCCGCGAGGGCGTGAGCCAGATCACCGTCGAGTTCACCCTCGATACCGACCTGGACACCGCCGCCAGTGATGTCCGCGACCAATTGAGCCGGGCGGTCCGGAATCTTCCGCCGGACTCCAATCCTCCCGTGCTCAACAAAGCCTTCGCGGATTCGAGCCCGATTCTGGGTCTCGCTTTGCGCAGTGAGCGCCGTCCCCAATTGGAATTGTCGGCATTCGCCGACTCGTTGCGGGAACGCCTCCAGACCGTTCCAGGGATCGCGTCGGTGGATCAGCCGGCGGAAAAGCGCTACGCGATGCGGCTGTGGATGGACCCGGAGAAACTGTCGGCCTATGGGCTGTCGCCGATGGATGTGCGTCGGGCGTTGGCGCGGGAGAACATCGAGCTTCCTTCGGGCCGGATCGAGGGTGAGTCGGTGGAACTTCCGGTGAAGACGATGTCGCGGCTGAACACGCCGTCCGATTTCAACGCGATGATTGTGAAGCGGGAGGGCGATCGGATCGTGCGCTTCCGGGACGTGGGTTACGCGGAGCTTGGTCCGCAGAATGAACGTGGAGCTCTCAAGGTGGACGGACGTCCGATTGCGGGCCTGTATTTCCGGCCGCAACCGGGCGCGAACCAGATTGAGATCGTCGACGAAATCATGCGGCGGCTGGACCGAATCCGGCAGGAACTGCCGGCGGACATTTCCCTGGAAGTGGCTTATGACAACACGGCCTATGTGCGTCGCTCACTCCTGGAGGTGACAGAAACGATCTTCATCGCCTTCGGCCTGGTGGTGCTGGTGGTGTTTGCCTTCCTGCGTGAATGGCGGACCACGTTGATTCCGGTGATCGCGATTCCGGTGTCGATTGTGGGGACGTTCGCGATCATGGCGGCGGCCGGGTTCTCGAGCAACACACTGACCCTGTTGGGGATCGTGCTGGCGATCGGACTGGTGGTGGATGACGCGATCGTCGTGCTGGAGAACATCTACAAGAAGGTGGAAGGCGGGATGGCCCCCATGACGGCGGGCATCGAAGGCACCAAGGAGATTTTCACGGCGGTGGTGTCGACGACCATCACGCTGGCGGTGGTGTTTCTGCCGTTGTTGTTCATGGGCGGGTTGTCGGGCCGGTTGTTCCGGGAATTCGGGGTGACCATTGCGGGGGCGGTGCTGATCTCGGCGGTGGTGGCGCTGACGCTGACGCCGATGCTGAGTTCTCGCATGCTGAAGGCCCATGCGGGGCAGGGCTGGCTCTTCCGGAAGACGGAGCCGTTCTTTGCCGGGATGGAATCCGGGTATGCGAGGGGGTTGGCGAACTTTCTGCGGATGCGATGGCTGGCGGTGGGGGTTTTGGCGGTGGCAGCTGTCGCGATTCAGTTCTTTCTGGGTCAACTGCCACGAGAACTGTCACCGCTGGAGGATCGGGCGCGATTGTGGCTGAGGGCGACGGCCGCCGAGGGGGTGAGTTACGATTACATGCAGAACTTCATCGATGACCTGGCGAAGGCGGCGGCGGACCGAGTGCCGGAAGCAAGGCTGATGATGACCCAGGTGCCGGGATCGGGAGGTGCGCAGGGGGTGCAGGGGGCGATCAACTCAGGTTTTGTGCGTGTGTTTCTGCCCGACAAACAGCTGCGGGACCGGACCCAGCAGGAGATCGCTGCGGACTTGCAGAGTCTTCAGCGCGAACTGACCGGTGCGCGGGTCAATGTGACGCAGGAGGCGAGCATTGGTGAACGACGTTCGGGTCAGAGCGGTGTGCAGTTCGTGATTCAGGCGCCCGACCTCAGCACCCTGCAGGAAGTTCTTCCCAAATTCCTGGAAGAGGCGAGGAAGAGCCCTGCGTTCAGCTTCGTGGACAGCGACCTGAAATTCAGCAAGCCGGAGGTTCGCGTTTCGCTGGATCGGGACAAGGCACAGACGCTCGGCGTGACCGCGTTGGACATTGCCCAGACCCTTCAGGCATCCCTGAGCGGGCAACGGTTCGGGTACTTCATTCTTCACGACAAGCAGTACGACGTGATCGGTCAGTTGACCCGGCAATTCCGGTCGAGGCCGGGTGATTTGACCGGGATCGCGGTGCCGGCGGCGGGGGGTGAGATGGTGCAGCTCGACAACCTGGTGACGATGTCCGAGAGCAGTTCGCCTCCGGAACTCTACCGGTACAACCGCTACAGTTCCGCGACGATCTCGGGGACACTGGCGCGGGGTAAGACGATGGGAGACGGGATTACGGCGTTGCGCGAAGTGGCCAAGACCACCCTGGACGATCGGTTCACCACGTCGCTGACGGGTGCGGCGCTGGACTTCGTCGAGAGTTCATCCTCCCTGGGGTACGTCTTTCTGCTGGCGCTGGTGTTGATCTACCTGGTGCTGGCGGCGCAGTTCGAGAGCTTCATGGACCCCTTGGTGATTCTGCTGACCGTGCCGCTGGCCCTGGCGGGGGCGCTGTGGGCGTTGTCGTGGTTTGGGCAGACCCTGAATGTCTTTTCGCAGATCGGGTTAATCATGCTGATCGGTTTGGTGACCAAGAACGGCATTCTCATCGTCGAATTCGCCAATCAACGGCGTGAAGCGGGTGTGGGCAGCGCCCTGGCGGCGGTTCAGGAAGCGGCGACGGCTCGGTTGCGTCCGATCCTGATGACCACCCTGGCGACGATTCTTGGGATTCTGCCGATTGCTTTGGCGCTGGGGGCGGGCTCGGAGAGCCGGGTATCCATGGGCATCGCGGTGATTGGTGGGCTGGTGTTCGGGGGGGCGCTGACGCTGTTCGTGATTCCGGCGATGTATGTGCTGCTGACGAGTCGGCGCCAGGCCACCACGGAGGCGCCGCACATGGCGCCCCCGATGCCGGCCCCGGCGGGGGCGTAGCGGAACGCTTCCTTTGCATCTCACGCCAAGACGCGAAGACTCAAAGGCGGAGCGGCCGAGAAAGCGGCTCGCGCCCAGAAGGAATCGCGAACCAAAAGGTGTGGGTGTCGGAGTGCTCCCGGCTCATCTTGTTCGTCCCATTTCTTGGCGTCTCAGCGTCTTTGCGTGAACTCCATGGATCTCATCTGAATCGTTCCGCTTAGTTCTTCTTGGTCTTCAAGGTCTTCTGGAAGGTGGAGCTTTTCGCGCTGCGGCATTGTCGTGCGCTATCGGCTTGTCTAGGTTCCGCGGTGTTCACCCTTGACCGCGACACGAACCGACTGCCGATCCATGCCGAACGCCTCACTTGAAAGCTTTTCCCTGGCGGGCCGGGTGGCCTTGGTGACAGGCAGCACCACGGGTTTGGGGCGCAGCATGGCGGTGGCGCTGGGGCGGGCTGGGGCGAAAGTGGCCCTGAACTACCAGAACAACGTGGGACGCGCTGAGAAGGCGCTCGCGGACTTCCGCGCAGCCGGTTGTGACGGGATGCTGGTACGGGGCGATGTCACCGACCCGGTGGAAGTGGACCGGATCGTGGGGGAGGTGACGCAGGGGATCGGTGCGGTGGACATCCTGGTGTTGAATGCGACGCCGGCGCAGCCGCTGAAGCCTATCGAGGAGTACGACTGGGCCTTCTACCAGCAGATGCTGGATTTCTTCGTCAAGAGCCCCTACCTGCTGAGCCGTGCCTGCCTGCCGCACATGAAGGCGCAGCGTTGGGGTCGGATCATCAACATCGGTTCGGAGGTGGTCGCGCGCGGGGTGCCCAACTTCACGGCCTACATCGCCGCCAAGGGAGCGCAGAATGGTTTCAACCGGGGATTGGCGACCGAAGTTGCCCCGTGGGGCATCACGGTGAACATGATTGCGCCGGGTTGGATTCCGGTGGAACGGCACGAGAACGATCCCGCGGACGTGAAGGAAGGCTATCGGGCGCTGATTCCGGCAGGGCGCTGGGGTATTCCGGACGACCTGAGCGGAGCGATTGTGTTTCTGGCGAGCAACGCCTCCTCGTTTGTCACCGCGCAGAACCTTCATGTGAACGGCGGCATGACTGTTCATTGAGTTGAGGTTCACCGATCCGACCCCAAATCCCTTTCCGAAGTCCCTGCAACCCGAATCCTTTTCGCATCATGAAACTCACCAAGCGCGAATTCCTGGCTTCCCTGCCCCTGCCCATCGCTGCCGCCCTGTTGCCGGGTTGCAAACCGTCCAATGGGCCCGCCGATTCAGCCGCTGCTCCCGCGGCCGGCAAGCGCAAGCGGGTGGCCTTCGTGACCAACGGCGTGGCCTCGTTCTGGACCATCGCCGCCGCCGGGGTGAAGGCGGCTGGCGAGAAGTACGATGTCGACGCCTCGACCCTCATGCCGGTGGAAGGCATCAGCGACCAGAAGCGGATGATCGAGGATCTGCTGACCCGCGGCATCGATGGCATCGCCGTGAGTCCGATCGATCCGGCCAACCAGCGGGACATCCTGAACGAGGCGGCGAAGCGGACAAAACTGATCACGCACGACTCCGACGCGCCTGAAAGCGACCGCTTGTTGTACATTGGCATGGACAACTACAAGGCGGGGCGGCTGTGCGGCGAATTGGTGCGTGAATCCATGCCGAAGGGCGGTTCGGTGATGCTGTTCATTGGTCGGTTGGAACAGGACAACGCCAAACGGCGCCGCCAGGGGGTGATCGACGCGATCCTGGGGCGCACCGAAGACCCGACCCGGTTCGATCCTCCCTCGGACGTGGTGAGTGCGAACGGATTCAAGATCGTGGGCACGCTGACCGACCAGTTCGACCGGGCCAAGGGCAAGGCCAACGCGGAGGACACCCTGGCGAAGTTCCCCGACATCGGCTGCATGGTGGGGATGTTTGCGTACAACCCGCCGCTGCTGCTGGAGGCTCTGGGGCAAGCCAACAAGCTTGGAGTGGTGAAGTGCGTGGCTTTCGACGAGGACGACGCGACGCTGGCTGGCGTCAAAAGTGGTGCGGTCCACGGAACGGTGGTCCAGAACCCCTACATGTACGGCTACAAGTCGGTGGAGATTCTGGCGGAACTCGCCAGGGGCAACATGGGAGTGATCCCGCCCTCGAAGTTCATGGACATCCCCGCTCGCCAGATTCGCAAGGACAACGTCGACGAGTTCTGGGCGGATCTGAAGGCCAAGGTTGTGCCGGCGAACTAACGGGGGCGTGCGTCGACATGACCGCGCCGCTGCTGGAGGTTCGGAAGCTGATCAAGTCCTTCCCCGGGGTCCGCGCCCTGAAGGGCGTGAGTCTCTCGCTGGGGCGGGGTGAACTCCTGGCGGTGATCGGCGAGAACGGGGCGGGCAAGAGCACCCTGATGAAGATTCTCGCGGGGGTGCAGCGCCCGGATTCCGGGGAGATCGCCCTGGATGGGACTACGGTTGAACTTCGGAATGTCCACGATTCCCTGCGGGCGGGCATCGCCCTGATTCACCAGGAACTGAACCTGGCGGACAACCTGGACGTGGCCGCCAACATCTTCCTGGGGCGCGAACCGCTCAAGGGCGGGTTGATTGACACGGCGCGGATGCGGCGGGAAGCGCGGCAGTTTCTGGAGGCGGTGGGACTGGTGGTGGATCCGGCGACCCTGGTGAGCACCCTGACCATCGGTCATCAGCAGTTGGTCGAGATCGCCAAGGCGTTGTCGGTGAACGCCCGGGTTCTGATCATGGACGAGCCGACCTCAAGCCTCTCCAGTCACGAGGCGGAAAATCTGTTCAAGGTGATCCGGGATCTGCGATCCCGGGGGGTGAGCCTAGTTTATGTGTCTCATCGATTGGGTGAAGTGAGGGCGTTGGCGGATCGGGTGACGGTGCTGCGCGACGGTGAGAACGCGGGGAACCTGGAGAAGACCGAGATTGATCATTCCCGGATGGTGAAGCTGATGGTGGGTCGGGATCTTTCTCAGTTTTACCCGCACGTGCCACGGAAGCCGGGCGAGGTGGTTTTGAAGGTCGAACGGTTGCAGACCCGGGCCCACCCGCGGCATGCGCTGAGTTTCGAAGTGCGCGCGGGGGAAATCGTGGGAGTCGCCGGGTTGGTGGGGGCCGGGCGCACCGAATTGCTGGAGGCGCTGTTTGGCGTGCTGCCAGCGGTGGGTGGCGTGATGCGGATTGGCGGTTGTGCCCTGGCACCCCGGTCGCCGAAGGAGGCAATCGCGGCCGGATTGGCGTTGGTGCCCGAGGACCGGAAGAAGCAGGGGGTGATCCTGGAGATGGCGGTGCGGGAGAACCTGTGTCTGGCGCGTCTGCGACGGGACCAGCGCTTTGGGTTCCTCAGTCCGACCGGCATGGCCCGGTTGAGTGCGGACATGGTGGCGGCGTTGCGCATCAAGACCCCGCATGACCGGCAGGTGGTTCAGTTCCTGTCCGGTGGCAACCAGCAGAAGGTGGTCCTGGGAAAGTGGCTGGCTCTGAAGCCCAAGGTCTTGTTGCTGGATGAGCCGACCCGGGGTGTGGATATCGGGGCCAAGCAGGAGATTTACCGGTTGATGGAGGAACTGGCCGACCAGGGAGTGGCCATCCTGTTTGTCTCCAGTGAAATGGAAGAGATCCTCGGCATGTCCGACCGGGCCTTGGTCCTGCATGAAGGACGGTTGGCCGGTGAATTGGCCCGGGGCGCCTTGAGCGAGGAGGCGGTGATGCACCTCGCCACCGGCAGTGAACGTTTGGCGGCGTAAACCCATGAAGAAGATTCTTGGCATCTCCATCCTCCTGGCGGTCGTCTGCATGGTCACCGCGATGGCCAGCGACAGTTTCCTGAGCGGCTACAACCTGGAGAACCTCGTCCGCCGCACCGCGTTGTTCGGCATCATCAGCGTCGGGGTGACGTTCGTCATCGTGACCGGCGGCATCGATCTTTCCATTGGATCGGTGGTCTGTCTGGTGGGGTGCGGTCTGCCCTGGCTTCTGACCAAGCACGGGTGGTCGGTACCAGCGGCCGTGATTGCGGTCATGGGAGTGTCGGCGGGCATCGGGTTGGGTCACGGGTTGCTCATCACGAAGCTCAAGCTTCAGCCGTTCGTGGTCACGTTGTGCGGGTTGCTGCTCTACCGCGGCATCGCGCGCGGGTTCACCAACGACCAAACGGTCGGCTTCGGCATGGAGTTTCGAAGCCTGCGCACATTGGCGACCGGGCAGATCAAGCTGCCGTTCATCGACGGGTTCGCGCTGCCGGCGCCCTGGGTGTTCCTCTTCGTGGTCGCGGTGGCGGCGGCGATCTTCCTGAACCGCACGATTTACGGCAGGTACCTGCTGGCGTTGGGTCGCAACGAGGAGGCGGCCCGGTACAGCGGCATCAATACCGAGCGGATGACCATTCTCGCGTATGTGATCAGTTCCACCCTGGCCGGCTTTGGCGGATTGCTCTTCGTGCTCGACGTCAACTCGGCGCAACCGGTCGATTTCGGGAATTTCTACGAATTGTACGCCATTGCCGCCGCCGTGCTGGGTGGGTGCAGTCTGCGCGGCGGGGAAGCGACCATCCTGGGGGTGATCATCGGAACCGCCCTGATGCAGGTGCTGCGCAACATGATCACGCTGGTCACCACCCGGAACAACATCGAGTTCGCGATCATCGGTGCGGTGATTCTGATCGGCGTGATTGCCGACGAGCTGGTGAAGCGGTATGCGGTCCGGCGCCGCGCCGCCAGAGCCCTGGCCCAGGAGACGGGCGGGGCCTGACGTTCAGCGACTCAACCACGCCCCCACTTTCTCCGCCCAACGCGCGCCATGTTCGCGCAGGCCTTTTCCGCTGAAATGCACCCCCTGACCTCCACCGTCGCGGAGGTCGCCGGTCAGGGCGTCGGAATCCGGCCCTTCCAACGCAACGCCTGACGTCCAGAGAGCCTTCTGAGCCGCGCGGATGTCCGGGGAGCCGGCATCGTCGGGGGTGTGGTAACTGACCAGGGCAACAAACCAGGGTGGGTTCCAACCCATCGCACGGGAGCTCTCGTGGATCAGCAGTTCCATGTGCTGGCGGTAGAGTTCGCCCGAAAGGGTTCGGGTCGTGTCCTTCTGATTCGCGTCCGACTCGCCCTGATGCCAGAGCACGGCCCGGAATCCCTGGGGTCCCAGTGCGGCGGTGCGTTGGGTGAACCGGTCGAAGAGGGTTCCTTTGCTTTCCCATTCGGTGGGGGCGAGTTGGGTGACATTCCCGGTCAAGGTGGGCGGGTTGGGGAAGCGGGTGCCGCGCGGAAGCCATTCGCGCACGCTGGTGGCGCCGACGCCGATCGCGAGGATGCCCACGGGCACCTGGAATCGGGCGGCGAGGGCATCGCCGAAGGGCGGGATGAAGCTGCCGCCACCGCCGCTGGCGCCCGGCTGAGGATCGTGACTCGGCACCCATTCGGTTCCGGTGAAGGTCACGACTTTGCCGGATTCGGGCTTCAGCTTTTCTTCCCCGTGATTGGCGGAGTTGGACTGACCGGCGATGACGAAGAGTTCGCCGACCCCGACGTGTTCCACCGTGGCTTGGGCGGCGGCGGTGGGATCGGCGTTGGCATGAAAGGCGCGGACTTCGAGTCGGTACCAGCCTCCGGCGGGTGCGGAAAGGTTGGCGGCGAACTCCCTTTGTCCGGCGGGAACGCTGACCAGATCGTTCCAGTTCGTGCCCGTGGTTGCGCCGACGAGGCGCACCTGGATGGTGGTGGCGGTGGCGGCGGGCTCGGGGAGAGCCGCGGCAATTTTGAAGCTCCCGTCATTCCGCGCGGTTCGCTGGACGACCTGATACTCCAGCGGGGAGCTGAGGTGGAACGAGGGTGGATGGGGTGTGTCGGCGGCATTGCCGGTGAGCGTGAAGGCCAGGAGGCAGAGGGCTTCGAGAAGCAGGATGGGTTTCATAAGGCAGAGTCACGAATTGCGATTCGCGTATGGGGACCATGAACCGGGGCGCGAGAAGTGGAGCGGGCGGCCCTCATCCCGGCCTTTTCCCGGAGGGAGAAGGAGAATGATCGCCGCGGGTTTTGGAGGGCTGAGCTGGGCGTTCGCTGGAACGAATCGACACGGCTCGCACGGAGAAGGTTTTGGAGTTGTTCGGCGATGGACACGGGACTCCCTCTCACTCCGGGAGAGGGTTGGGGTGAGGGAGCCGATTTCAACCCTCGCGATGGCTTGCATGGAGAGGTGCACGGGAAGCCCCCTGTTCGAGACCGACCTGCTCACGGACCATGAACTGGGGATTCCGTGGGGCGAGACGCCCCCCTCTACGGCAGGCGGGACGCCCGCCGCTACGGACGCGCTGTTGATCGTGGATTTCAACGCGCCACGACAAACCCCGCATTGGCCCAATCGGCGAAGTCTTCGCGGTTGCCGTCGCCCGCGTCCATGGTGACCAGGCTGATGATCTTCGATCCGGCTGGAATCGGGACATCGAAGCGCCAGGCGGGGGAGAGGATGCGCATGACCGGACTCGCGGCGGCTTCCTGCCCGTCGATGAAGACCTTGAAGACGACACTGGGGTATTTGGCGAGATTCGAACCGTGGTTGATGAGGGCGAGGTTTTCGTCGGCGCCGGCCAGGCCGACGAAGCGGCGGTACTCGGGCTTCACGGTGTACATGAGTTCGCACGGGGCGTGCACTCCGAGTCCTTTCTGGAAGACCTGGCGGTCGACGCGGATCTCCTTGCCGAGATTGGACCGGTCCTTTTGGGGCGCCTGGGTGTGGCCGGAGTAGCGCACCTGGCCGCCGTAGGTGTGGCCAAACCCGACGTTCCGAACGGGGGCGAGGTCGCCCAGATGAACGTCGGGCACGGGGGGCACGGGACCGCGTTGGAAGAAGGTACCTTCGGATTCGAGGCACACGGGGCGGCCGTTCAGGAAGGCGATGGCGCGAACGACGGTGGTGTTGGAGACGACGAATGGCCCGGTGTAGGTCGGCATCGCCACCGTGGGGGGCGAACCGTCGAGGGTGTAGTGGATTTCGGCGCCGGTTTGGAGAGGGGTGGTGAGCGTGACGGTGACGGGTTGTTCGAAGAGGTGGGGACGTGTCTGGGTGCCCCACGGGGTCACGCGCACCGGGTCGACGACCCAACCGCGGTTCCAACGGCCCAATTTGGCGAGTTCCTCCTGAAACGAGATCGTGGGGGCGAGGTGTTTCTCGAAGTGTTCAACGACCTGCTCCGTGTTGAGGTCGGGGGTGAAGTTGCGGGAGGGGTCGTAACCGGGATGGGCGTCGGTCATGTCCCGGGCGAGCACGCACTTCAGCCCGGCTGATTTCATGGCCTTGAGACCCATGGGTTTTCCGAGCAGACAGACCTGGGTATGGAAGCCGACGTAGATCAAGTGGGTGAGATCATGCTTCCGGCAGATGGCATAGACCTCGGCCTGGGTGTCGGGCATCAGGTCGTGATGACCGATGCGCAGGGCGGGGTGCATGCCGTCCCAGCCGTAATTGACGGCGCAACGTTCGCGGCCGCAGGCGCAGCCACCGGCGTCGGGCACGGGCGGGCAGGTCACCTCCATCACCGTGGGAACGGTGACGGGCGGGAGGGCGAACACCGCTTCGCGCTGAGGGTAGCCGACGTAGTTGTCGACGACGTCGCTGGGGCAGAGCATGACGGTCATGCCGAGTTCGCGGGCGGCGTCGAGGGCCTTGTTCATGCGCGGGACAATGGCGTCGACGCGCATGGTGGCGGTCTTGCACCAATGAAAGTTCCAGACATCGACGGCGATGACCCCAACGCGGATGGGGTCGACCTTCTCCTGGGACAGGATGATGCGGCCGGTGGCGGGGTCGCGGGATTGGAGGGTGAGTTCGATCTCGGCGCCGGGTGAGGCGAGGGAGAGCAGGACGAGCGAGGCGAGGGCG
>CAUJJW010000273.1 GCA_963205105.1 Verrucomicrobiota bacterium | reverse complement strand
CCCGCCTGCTCGACGCCCTCGGTCTGGCCATCGTCGCCGCTCCGCTCTTTCTTCTGGGCAGTTTCTTCGCCGCGTTTCTGGTGAACCGTCGACTCAGCGAGCCCGCCACCGGCCGCCTCGTCCAGGCCAGCGTGGTCACCGCCCTCTTGGCCGCCCTCGCCGCCGCCGTCGTCATGTTCCGCGCCGGCATCGCCCAGCACGCCATCGTGCTCGGCGACTGGATCATCACGCCATCCTACCATCTCAAGCTCGCCTTCGTTCTCGACCTGCTCTCCCTCGCCTACGTGATCCTGGCGCTGCTGCTTTGCGGCATTATCGGGGCCTTCTCCACCCGCTACCTCCACCGGGAGCCTGGTTACAGCCGTTTCTTCGTCCTCTTCGCCGTGTTCCTCGTCGGCATGGTCACCGCCTCCCTCTCCGATACGGTCGAAACCCTGTTCGCCGGATGGGAAATGGTCGGTCTTTCGTCGGTGCTCCTGATCGCCTTCTTCCAGGAACGCCCGTCCCCGCCGCGCAATGGCCTTCGCGTCTGGATCGTTTACCGGCTCTGCGACGTTTCCCTGCTGTTGGCAGCCATCCTGATGCACGAGGTGAATGGCGGTGGAGACTTTGACCATCTCGTCGGACAAAGCGCCTGGCCCGCCCACGACCCACTGCCGGTGAGCCCACACTTCACCCTGCTGGGTGTGCTCTTCGTCATTGCCGCCGCCGGCAAGTCCGCCCTCGTCCCATTCTCGGGCTGGCTTCCGCGAGCCATGGAAGGCCCCACCCCGTCCAGTGCTGTCTTTTATGGCGCGCTGTCCGTGCATCTCGGCGCCTTCCTCCTCCTGCGCATCAGCCCGGTCCTCGACAGTTCCGTCTGGCTGTCCGCCTTCGTGGTGGTGATCGGCCTGACCACCTCCGCCTTTGCCTATGTGGTCGGACGCGTTCAGACGGACATCAAGTCCGCCCTCGCCTTCGCGTCCCTGACCCAGGTGGGCCTGATCATCGCGGAAATCGGACTCGGATTCCGCTACCTGGCGCTGCTCCACCTGCTCGGCCATGCCTGTCTTCGGACGCTCCAATTCCTGCGCGCTCCCAGCCTGCTGCACGATCATCACCAGCTGGAGAACGCCATCGGATCCCGTCCTCGCGACGAAGCAGTCCATTGGGAACAGCGCCTGCCCCTTCCCATCCAACGCGCCCTGTACCGACTTGCCTTGGAGCGCGGTTATCTCGACAGCCTGATGGAACGATACTTCGCCCGTCCGTTCGTCGCCTTCTTCCGGGCCCTCGACCGCCACGAGGAACGGCTCGCCGATACCATCGACGGCGCGGGCTCCAAGCCAGCCCCTGCGCGCAGCGCTCCTCCGGCGCCACTCTGAACGCCCGCTTCCAGCCCACCGCTCATGAATGTCGCCGCTGTTCCCTTTCTCGAACTCGCCCTCCTGCTGCCCTGGGTCGGAGCCGCGACGGTCGCTTTCGTCCGCCATCCGCCGGCCGCTGCTCGCTTCAGCCTCTTCTTCCTGGTCCTGCTCCTGACCGCCGCCGGAGCCATCGCCCTCTCCCTGGGTGGGACCACCACCGTGGGGACCCGGACCTTCGCCATCGATGCGGTGTCTGCCCCGATGTTGCCGGTGCTGGTGCTTCTGCACCTGCTGACCTTGCTGGGCACCGCCAAAGCCCGGGTGACCCCAGCGCTGTGCATCCGCGTGCTGCTCAGTGCCTTCGTCGGTCTTGCCGTGGTCACCTGCCAGGATCGCTGGATTCTGGTCGGCATTCTGGCGATCGCCACCCTCCTGCCGTTTTGGGAGCTGAGAAGCCTGGGCAAACCCTTCCGCGGCTACGTTCTCTACATGTCCACCTTCGTGGTGCTGCTCGGCCTCGGCCAGTTTCTGGTCGGCACCGGCAGCCCCCTGGGTTACAGCCTGATCCTTCTCGCCCTGGGCATCCGCGGGGGCATCGTTCCGTTCCATGGCTGGGTGCCCCGACTCTTTCAAAACGCCACCTACGCCTCAGCGATGCTCTTCATTCTGCCGCTGATGGAAGTCGCAGCCGCCATCCGCCTCCTGCTTCCCGGAGCACCCGCCGGCTGGCTGAACGCGGCAGGCATCGCGTGTCTCGTCACCGCCATTTACGGTGGCGGTATGGCGGTGGTGCAAAACGATGTCCGACGCTTCTACGCCAACCTCTGCCTCAGCCAGACCTCGCTGGTGCTCTACGGGGTCATGGCCCATACCGTCAACGGCCTCACCGCCGCCCTCTGCCTCTGGGTCTCCGCGACCCTCTCGCTGGCGGCTCTCGCGTTTTCCATTCGCGCCATCGAAGCCCGGTTCGGAAGGCTGTCCCTCGACCGCCACCATGGCCATTACGAACAGGTCCCCGGTCTTGCCGTTTCGTTTCTGTTCACCGGTCTGGCCTGCGTCGGTTTCCCGGGAACCGTCGGTTTCCTGCCCATGGAATTGCTCTTCGCCAGCAGCGTCGACCAGGGGTTATGGGTGAGCTTCACCCTGGCCATGGCCGCCATGCTCAACGGTATCGCCATCTTGCGGGCCTACTTCGCCCTCTTCACCGGCCGGCGTCCGGCAACCTCCGTCTCCCTCCCCATTACCCGCCTCGAACGGGTGGGCGTCGTCATCATCGCTCTCATCATTTTCGCCGGGGCCTGGCTCCCGCCCGGCATCGTGGCCTCACGTCATCGGGTCGCTGAATCGCTCCTCGGAGTGACCGCCACCGCCGTGGACCATTAATTCCGAGGCACAACCAGCAGCTCCCGCCGTTCCCCCGGACGAAGTGTATCCATCAACACCGGCCGAACCATCCCCCAGGTCGTTGAGCCAGGAAGCGCCCATCCTCCTCCCGGCGACTCACGCAACCGCGCGCTCAAACCTTCCCCCGTCACCCCAGGTTCGACCCGAACCTCCCCTGGAGCACCCGTCGCCGCCCGCAACACCAACCGCACCGGCGCCGCGTTCGTGCCCGAAGTCCAACGAACCTCCGGCGGCCCCGTCCAATCGGACCCGTCGGTGATCCACTCGCCCGAGACCCGGAGCAGGTCCCCCAGGGACACCGCGTCCGACGGAACCAGCACCGGCGTCAATTCCCAGCCCAAGTGCCGACGCACCGCCGCCAGTTCCCGACTCTGCGAACCCACATCCCCGCCTTGCGCCTTCAGGACCTTGGCCACGATCGGGTCCGCCCACTCCACCGTGGCATCTGCGTTGACCGAGACCGCGATTCCCACCTCCCCGGGCTTGGGAAACACCGGCCGCAGACGGGCCGCCAGACCCAACCGATCCGCCAAACCACCCGCCTGAGCATCCAGCCGCGAGCGATCCAGTCGTTCCAACTCAGGACCAATGTCGCCAAGATAGACCCGCAACGTTTTCAGCGCGGCGTTACGCCCCCCGGTTCCCGCTCCCTTGGAAGCCTCCCGAACCAGCGCCTCCACCTCGGTCGCCTCCAACCGCCAAACCAATGGCATCACGTTCGATGGCACTCGTGGCTCCCCATCCCGCCCTTCTGCCAGATCGACAAACACCGTGTAGTCACCCAGCGGCTCGCTCTCCCAGCGGTCCGGCGCGATGGTAAACGACAGGTCGACCGCGGTTCCCGGCAACAACACCCGGTGGGTCGTTGACCCGGCGATCACTGCCATGGGTGCGCTCCGCCGCCCCTTCCCATCCACCACCCAGAACGCCGCGTCATCCGGCCAAACCCATGGACGCTCCACGGTCCCGGAGTTCTCCACCCGGACCCTGAAATGGGCAGGCTCCAACGGCGACAACCGCTCCGGCCCGGTCAGCGTCACGCGCCGACCTCCACGCCGCGTCCGTTCCTCCCGTTGCGCCAGGTAATCGGCCACGCTGAGGACGGAAAGTTCAAGCGGAGGACTGGTGGCGGCGTCGCGCCACAAGGAAAGACCCCGTTGCACCTGCGGAAACTGGGTGGGCAGGACGCCTCGGTACGTGCCCTGGAGCCGGTATCGTCCCGTGCCGGGCAGGCTCACCCAATCTCCGACCTTGGTGTCGTATTCCTTCGCGATGCCCGGTTCCAAACGATCCGCCTTGGCAAACATATGGGCGAGCGCCTGGCCCACCGGTGCCGTCTCGAGCGCGCCGCTCGTCGCCACCACGGAGACGTCCAGTCGCCCGTTCAACCGGCAGCAACCTTCCCACATGAAACCCAGCGGCTGGGTGGATTGATTGCTGAACCGCCAGTAGAGCGGGATGGCGTCCCCCAACACCCAAGTCGCCGCCGACGGCACCCTCAACGTCAGGTCCACAGCTGCCTGCACCGGAAGGAGAGATAGCCAAACCAAGCTGGCAAGAACCCATCCCCAAGCCCGTGAACCCACCGTCCGTACCGCGAAAGGCGAAGAGCGAATCGGGACCGTGGCGGCGGGCGTCCCGCCTGCCGTAGAGGGGGGCGTCCCGCCCCCCGGAATCCTCCCGGGTTCAAGGCCCGTGAGCAGGTCGATTTCGAACAGGGCGCTTCCCATGAACCTTTCCAAGGCAGCGATCGCGAGGGTTGAACCAGTCTCCCTCACCCCAACCCTCTCCCGGAGGGAGAGGGAGTCGCAGATCCCGCAAGCAGACATGCCAGAACCGCAGCCGTCCAAGCCGTCTCGACTCGTTCCAGCGAACGCCTGGCTCAACCCTGCAAACCGCGCGGAGCATTTTCTCCTTCTCCCTCCGGGAGAAGGCCGGGATGAGGGCCGCCCGCTCCACTCCTCGCGCCACGGTTCACAGTCGGTAGGCATGTCTTTTCAGTCACTTCTCCAGCGGCAAAATCTTCAAATCATCGAAAGCGATTGCCGTTCCCGAGAACGGCTTGCCCCAGATCGCCGCCCGGCCGGCAATCGGCGTTTCCGTCTCGTTCCAGACCACCATCCAGTCGGCCGGTTCCGGCGTGCCGTCCTTCCAGGCCTTGCCCTCCACTTTCCAGGAACCTTCGCTGACCTTGCGTACCTGGATGCGAACCTGGGTCCAGGAATCGCTGGCCCAGACGAAGGCGAAGGTCGTCTTCACTTCGTCGCCCTTCAGCAACTCGATAGCCCGCTTCGCCGGCGACACCTGAACCCGGTAACCGGCGACTCCGTTGACGCTGACGCCAAACACCGGATAGCGCCGACCCTGGCCTGTCCCCCGAAACCGGGCCTGGGCTCCCCAATCTTCACGGGCACCCGAGCCGAACATGACGCCGTAGGAGTCGAGCGGAGCCCCTGGCAGTTCCAGGAACCGGTTCCCGTCCGCCTCCTTCACTTCGAACTGACCATCCAGGACCAGAAAACCGTCGGGAATTTTCCCCACCGCGATCTGGCTGAAGTCCTGGGAGAAGGTCGGCGTCAACGGTTCGGCCGCCCAAGCGCCAGCAGCCCCGGCCACCAAAAGCCCCACCCAACCCATTGTCCGCCATGTTCGTCGTAGCTCGTTCATGTTCATTGCCAATCGTTCAGACACCACCGCCGGTTTCTTATTCGGAATCATTCTCCCCGAAGTGCCCCCAAAAGGGAGCCACGCACCGAGGCCCGCGTGGCCGCCCAGGTGGTCACCAGCCCGAGAAGCATCACGCAGCCTATCGTCAGAACCAGGGATTGCACCGGCAATTCCGAGCCCGCACCCCAGAGCGAAGGCATCACCGCCACCACCGCCGCCGCCAAACCAATGCCCAACCCCGCCCCGAGCAAAGCCACATGCTCCGCCAAAACCAAACGGACAATCGCCCCCCGACGAAACCCCACGGCCGTCATCAGACCCAGTTCGCCCCGTCGCTCCAAAACGTTCCGCAACACCACCACCCCAAGTCCCGCACTCCCCAGGAGCAATCCCAGTCCGCCCAGCACTTGGAAGGTGCTCAGGTAGGTGTTCTGCACCGCATTCAGTTCCGCCAACCGCCGCGTCGCCGGCGCCACTTCCATCCCCACATCCGCCATCGCCCGCGACAGCTTTGTCGAAACGTCGGCCATCGCCGCCGCTTCGGCATCCACCAAAAACCATCGATACCCGCTCACCCCCGGAAACAGCCGTGACAACGCCGCTTCGTCGATCACCAGGCTCCCTTGCAAAATCGAATTCACCACCCCGCCCACCAACCGCACGCGAAACGGACGCCCCCGTTCATCCGTCATGTCCAACGTGTCGCCCAGCTTCTTGCCCAACGCCCATTGGATCGACGCCACATCACCCACCGCCGGAACTTCCTCCACCACACCACCCGCCTCCTTCCAATCCTTGAGCGCCATCCATCCCGCATCCGATGCGATCCCCTTCGCCATTCCCCCAAAACGAAACGCCCCGCGCTCCGACAGCAGTTCAGGTCGAACTCCCAGCAATCGCGGTCGCTGCGCACGGTCCAGGTTTAGACAGCTCGCGTCATCACCTTCCCGCACCCGAAACGGCACAAAACTCACCCCCTTCAGGTCTTCCACCCCCAGCCCATACTGCTCCAGGCCGGCGACGCTGTTCAGGTCCACCGAGATCGGCAGCGAACTCTCCCCCACCAGCGCGAACCCACCCGTGCCCGAGGTCCGCCGCATCGCGTCCTTTCCCGCGTCCATGCGAAACGCTCCCAGCGACGCCACCAGAAACACCCCGGACGCCAGCAAACCCACCGTCGCCAAACTGCGCGAACGCCGACGCGCCGTTCCGCGCACGGCCAGTTTACCCGGCGACAGACTCAGCCCGCCCAACGCTTCGGTCTGCCCTTGCATGCGGCGCAACCCACCGGCGGCGAAGCTCAAACCAGCGATCAAAATCAGGCTGCCCGCTCCGAAAAACACCCCGGCATTCGAGGTGTCCCCGGTGACCAAGGCCCACCCCGCCAATGCCAGGGCCAGAGCCAACGAAATCGCACCCACCAGGAATCCCCGGCTGCGCCCGCCCAATCGACCTTCCTCGATGGAACCCGCCAACAACGCCCGCGGTGGCCGGGCGAATTGCCGGCGCATGGTCAGCCAGATGGTGAACCCGCAGACCACCATCGACGCCAGCAACCCGATCACGAGGGTTCCCGGCGTGACATGGAACGACAGCGGCGTGCCCGCCACCGCGTCGCGCCAGAGCGTTCCCAACCCGTAGATCATCGCCTGGGCGTATCCCAAACCCGCCCCAGCACCGAGCACGCCTCCCACCGCCGCCAACGCCAGCGCCTCACCCAGCCATAGCCGCCGAACCGCTTTGGGGCGAAATCCCACCGCCAACAACATGCCCACTTCCGGAAGCCGTTGCTCCAGCCCGAATTGAAACATCAACGCCATCAGCAGCAGCGCCGCCAGCACCAGGAAGAAACTGAAACCAATGAACAATCCGCCAAAATCCTGCCCCGACGTCGCCGCCCGAAACGCCTCCGCCCGGACCGGCCGAAACACCAAGCCCAGTTCCGCCGGATCCAGGTTCGCCACCAGATTGGCTTCCACGATTTTCTGGAAGCCGGAAGTAAAGGAGTTCTCCGGCACGGCATAACGAATCGCCGTCAGATCCCCGAAACGATTCGCCCACATCGCCCTTCCTGCCGCCTCGGTGATGAAGGCCTTCGGCGTCCCGCGGTGCGCCTTCCAGTATGCTTCATCCTCGTCGCGGATCGGGTGCACCAACGGAAATCCAGCGTCCCAGTCCCGCGTGCTCTCGGCCTTCGAAAGCCCGGGAAACTCCGGCATCAACGTCCGATCCGCGTGGATTCCCTTCAGCGGCACCACCTGGCGGATCGTGAACACGTTCGTCTTCTCCAACAGACGCGCCCCCGCTTCGGGATCGTAGTAGGTGAGTTCCACCCGGTCGCCCACCTTCACCCCCAAATCGTTCGCCAGCCATTCATTCACCACGATCTCGCCGTCCTTCATGCCCGAAGGCGTCCAGGGGGCGTCCGCGGCTGTCACGATGGAGTAGGGCGTCAGCCGGTCCCCCGCTCGGATCGAATTGGCCAGGTAGGTGAGAATCGGAATTCCGTTCGTCACGTAAGCCGCCGACGTCAGGTCCTCCTCCCGGTCCGCAGTGAACGCCGCGTGGTCCCGCAGAAGGCGCTTCCGCGGCGTCAGACCCGCGTCGCGCACCGGGATGTCCAAAAAGATCCGGCGCGTCGCCACTTCAATCATCGGCGGCATGACTTCGCCGCCCGTGCGGGTCATCGGCTCTTCGATGGTCCGGACTTCGATCTCGGCGTCGGCCAGCTGCCAATGACGTCGCAGTTCGTCGGTCACATGGCGAAGGGTCACTTCGGATTCCGCGGGTGTCGGCTCCAAGCCCCGCCGAAGGGAGCGCAGCAGCATGTCCCGGATCGGCCGGGGCCATCCATTTCCAGGGGCCTGAAGCGACTGGAGGAACTTCTGACGCCAGGGCGACACCGACCGGGCCAGGTTGCCCCCATGGACCAGCAGCAGGTTCGCACGATTGGTCACCCCGCTGACCCGCCAGAGTTCCGACTCATTCACGAACGCGTTCAGCGCCGGACGCTGCCCCGACTTCAGGCTGAATTCCCCGAACCGCTCGCCTTCCACAATGTCCTCCACCACCAGGCGCATGGCCACGCTGGCTTCGTTCCGAGGGCTCAGCACCGCGTCCTGCGACAACGCTGAGGGTTTCGCAAACCGCAGAATGACCGTGTCGCCTGGCTTCGCCGAAAGCTGTTCCGCCAGCGCCCGGTTGAGTCGGACACCGCCGGGAGCAGGCTTTCTCCAGGAGCCGAATTCTTCCATGAAGGCTCGTTCCAGCGCCAGGTCGTCCAGACCCGACGGCGATGTCGAGGGTCGCCCCCGCCAAAGCGCCGACCGCATCAACTCCATCCGCTGCTCTTCCCGCGGTGAGAACCGCCAAAACGGGACCGTACTGCCCAAAATTTGAACCTGATGCGCACGGGCGGATCCGTCCTGCTTCACCGCCACGCCCTGGAGCACGAGCGCATGGGCGCGAGGTTCACCCGTCCCGCCCCACTGAAGATTCACCGATTGACCCGCGGCATTCGTCGCCTGACCCGGAATCGCCTTCTCGAGGCGACTGCCCAGATCCGCCTGAAACAATCGATCCCCCGAGCTCAACGCCAGTTCCACCGCACCCAACCGCGCCTCCGCCCGATCCTTGAGACTTTCCCGAACCGAGTCGCCCACCACCAACGCCCCGATCAGCGCCGCACTCCCGATGAGCGCCCCCAGCACCACGCCGAGATGCGACCGCCAGTGGTAGACCAAGGAACGTCGAATGAGCCGGAACCGTGTCACGCCTGCCCTCCCTCGCGCAGTTGCCCGTCGCCAAATTCCAGAACCCGCCCCATCTCCTTCGCCAGTTCCATGGAATGGGTCACCACGATCAAGGTCACCCCGTCCTCCCGATTCAGTTCCTTCAGCAGAGCGGCCAACCCCCGGGAGGAATTTCGGTCCAACGCCCCGGTCGGCTCGTCCGCCAACAGGATCTTGGGCTGGTTGATCATCGCCCGCACCACCGCCACCCGCTGGCATTCTCCGCCCGAGAGTTGCCCCGGACGATGCCCCAGCCGATCTCCCAACCCCACCCGCTTGAGCAGCAGTCGCGCCCGATCCGGCGCCGCCGCGCGCACCGCCCCCTCGGCCATGGGCAGCGTGGGGACCAGCACGTTTTCCAACACGGTCAGGTGCGGCAGCAGGTGATGCGACTGGAAGACAAACCCAATCTGCCGGTTGCGCACGTCAGCCAGTCCCGCTTCGTCCAGCGAACCCAGGTCCTGGCCGTCCAACAACACCTTGCCCTGGTCCGCCCGATCCAGCGTGCCCAGGATGTTCAGGAGCGTGGTCTTGCCTGAACCCGAAGGCCCCACCAACGCCACCGATTCCCCCCGTCGCACCGTCAGTTCGACGTCGCGCAACACGGAAACAGGCTTGCCGCCCTCCGCGCCAGCATAGTTCTTGCCCACCCCGTGAAGTTCAAAAAGGACCTCGTTGCCCGGCATGCCTCCAACCTTCGCAGGGAACGCCAGGGTGCAAGTCAAAAGTCTCCAGGATCTGCGTGTCCGTAGCGGCGGGCGTCCCGCGTGCCGTAGAGGGGGGCGTCACGCCCCCCGGAAATCCCCAGTTCATGGTCCGTGAACAGGTCATTTATGAACAGGGCGATTCCCCCAAACGACCGCGCCCGCGGTCAGCAGGTCAACGATTCGGCCGCTTGCACCGTGTTCCGCATCAGCATCGCAATGGTCATCGGACCCACCCCGCCCGGATTCGGCGTGATCTTGCCCGCCACCGGTTGCACCCCCGCAAAATCCACATCCCCCACCAGCCGGGATCCGTTCTTCGCCGTCGGATCCGCAATCCGATTCACCCCGACATCGATCACCACCGCCCCGGGTTTCACCATGTCCGCCTTCACGAACCGGGCCACCCCCAGGGCCGCAATCAGGATGTCCGCCCGCCGACAATGCCCCGCGATGTCCGCACTCCGACTGTGGCAGATCGTCACCGTCGCATCGGCGTGCTTCGCCTTCTGCACCAGGATCGCCGCCATCGGTTTCCCCACGATGTTCCCCCTCCCCAGAATCACCACCTCGGCCCCGGCGATGGTCGTTCCCGAACGGATCAGCAATTCATGAACGCCGCCCGGGGTGCACGGCACAAACCCGCCGGCATCGCCCAGCATCAGTTTGCCCACGTTCACCGGATGAAAGCCGTCGACGTCTTTACGCGGATCCACCGCGGAGAAAATCGTTGGAGCGTCGATGCCCCGCGGCAACGGCGCCTGGACCAGAATGCCATGGACGGTTCGGTCGGCGTTGAGCCGTTCCACCAACGCCAGGAGATCCGCTTGGGAGGTCGTGTCCGGAAGAACGTGGGTGGTGGACTTCAAGCCCAGTTCCGCGCTCGTCCGCTCCTTCATGCCGACGTAAACCTTCGAGGCCGGGTCTTCGCCGACGCGAACGAACGCGATGTGTGGTTGAATGCCGCGGGATGCCAGGGCGGCCACGCGCTGCCGCGTCTCCCCATTCAACTCCGCGGCGATCGCGCGGCCGTCGATCAAATTGTCCATGGCCCAGTTCGCTCCTTCGAGAATCAGCGGACCGCCTCGATGGTCTCCACATCCAGCAGCGGGATGTGCCGCCAGACCGAACGCCGATCCAGATATTCACGGCCCGTCACAATGACCACCCGCCCCCGATACTCCCGGAACGTCTCCGGCCCGGACTGTGGTGCGATCAAAAAATTGGCCAACCCTCCACTATCCCTCAGTTTCAAGGCGTAGAACGATGGCGCCGTGATGTTCACCGGTCGGACCACCACCCCTTCACGCCGCACCCAACGTCCCTCGGGCTTGGGGGGTTCCAAGGGCTCCGGAACAGCCAGTTCCGCGGCGTTCCCAGGAACAGGAGTGGGCGACGCTTGCCCCGGAGCGACCGGTTGGGGCGGGACAGGCGATCCTGCCGCGGGAGTCGTCGGCGTCTCAGGCCGGGAAGACTCAGGAGGTGACGCGGAGCGGGGTGCCGCATTGGAAGCAGGTCGCGATACGAACTGCTCCAGCCAGGCGTTATTGGAAAGGGAGCGCGAAGCCGTCGGGGCCGGAGCCGGTGCAGAGGTGGCCCTGTTCACCGCGTTCGTGCGCGATGGCGCGGAAACCGTGGACGTCGCGTTCGTCTTGGGTGCCGTCGCGGTGGCGGGCGTCGTAACCTCGGGCCTTGGAACGGCTGGTGGTGGTGTCGTCGCAGCGGCTGCGCTGTCCGCCAACCAAGCCGCGGGAACGAATCCGACCGATCCCGCCGGTGCCGCGACCTGGACCCAGCCGTTGGTGCCTGCGGCGAGGATTTTCAGGGTCGTGCCGCGCTTGGCCCGGGCGATGATGCCGTGATCATACGTCGGACCCGCGCGCACATTGAGCAAATCGCCCTTCACCACCCCGGTTGCAGGATCCACGAAATCCGAACTGGCCCAGGCTGGTGAATCAGGAGGCAGCTCGATTCTCATCCAGACCGGCGGTTCATCGGCCGTCGGCTTTTTCAAAGTCACCGTGTCGAGCACGGACACCGCCTGCCCCTTTTTCAACTGGGTTACGATTTCGCCGACAAAACCCGGCCTGGACCGCACATTCACCCGGTCCGCCTTGGAATAGGCGGTCACCGCCCATGCACCCGCGTGGACCGAGAGAAAAACGAGAAGTCCCGCGGCAATGAACTGCCACGATCGAGGAGTCGTCACGGCGTGAGTAGAGTTTTCAGCTCCCCGGGTGTCAACGTCCGCCAACGTCCCAACCTCAACTCGCCAAGCTTGATCGGACCAATCTGGGTCCGGACCAAACGCTCGACTTCGAGGCCTTCCGACGCAAACAGACGGCGAACCTCCCGGTACCGGCCTTCGGCGAGTTCGATTTCCACCAGGCTGCCGGCCGGACTCGAGGCAAGGATTTTGCCCTGGACGATCTTCAAGGTTTCCTCGTTGCACACCACGCCTTTGCGAAAACGTTCCAGCATCCAAGGTTCAGCACGTCCGGACACGGTGACCAAGTACCTCTTGTGAACGCCGTAGCGCGGGTGGGTCACCCGCAGGCAGAAATCACCGTCGTTGGTGAGAAAGAGCAGACCCTCGCTCTCGCGATCCAGGCGTCCCACCGGGTACACATTCGACCATTCGGGGGGCAGCAGTTCGCCCACCCGCCTTGCAGCATGGGGATCGGACTGGGTGCAGGTGTACCCCTTGGGCTTGTGCAGGGCCACGTAGACCTTGCGCACCGGCTTCACCACCTCCCCATCCACCGCCACCCGGTCCGTGGCAGGGTCGACGCGGGTGCCGAGCGTGGTCACCACCTTCCCGTTCACGGCAACCCGGCCGGAGGTGATGAACTCCTCAGCGGCACGTCGCGACGCAACACCGGCATCGGCAAGCACCTTTTGCAGTCGGATCGCCATGGAAACGTGGGAATGAAAACGGAAAAGGACTGGAAAAACGAAAAGAAAACGCGCCTAGGGGGGCCCCCGCCGGCGCGCTCATCGCATTCACCGCCAAGCCCGGCGTTCCCGGGCCCAAGCCGTGTTATTCGTTCGGCTTCGTCTTGCGCAGACCCGTCACCCGGTCGCCTTCCTTCCACTGGGTGCGTTTGCGGAGGATTTCCACGCGCTCGAACCGCTTCAGGACGTTGCGTTTGGCCCCGAGGGTCGACGATGAACGAAGGCTGTTATGCTGTGACATAGTCTTTCGAAATGGTTAACCCCGCCCTGGTCGCAACCAATGCGGGGGCGGGCTTGTAACATGCCCGAGACTCGGCGCAACAGGATATTCTGCGAAATCAAGGATCCACAAACACCGGCATGCCCACCCAGGCAGCCCGAACCAGGAACTCCGCATTCCAGTTGGCCAGCCGAAAACAGCCGTGCGATTCCGTCCTCCCCACATCCTCCGGATGCGGCGTCCCATGAATCCCATAGCCCGGCCGACTCAACCCAATCCACGCCGTTCCCACCGGGTTGTTCGGCCCCGGCGGAATCATAAGTTTTCGCCCGATCTTCCGTGCCTCCGGCGATTCCTTGAAGATCTCCGGGTCAAAACGGTAGTTCGGATTCGGCGCCAACCGCACCACCCTCAGCTCGCCCACAGGCCGCTTCTCCACCTTCCGCGCTATGCTGCAGGGAAAGTGCGCCACCAGGTTCGATGCCGGATCAAAGACCCGCAACGCCTTCTCCGACAGGCTGATCTTCACGAATCCCGCCCGCCCACGCAGCGGCGGCAACGCCCCCGCCGGCACCGTCACCGAAGTCCCCGGCCGCACCCGATCCCATTGAATCGAGGGATTCAGCTGCCGCACCAGCTTCGGATGCGCGTGGTTCTTCTCCGACACCAGTTCCAGAATCGACTCATAGTCCAACCGCTCGCGACTCGCCTTGCCCAACCACGTCGACGGCACCCAGGTCAACCGCGCCACATCTTCCGCCGTCACCACATAGTTGGTCAGCGACGGTTGCCCCAGGGATAAACGCGACAGCGTCCGCTCATCAATCAGCCCCGTCACCGGCAAGCCCTCCGTCTTTTGAAAAACCCGGAGCGCCGCCCGTGTCTGCGACCCAATCACCCCGTCAATCGGCCCCGCCGAGATTCCGCGGCGCGCCAAAGCCAGCTGAACGCCCAACACGTTCGTCCCCTCCTTCTTCGCCGCCAACCCCTCACGGTCGTCACCCACCTCGGTGCGCGCCGCCGGCACCTCAGTGCGCTCCACCGAACCTGTCGGCGTCACCACCACGGAAGGCACGAACACCGGCGGGTTGGTCGGAAACACCAGGGGCTCCGACGGCGCCGCAATCTGAATCCGCGGCGTCTCCCGCGGCCGAACCGCCGGCAGTCGCTCGGCTGAAGGACGCGACACCTCGCGCAACACCGGCGGCAGGTCTTCAACGTCCTCCTCCTCGACCGTCCCCCGCCATCGATCCCACCAGGCCCCGGTCCACGAACGCGAGGTGCCTTCCATCGACGGCGAGCCATAGGCCGCCAGCCACCAAACCCAGCCCACCGCTGCCGCCACCAGCAACACCAACAGCCACGACAGCACACCCCGCGCCTTGCGGGGCGGGGTGCGCGGAGGGGTGCGGGTCCGGGTACGACGAACGGCCATCGGCCCCCATTCCTAGCCTTGAATCCCCCCAAAAGTCGAATTCCCCGTTCCGCCCAACCATTACGCATGCGTACCTTTTCCAACTCAGCATTTGCACCGGCTCCCACCTCCACCTAGTTTCGGCGAGTTGTTCATCCATTCATGAGAGCGGTCATCCTCGGTCTCATCGTCCTCGGCCTCGGCGCCGGAGGGTTTGTCTATTGGCGATCCTCCCAGGCCAAGGTCGCCCAAGGTTCCGCCGATGCGGCCAACCAACGACCCACCACCGCCATCGTCGAACGAGGTGCCGTCAATTTCGCCGTCGGTGTCGCCGGCGAAATTGGTCCCGCCGAACAGGTCTCCGTCCGCCCCGAGGTCAACGGCCGCATCAGCGAACTGCCCGTCGATGTCGGCGATCAGGTCAAAAAGGGCTCCCTGCTCTTCGCCCTCGACGATCGCGACCTCAAGCTGGAGGTCGAAACCCGCCAGAAACAGATCGAGAACACCAAGCTGCAACTCGACAAGTCCCGCATCGCCATGGATCAGGCGAAGCGCGATTACGAACGCGATCAGGAGTTGTTTGAGGCGAAGCTGCTCTCCGAGCAGGCCTACGAAGCCAGCCGCCAACGCCATGAGTCCTCCATGAAGGACCATGAGATCGCCCTCAACGCCATCGAGCGCTCCGAAAAGGACCTCGCCCTCACCGAGGAAAGACTCTCCCGCGCCCGCATCGAGGCGCCCTTCGACTGCACCGTCCTGACCCGCCCGGTTTCCTCCGGCCAGGCCGTCTCCGGTTCGGGCGGTTTCAACAGCGGCACCGAGGTGCTCACCATCGCCGATCTCAGCGCCATGGTGATCAATGCCCACGTCAACCAGGCCGATGTCACCCGACTCAAGAGCGGCATGGAGGTCAACGTGGAGGTCGATGCCATCCCCGGTCTCAAGGTTTCCGGCGAAGTCGAGCGCATCGCTCCGCAGGCCACGCTCCGCAACAACATCAAAGGCTACGCCACCCGCATCGTCCTCAAGCAGGTTGATCCACGCGTCCAACCTGGAATGACCGCCAGCATCTCCATCCCCGTCGCAGGCGCCGACGACGTCCTCACGGTCCCGCTTACCGCCGTCTTCAGCGAACAAGGGGAACGCTACGTCTTCGTCAAATCCGGAGACTCCTTCGAACGCCGCGACGTCGTCGTCGGCATCTCCGACCTCTTCAAGGCCGAAATCAAGTCCGGCCTCGCCGAAGGCGATGTGGTCTCGCTCGAACAGCCAGCCGGAATCCCGCCGCGCGCACCCGCCGGCCCGGCCCTGGCTCACGGAGCTCCTGGAACCCCATCCAAGGCCGCCGCACAAACGCCAGCCAAACCCGGCACACCCGCCGCCACCACGACCGCCACCAAGGCCACCACCACCCGGCCCGGGACCTGACCGCCCCGCCTCGCCCCTTCCCTCGACCCGTTCCGACTTCCCAACCCGCCGTTTTCAAGGACGCCGCCATGGCTATGCTCGAACTGCGCGACATCACCAAGGTGTATCACCTGGGTGGTGAAGAAATCCGGGCGCTCGACGGCGTCAGCCTCGACATCGAAGGCGGGGAGTTCATTTCCATCATCGGCCCCTCCGGCAGTGGCAAATCCACTCTCATGCACATCCTCGGATGCCTGGACTCACCCTCCACCGGCACCATCCGTCTCGATGGCACGGAGATCCAGGGAGCCTCGCCCCGGGAACTTGCCCTGGTTCGAAACCGCAAAATCGGCTTCGTGTTCCAGTTCTTCAACCTCCTGCCCAAGCTCAGCGTTCTTCAGAACGTCGAGTTACCCATGATCTACGCCGGGATGTCCTCCCGCGAACGCTACGAGCGCGGCATGGCCGCCCTCAAGACCGTCGGTCTCGAAAACCGTTCCAAGCATCGACCCTCCCAGCTCTCCGGCGGCCAGCAGCAGCGCGTCGCCATCGCCCGGGCCCTCGTCAATAACCCACGCCTCATTTTCGCCGACGAACCCACCGGCAATCTCGATTCCCACACCGGCGAGATGATCCTGGAGACCTTCCGAGCCCTCCACCGCGAAGGCCGAACCATCATCATCGTCACTCACGATCCGGAAATCGCCGCCCTCACCCCGCGCCGCATCGAAATCCGCGACGGCAAGATCGCTGACAAACTCGATCCCACCCTCGCCGGACTCAAACACCTCCCCACCGCACAGGCCAATTAGCCGGCCGGTCACCGGCCAGCCGACACGAACGTCACGCACACGGGCGCGCCCACCGTGACCTGACGGCCCGTTGGTTCCAAAGCACCCGTCTTCGGGTCCACCCCGAACACCACCACGGAATCCGAGTTCTGGTTGGCGGCCAGCAACCAGCGGCCGGTCGGATCGATGCCAAAGTTCCGCGGGGTCTTCCCCTGGGTCGGTTCGTGTTCCACCAAGGTCAACCTCCCCCGGCGATCCGCCGCAAACACCACGATGCTGTCGTGGCCGCGGTTCGAGCCGTACACGAATTTCCCCGTGGGATGCACCGCAATGTGCGCGGTGGAGTTCCAGACATCGGTGCCCTCCGGCAACGTCTTCAGCGAGTCCAGGATCGTGAATTCACCCGCCTTGGCACTGTAGCGGAATGAAATGACCGTCGAGAGCATCTCGTTGATCACGTAAGCGTTCCGTTGGTTGGGACGAAAGGCGAAGTGCCGTGGACCCGACCCCGCCGGCAACCGGACCGCCGGTTCCTGGTTCGGTTCCAAGGTCCCATTCGCCGCGTCGAAGCGGTACACCATCAGCTTGTCGATCCCCAGGTCGGCAGCCACCGCGATGCGGTTGGCCGCATCCAGGTTGATGGAGTGGGCGTGCGGCTTCTCCTGGCGCTGGGGATTCACACTCCAGCCCGCGTGTTGCACCACCGAGTGGTTCTCCGTCTTCAACGATCCGTCTTCGGCGATGGGAATCGAGGCCACATTGCCGCCGTTGTAGTTCGCCACCAGTACCCAGCGCCCCGTTTTGTCCACGACCAGGTGGCAGGGCGCCTCGCCATGGCTCGGCTGCTGGTTCAACGGCGTGAGAAGTCCGGAAGCCGCGTCGACGGCGAACGCCGATACCGACCCGCTCTTCTGCCCGCGGAATTCCCCCACCTCGTTGACGGCGTACAAGAACTTCCCGGAAGGATGCAGGGCGAGAAACGACGGACTGGGCGTCGTTGCGGCGAGTTGCGCCTCCCCAAGAACCCCGGTGTCCGGATCGAATGAACTGACATAAATGCCCTGGCTCTTGGCGCCGGTGTAGGTGCCGAAGTACACCCGCATCGACTCCGCCCCGGCATCCTGAGCCGCGAGACACACGCAGGCCATCGCCGACAACGCTCCCGAGCGAACCTTCCGAATCGTGGACATGCCCTGATCACAACCCTGCCCCACCCCCAACTCAAGCGAGGAAACGGTCCCTTCCAACGCGAGACTGGCTTCCTCGAATCAACACGCCGCCAACAAGTCCAGCCCTGTCACTCTCCCAAACCCGCGGAAATCTTTACCCGCCAGTCAACAGATCGAC
>CAUJJW010000272.1 GCA_963205105.1 Verrucomicrobiota bacterium | reverse complement strand
CGGCGCCGTGCTCGTGGCCACCACCCACGCCACCGAGTGCGGCATCAACGCCTCGGGCATTCTCCAACACCGACCAGGTCCGCGAAATGCCTATGCCGTCGATCGCGCCCCCGGCGGCTCCTCCACCGGCAGCGGGGTGAGCGTCGCCCTGGGCTGGTCCCCTTCCGCCGTCAGTTCCGATGGCGGAGGTTCCATTCGAATTCCCGCGTCGTGGAATGGCGTGTTCGGGCTGAAACCAACGTTTCAACGAGTCAGCAGCCAGGGCGACCGTTGGAGCGGCACTTCCATGGGTCACATCGGGCCCATCGGCCAATCCACCGCCGATCTCGTCGAACTGCTCGCCACCCTTTCCGGCGTGGACCCCGCTGATCCCCTGACCTTGTACGCCCCCGACCAGCACCAAACCGCCCCCTGGTTCCAGGCGCTGGGGCGCGGCCTGCGCGGCGCGCGCCTGGGCGTGGTGCGTTCGGAACTCGCTGCCGCCGATCCCGAGGTGGCCGCCCTCGTCGATCAGGCCCTCGCCTCCCTGGCGGCAGAAGGAGCCGAGATCGTGGAGGTGGAACTGCCCCTGGCCGCCGCCGCCGGCGCCATCGGTTGCCTCGTCATCGGCACGGAGGTGGCCCGACTGCTCGCCACCGAATATGCCGCCCACGCCAGCGAGTTCGGCGATGAACTGGCGATCTTCCTCCATGCCATGCAACGGGTGTCCCCGGAGGATGCGCAACTCGCCCTCGCTTGCCGCACCGCCCTTCGCCAACAGACAGCCTCCGTCTTTGAGCGCGTGGACCTGCTCATCCTGCCCTCCAATGTTCGCCCGGCCGAACCCTACGCCCCCGACGAGGATTGTACCCCGATTCTCCACGCATCCGCTTCCGCCGCCGCCACCCGATTTCACTTCCTCGCCAACCTCACCGGACTGCCGGCCGGCACCGTTCCTCTCGGTCTCGTGGACGATCTCCCCGTCGGACTTCAGGTCATCGGCGACGCCTGGGATGAAGCCTCGGTGTTCGCCTTCATGGCTCATGCCGAACGCATGGGCATGACCGACGCCGTCCCGCGTCCGCCGAATTTTCTGGGCGCTCCTCCCATGCCCTGATCCCGGCTGTCCCGCCTCTTCCAGCGGTCGGCGACCGAAACCGCTCGTTCGAAATTCAAACGACCACACAGGCGTCCGGCAGGACGGGCTCCGACTCATGCCGTTCCCGCTGTCGCGGCAGTTCCCGGGAAGGCGGTCGCGCCGGGTGGCGTTCGGTGTCGATGTCCAGTCGCTGCCCGTCCTGAACGAGTCGCCGCCGCAACGACGCCGCGGAGAGATCCAGCAGGGAAACGTCCTCCGTCAGCGACAGCGCCGAGGCGGTCCCGGCCGACTGCCCCAGAATCATGAAGACCGGTTCCATCCGAATTGAACCGTAGGCGATGTGGGAGGCGGAGATCGCACAGCAGACCAGCAGGTTGTCACACTCCCCGCGGCGCGGAAGCAACGCGCCAAACGGAATCGCGTAAGGCCCGCCGGGATTCGCCTCGATGTTGCCCTCATTCTGCACACAGCCCATCGGCGTCACGTAGCGCTGCACGTTGTGTGAATCCATGGCGTACGAACCCAGTCCCACGGCGTCGGCCGCGATTCGGAGCCGACGGCAGTCGTGCTCGGTCACCACGGCCTCCCCCACCAACCGACGCGCCTCACGCACGTAAATCTGCGGCGGCCAGTGGCCGTTCCCGATGAATTCGTCGGCGGCCAACCCCCACCGGCTGACCTCCAACCGCACCGCCTCCGGCACCCGCGGGTGATTCGCCAGCGTCCACATCAATCCGCGCTGATACCGTTCCTGGCCGCGCAGGATGGATTCGCGCACCGCGTAACTGCCATCGGGATAGGCCTCGTTGACCCCGATCTGGTTCGTCGAAAACCCCCAGCGATTGTTGGTGTCGGTCTTGCGGTTGGGCATATGCCCCGGCAACCACGGCACCCGGGTTTCGCCCGCCTCAAAATTGCGGAACAACAGCTCGTACTCGGCCTCTTCGTAACCTTCCGGACGCTCGAACGGAACCTGGTTGGCCGGAACGTCCGTCAGACACATGCGGAAGCAATAGGCCTGCACCCGGTGATCCCCTTCCCCATCGACTCCAGGATCCCCGTCGTGGACCCCTGCCACCAAGCCGCTGCGCCGATTCCCGGGAACCACATACGGATCCACCCGGCCCGGGAAAACATGGTTGTGTGTCCGGACCTTCTGCACCCCGTTGAGCGTCTCCCCATACTCGGCGTTTCCCTCGCGACCCACCCGGTACGAAACCCCCGCCATGGCCATCAGGTCCCCCTCGTAGGTCGCATCAATGAACCGCCGACCCAGGTAGCGGTTGCCCCGCTCGGTCACGATCGCGACCAACCGACGCCCCACCTTCTCCACCCCGCGCGAACCCAGAATCATCCGGTCCCCCATCACCACCGGAACCCCGGCCTCGTCCAGCATCGCCCGAAAGACCGCAGCCGCCACCTGCGGTTCAAAATCCCAGGCCGCATCCTGGCCCGGTGGAAGCCGTGGCGCCTCATGCACCCACGCACTCGCGTTCTCATAGTGCCGTCGTACCCGACGATAGAATTCCCGGGAAACGCCGCCCACCGCGTCCGCCCGCCCCGCGTCCGTTCTTCCCAAACCACCACTCGTCAGTCCCCCCAGGTGCTGCGACGGCTCCACCACCACCACCGTCCGCCCCATCCGCGCAGCCTGCACCGCCGCCACCACCCCACCCGACGTCCCGCCATACACCACCACATCGAACACCGAGCCCGTCGCCGCCCGACGGCACCCGGACAGCGACAGCGACAGCGGCAGCCATCCCGCCCCGGTCATGGCCAGGGCACCTCGAAGAAATGCGCGACGATCGGTGAACACACCTCCCCTTGGCATGCCGGAACTTCCACCGCAAGCAGGCTCCTGACGTTCGTTTCCACCATCCGGACCCACAACGTCACTCCATTGCGCCACTCCTTGGGGGACATTTCCACCCCATGGGTGCCTTCTAGGCACTCAGGCGGTGGCGATGCCAACAACCTCGGTTCCCATGAAACGAATCTACCGGCACAACGCATGGTTCCTCCTCATTCTGACTGCCTTGGGAATGCTGAAGTCGGAAGCCGCGGGACTGACCAGTTGGACCACCTCGCTGTTCAGCGGAGCCGGCAGTTGTGCCTTCTGCCACGATCAAACCGGTCCGAGCCTGACGGACGCCCGGGGAGGGAGCGTCTCAATCACGGAAGACTGGCGTGGGACGATGATGTCGCACGCCTTCAAGGATCCCCTGTGGCGCGCGGTCATGGAGGCCGAGGTGATGGCACGCCCCAAACTCAAGTCCTTCATCGAGGACAAATGCCTGACCTGCCACGCACCCATGCCCCGTACCCAGCAGGCGCACGATCGCGGAGGCGAACTCAGCTTCGCCGCCGCAAAACTCGCGCCCCTGGCCAGCGAAGGGGTCGGATGCACCCTCTGCCACCAGATCCAACCCACCCACCTGGGGCAACCCGCGAGTTTCTCGGGCCACTACGACATCCAACCCACCCGGCAGATCTTCGGGCCCTATGACGATGTGCTGACCATGCCCATGCAGCGTCACGTCGACTACACCCCGGAACTGGGACAACACGTTCAGGTCTCCGGCCTCTGTGCCACCTGCCATACCCTCCACACCCCCATCCTGGGCCCGGACTTGGAAGTCATCGGTCGGTTTCCCGAACAGACCCCATTCCTGGAATGGCAGGCCAGCGACTACGCACGGAATGGAAAACACTGTCAGGACTGCCACATGCAGCGCCTCGACGAGCCCATCAAGATCAGTTCCCGGCCTCCCTGGCTCGATCCGCGACAACCGTTCTGGAGACATCGGTTCGTCGGGGGCAACGCATTCATGCTTCAGCTCATGGCCCGACACGCCAAAGCCGTCGATCCCAACGCCTCGGACGAAACTCTGGCAACCACCGTGTCCCGCGCCCGGGAACAACTCCGGCAGGCCGCCCGTGTTGAAGCCGTCGGACACCGGGAAACCAACACCCTCCAGCTGGACGTCACGGTGGCTAACCTCGCAGGGCACAAGTTCCCCACCGGCCACCCGTATCGCCGAGCCTGGCTGCATGTTCGTGTCGCCGACTCACGCGGCAGGACGGTTTTTGAATCCGGCGCTCCCGGCGACCGCGGCGACCTCCTCGACGCTGGCACTGCCTGGATGCCGCACTTCGACCAAATCACCCGCCCCACACAGGTTCAGATCTACGAGTCCGTGATGGGCGATGCCGAGGGGCGGCGCACCTACGGGCTGCTGCGCGCGACGAAGTATCTCAAGGACAACCGCCTTCCACCGCGTGGTTTTCCCGATGTCGTCGACGCCGATATCGCCGTGCGGGGAGAGGCCACAAGCGACGGCAATTTCAATCCTTCCGGCCTCGGAACGGATCGGGTGGCGTACCGGATCGATCTGGGTCGGACCACAGGGCCGCTGGAGGCGACGATTGCGCTGCTCTACCAGTCCGTGCCCCCGGAAGCCGTGGCGCATCTTGATTCGGTCCAAGGCGAAGCTTCGCGGGCGTTCATGAAGTTCTACCGCCAGGCGGACAAGACACCTGAGACCGTTCACCAGGTCACGCTGCACATCGAGGCGTCGCGACCCACCGAGCCTTCATCCACCGGGAATCGCCTCCCCTGACCTAAGCCAACGATTCACTTGAAATCGATAGGGTTCACGCCAAGACGCAAAGACGCCAAGGAAAGCCATAAAATCGAGGGATCGCGAACCTTCCAATCACCCGCACCTTTTGGTTCGCAAATCCTTCTGGGCGCGAGCCTCTTTCGCAGACGGTCCTTCTTGGCGTCTTTGCGTCTTCGCGTGAAATCCAACTGAATCGTTGGCTAAGCCAGCCCCCGGGCGCCGCCCACAGCCCACACGGTTCAGCCAGCGGAACGCGAACGTCTCTCAATTCTCTGTCGAAGCGCACGGAAGCCTTCCATCGGCTCCATCCCATCGGCCAACGACAGAATCTCGCGTCCAGCAGCGTCGACGATGAAGTCCACGAACACCGTCGCAGGACGACTCGCACCCTTCTGGAACGGCGTGATGTCGGACCGCGCGTAATCCCGTTGCGCTTTTTCGTTCAGGTTGCGGCGACGGATGGCGTGGATTTCCGCCCACGGCACCCGCCGGACGCCAAAACAGGTGCACTCCGCGAGCCCCGTGTCACCGACCAGCAGGCGAAGCGTTTGCGAGCTCATCAGAATACCCGCCAGGATGCAGGTGACACCGGTGGAAAGAATGAACCCCACCGTGGCGAACAGGGACTCGCCACGGAGCACCCCGTACGCACTCCCCGCCGACAGGGCGGCGAACACAACGAGCACCACCAGCTGATAACGCTTCAACGCACGGGTCTCGCGCAGCACCACGGCGTTCGACTCCGCCGTTGAAGGGTCGCTTCCGGGCGGCGTCGGAACCCACGCCCCCTTGGACCAGGTCCGGTCCTCGCCCCAGGGAGCCCGCGCCAGGTTGAGGTGCACCACGATCGCCACGATCAGAAAGGCCAGCGGGTTCACCAACCGCCGCCACAGGTTGGCGAAGTCCATGGCCACCGCCCTGCCCGGGTCCGCCGGATCCAAGGCGATGGTCAGTGTATCGACGGCCCGGTAAAGCACCGAGGGAGCCACGGCGACCTGGAACCGGACCGGTTCGCCCTGGCGGATGGCTTCCACCTCCACCGATCGATCGCCGGTCCACTGCTGGTAGACTGCGGGAAGACATTCCCAGCGCGCCAACCGCAGGCCGTGCTGGCCCAGACGCCACACCAGCAACACTGAGGCCATCAGCGCGACAGCCTTCAGCACGCCCAGCAGCGTCCGTTTCCAGGTCCGAATGCCCGCGGTCGGGAACCTCGCCACGGCAGCGGCACCGGCTACAGCTTCCACCCGGCGCGATAGGGCGGATTCACCAGGGCGTTGGCCGCCTGATGGTTCGTGAAACGCATCTGGGCGTCGTCCCAACGCAACGTCTCGCCCGGAAACCGGAGAGCGATCAGTCCCAGCAGACCCACCTGCGTCAGCGCCCCGCCATAAGCGAAGTCGGAACCCGCCTTGCGCCCGGTTCGGATCGCTTCCGCCCAGTCCCAGACATGGCCTTTGACCCTCGGAATCTTCTCCGCCGGCGCCTTCTTGCCGGCGTGTTCTTCCATGAGATTCTCCGGAAACAGGACACAGTTCCCGCCACCATGCGAGCCGTGGACAATCATGGCCTTGTCGCCGTGAATGATGGCCCCGGTCCCCGGCACCTTGTGGTCCGGCCCAAACGCCGCCGGCCGGGGAATTCTCGTTCGCCCGTCATGCCAAATCAGCTTCACCGGCCCGCGATCGCCCTTCGCCGCAAACTCGAAGGTGATCTTGCATCCCGGCGGATAGGTCAGCCCGTGAAGCGCCAGATCGTAGTCGGTCACCTCCGCGTGAACCGTCGACGGCGCCCCCAGATCCAAGGCCCAAAAACTCGGGTCCACCACGTGACAGATCCAGTCGCCGATCGTGCCGCCGCCGTACGCCAGCCAACCGCGCCAGTTCCATGGCACCCAAAGCGGCGAATAAGGCTTCATCTCGGCGGGCCCCACCCACAGGTCGTAGTCCAACCCCTGCGGCACTTCATGCTTCTCCGAGACCTTCGCCAGGTTCGGGATCTGGCAGTAGACGTTCGGAAAGGCGTCGCATCCCGCATGGATGGTGTGGACCTTGCCAATGACTCCAGCCCAGATCCATTCGCAGACACGACGGATGGAGTCACTGCTGTGCCCCTGGTTGCCCACCTGCGTCACCACCTTGTGCTCACCCGCAGCCTTCATCAGATGCCGGACCTCACCGATGGTGTGCGTCAAAGGCTTCTCGCAATAGACATGCTTGCCCCGTCGCATCGCTTCCATGGCGATGACGGCGTGGGTGTGGTCCGGGGTGCCGATGATCACGCCGTCCACCCCCGCCCCCATCTTGTCCAACATCACCCGGTAATCGGTGAACCGCTGGGCCTTCGGGTATTTGGCGAATTCCGGGGCGGCGTACTTCTCATCGACGTCGCACAACGCCACGATGTTGTGGCCGATGCCTGCCGCTTCGCCCACATCGGCGCCGCCACGACTCCCGATCCCAATGCCGGCCAGGTTGAGTTTGTCGTTCGCCGGCAAGGGATCCGCCCCGCGGACCACAGCTCCGGGCAGGATGTTGAACAGGGCCACGCCCATGCCGGCGCGACGCAGGAACTGACGACGATGGATTTTGGGAAACGGGTTGGGCTTCATGGAAGGACGGCCCTTTGTGCTCGAATTGAACCTCCGGATCAACCGTCATTCCGCCTCCTCCCGCTTCAGCACCGCCCAGGTCACCACGATGTGCGCCAGGTAATACGTCGGGAGAATGAGGAAGCTCACACCCTTCACCTTCATGAAATCCGACAAGGCGATCAGGGTATCGGAGAACACGATCAATCCAATGCCCGCCACATAGGCCGTCTTCACCGCCAACCGGCAGCGCAGCCCGCACGCCGCCGCCAGCGCGGTGCAGGAAATCAGCAAATAGACCAGCGCCGCAGTCTTCAGGGGCACACTCCGAATCGCCGGCCCGAGTTGAAGAGCAAACCAGCCCAGATAACCGGCCATCAGCACCGCCAGCGCCGGACCATGCATGCGTCCATTCTTGAGGGCAAACCCCAGGTACCCGATGTGCGCCACGAAGAACGCCGCAATGCCCGCGATGTAGAAGGACTCACGGCCCGCGCGGGTGGAAAGAAAGGTGTCCCCCACCATCGATGCCAGGAAGGCGAGCACCACCCAGCCGACATCGCGATGTCGGCGGATCGGGCCATCCCCCAGGACCAGCAACAGCGTGCACAGACCCGGGACAGCAAGTTTCAGTGCCAGAATTCCCGTCTTCCACGCCAGATAGCCGGTGATGAACGGCACCACCAGCAACCCCATGCGAACTCGGGTGCTCATCGTCATCGGACAACAGCAGCTTCCACGCGCATCAGCAGAAAACGAGTTGAAGGTGTCGTTCAAGCCGCAAACCTCCCAATCCCAACTCCGGCAACGCGACATTTCCCTGTCCCTGCCGCCCTGATAGTCTGCACCTCAGCCGTCCATCCATGGCCCTCAAAGCGACCATCTACAAAGCCAAGGTCGGTTTCTCGGACCTCGACCATAATGTGTACGCCGACCACTCGGTCACCATCGCACGCCATCCGTCGGAGACGGACGAACGCCTGCTGGTTCGGCTGCTCGCGTTCGCCCTGAACGCGCCGGCGAACCCGGATGACGACCCGTTGGAATTCGCCAAGGACATCTGGGAACCCGACGAACCCAGTCTGTGGCAAAAGTCCCGTACCGGCCGGATCCTGCATTGGATCGATCTCGGACAACCGGACGAGAAGCGTTTGCTCCGCGTTTCCGCCCGGGTGGATCGCATGAGCGTGTACAGTTTCGGCGCCAGCACCCCGGTCTGGTGGCGGGATCTCGAGCCGCGAATCACGCGTCTCCAGAACCTTACCGTGTGGCAGATTCCATCGGCCCAGAGCCAGGCGCTGGCCAGCCTGGCCGAGCGGACCATGCAATTGCAGGTGACCGTGCAGGACGGCGTCATCTTCGTGGAGGATGGAACGCGCTCCTTTCAGGTCGTTCCCAAACGCCTCTGGGGTCCCAATCCTGGCTGACCCGGATTCTAGGTGAAGGCAGGCGGTGACCCTATCCGTCCCCTTGCATTTCTTCCGCGAATCCTCGAAACAGAGCTCTCCGGTTTCCCAGGCAGCTATTGGAGGATGCCTTTGCCGGGTCGGAACCATCATCGGTCCGACGTGTCATCGGGAAACATTCAGGTACCGATCGCGGACCAAGGCCAAGATCATGAAGACCCATTCGACGGGGCCCAGCCCTTCTTTCGTTCGCAGCGCGTTCCCCTGCTCCTATCCGACACACGCGATCCCACTGGCACGGCATTGGCCAGGCCCGCGCCTTCGATTCCGAGCCTTGCCCCTCCGCCCCAACCGGCTTTTCGCCTGGCTCCTACTCACTCCACTGCTCGCGGCTGTCTCACTCCCAGCCTCCGCCCAGGAGATCGATACCCAGCCACCCACCATCACCGCGGTTCTATCTTCTCCACCGAATTCCCACGGGTGGCACCGAGGGAGCGTCCGCGTGCAGTTCGTCTGCTCGGACAGCGGTGGAAGCGGGATCGCCACGTACCCAGCCTCAAGGCTTGTCACCACCGAAGGAGCAGGCCAGGTGATCACCGGCGTGGTGCAAGATCGAGCCGGCAACACCGCCAGCACCAGCGTCATCCTCCATATCGACCGAACCCCTCCCGCCCTCACCGCCACCCGCAGCCCCGAAGCGGGACCCACAGGTTGGGTGAGTTCCCCCGTCACCGTCGCCTTCTCCGCCACCGACACACTCTCCGGTGTGCAACCCGAAACGCTGACAGCGCCAATCCTCTACACCACCGACCGGAGCAACACGACCGCGACCGGCCGTGCCACGGATCGGGCAGGCAACACCGGCACCGTCAGCCTGCCCGGCATCCGAATCGATACGACACGACCTCGGATCACCGTCACGCTCGATCCACCCCACACCGGCAGCGGTTGGCACAATACCCCGGTCACCGCCCGATTTAATTGCACCGATTCGGGATCCGGCGTCGCCGCCTGCGAACCGGCTCAATTCCTCCCCAACGAAGGTCGCAACCAAATCGTCACCGGCACCGCCATCGACCGGATGGGCCTCATATCGACCGTGACCAAGACCGTCCACATGGACCTCACCCCTCCGGTCATCACCCCGGTGTTCAGCCGACCGCCTGACATCAACGGTTGGTACACGTCCCCCGTCTCCGTCTCCTTCGTGTGCACCGATGCTCTTTCAGGAATCCTCTCACGGCCCGATCCGATCGTGCTGACCGTCGAGGGCGCCGGGCAGCCGCTGACCGTGACGGCCCTCGATCGCGCTCGGAACGCCGCATCGCCCGCGCAACGGGTGAGTCTCGATCTCGCCCCGCCCACCCTGACGATCACCTCGCCTGCCACCGCCATCGAAGTGGCCAGCGAGACCTTCACCATCCAGGGATCCGCGAACGACCTTGCCTCGGGAATCGCTCGTCTTGACCTCGACGGGATTCCCGTCCCGTTCAATGCCTCGGGAGCCATCACCACCACCGTGGCTCTCGTGGAGGGTCTTAATGCATTCACACTGGTCGCCACCGATAACGTCGGACGATCCACCTCCCGAAGCATCACCTTGACCCGGAACTCGCCGACGCCCCCGCCCCCGACACAGGTGAATCTATTCGCCGACCCGGGCTTCGAGGCCGGTGTCTCGGGGGTCGTGGCCCAGGATGCCAGCAGTTCCGTTTCCTTGACCACACAGGCACCCCTTCAAGGCGCCAGCAGCCTCCGCGTTGCCATCAACGGCTATGGAAACAACGTCTGGTGGACCTACCCCTTCGAAGGCGGCCTCGCGAGCCACTTCCTCGTCAGCGCCAAGGCACGCTCCGACGTCCCCAGCTCATCGTCCCTGCAGTTCTGCGCGATGATTTATTTCGCCGACGGCTCTACCGACATCGCCTGCGTTTCCCTCAGCGGCGCCGCAGGTGACAAGGGCGAGGTCACGGTTCAACTGCCGATCCCTCCCACCAAGCGCCTGCAGTCGGTGAATCTTCGCCTGTACCAGGAAGGCGGCGCTCCCGTGACCTTTTCCTTCGATGACGCGGCCGCCTTCCTTGCGGTCGTGGAAGCCCCGCCAACGAATGGCGGTGGCGGTGGCGGTGGCGGTGGGGGGGGTGGGGGTGGTGGTGGTGGATCGATCGGTTGTCCTCCGGTGGAGCCTGGCACCTCCGGCTACCCGGGATTCGCGTACCAACTGCCGACGGCACGTCCCTTCATTTCACTGGCGTCCTACACGCAGGCAGACCCGGCATCGACGGCGTACCTGCGATTTCGGGACGCCGCGAATCAGGCCGTGGCGGGCCAACCGCCCTATGCCTACTCGGCGGTGTCGTCGGTCGCCATGTACCGGATGACCGGTCAACTGGCGTACCTCGATGACGCCATCGCCCGCGTGGAGGCATTGGTGACGGAAGCGGAGGCAGCGATCGCGGCAGGTGACCGGCCTCCGATTGCCGGGGACTCCTACCTGGAGATCGGATGGTACATCGAGCAACTGGCTCTGGCTTACGACTCAGGGTTCGACCAATTGACGCCACAACAGCGGGCGCGGTGGGCGGCATTTGCGGATCAAAGCATCTTCAACCTGTGGCATCCGTCGGAGGCCACCTGGGGCGGCGCGGCTCACCCCTGGACGGGTTGGTCGATCTGCGACCCGGGCAACAATTATCACTTCCATTTTCTGCGCGCGACCATGCTCTGGGCACTCGCCACGCAAAGCGCATCACTGCTCGACTTCCTCCAAAGCGAGAAGTTCCCGCGCCTGGTGGATTATTATGCGGCGCTGCCGGGCGGGGGCTCGCGGGAAGGCACAGGTTACGGGACCGCTCAGAAAGCTCTCTTCGAGAACTACCTCATGTGGAGGGACTCCACGGGCGAAGACTTGTCTGCCCTGACGGATCACGCGCGCCAGACCATCGACTATTGGGTGCATGCCACCGTGCCGACCCTGGACCGGTTTGCCCCCATCGGCGATCAGTCGCGGTCCTCTCTTCCGGAACTGTTCGATTACCACGAGAACCTGGTCCACACGGCCGTCGTGCTCCATCCCGGCACACCCGAGGCGGCGCGCGGAACCTGGTGGCTGAACCACAACTCCGTCGATGGCGTGAGCCAGGCCTTCAATCGGATGGGCGATCTCCTGCCTCTTCCCGATCTTCCCAGCGTGCCTGTCGATCGCGTCTACCATGCGACGGGCGCCGGCGTTCTCTTCGCACGTTCCAGCTGGAATACCGACGCTTCGTGGCTGTCGTTCGTGGCCGGCAAGTACGACCAATCCCATGCCCATCAGGACCAGGGGTCCTTCACCTTCTTCAAGGGCGACTGGCTGGCCGTCACCCCCAACATCTGGTCGCAAAGCGGCATCCATCAGGAAACGGTGTTTCACAACACCCTTCGATTTCAGCGGGCCGACGGCTCGGTGATCCCCCAAACCCCGAGCGACACGGTGGAGTCGTCGATGTCCTACTCCACCGCCGGCAACCAAGTCGCAGTCACGGCGAACCTGGGTCCCGCCTTCCACCGCAACGCCGACCTGGTGCAACACTGGAATCGTCGTCTCGAATACCAGGGCGACACCCTCCGGATTTTCGACACCTGGACCGCGGCATCCGGCGTGCAGGCCGTCTTCCAGCTCCAACTCCCGGTGCTGCCGGTTTCCCAGCCGGATGGGTCTCTCCTGGCGGGTCGTTTGCGCATCGTGCCACTCCAAAGCGTCACCCGCTCCATCCATGCCATGCCCTCCGGGTTCAGCCGCGGCCATCGCCTGGACTTGGTGCCGAGCGCAGGAACCACCTGCGCGATCGAACTCCGCTGGCAATAGTCCTCGGTGGAACGGGCCGTCAGGGGCGCCTCCGTAGCGGCGGGCGTCCCGCCTGCCGTAGAGGGGGGGGCGTCTCGCCCCCCGGAATCCCCGGTTCAAGGGCCGTGAGCAGGTCGGTTTCGAACAGGTGTCTCTCGATGAACCTGACAGGGCAGCGATCGCGAGGATTGAAACGGGCTCCCTCACCCCCACCCTCTCCCGGAGGGAGAGGGTGGTGTCGCGTCCACCCCGCGGCGACATGCCGGAACTCCAGCCGTCCGAGCCGTCGCGACCCGTTCCAGCCAACACCCCGCCCAACCCTTCGAAACCCGCGGCACATCGCCTCCTTCTCCCTCCGGGAGAAGGCCGGGATGAGGGCCGCTCGCTGCATTCCTCGCTCCCCGGTTCAAGGTCCCAATACGTGTCCAGTTGTTGAAAACGTCCCTCTCCGTGAACCGTGAGACCCGCAGCCGCCGAGGTAACGAGGCAGAAAATTGGCAGCCTCACCGACAACGTCCATGAGCAGGTCATTTTTGAGCCGGGCACTTCGCACGGCCCCGAGAGTCGCCCTCGCATCCCAGGCCCCCTCAAGGTTTTGTGTTCACGGCCCCTCCCAGGCGGTGGATGGTCCCCACCGCGGAGCGCATGAGCAGCCACCCCAATCCCCACAGCACCTCAGCCGGTTCCAGCAGCGGACGGACCACCGGCCTGCCCCTCCCCATTGTCCCCGGCATCCTGATCGCCATCAGTCTGTCGCATCTGCTCAACGACACCATCCAGGCTCTGCTGCCGTCGATCTACCCGTTGCTGAAGGACAGTTACCACCTCGATTTCGGGCAGATCGGGCTCATCACCCTGACCTTCCAGATGACGGCGTCCATTTTGCAGCCTGTGGTCGGCTGGTTCACCGACCGCCGGCCCCTGCCCTATTCACTGGCGGGGGGAATGACGCTCACGCTCGCGGGATTGGTCCTGCTCTCCCGGGCGGATTCCTTCGCCATGATTCTCATCGCCGCCGGCGTGATCGGGCTCGGTTCTTCGGTGTTTCACCCGGAGGCTTCGCGAGTCGCCCGCATGGCTTCCGGTGGACGCCATGGATTTGCTCAGTCCCTGTTCCAGGTCGGCGGCAATGCTGGGACCTCGCTCGGACCGCTGCTGGCCGCGGCGGTGGTGGTCCCACACGGTCAGGCGAGCGTGATTCGGTTCGCGGTCATCGCGTTGGCGGGAATCATGATCCTGCTGTCGGTGGGCCGATGGTACGCGCGAACCCTGGCGGAACGGGCCGCCCGACCTTCGACCGGCCCCGCCAGGGTCCGAAACACCATGCCTCGGGCGAAGGTGTTCCGAGCCCTCGCGGTTCTCCTCGCACTCATTTTCTCCAAGTACTTCTACCTGGCCTGCCTGACCAATTTCTACACGTTCTATCTCATCGAACGTTTCCAGCTTTCGGTGAGCCAGGCGCAGTATGCCCTCTTCGCGTTTCTGTTCGCCGTCGCGGCAGGAACCATCATCGGAGGGCCGGTGGGCGACCGGATCGGGAGACGCAAGGTCATCTGGACCTCCATCGCCGGCATCGCCCCGTTCACCATCGCCCTGCCCCACGTGGGACTGGCGTGGATGATCGCACTCTCGGTCCTCATCGGGGCCATCCTCGCCTCCGCCTTCTCGGCCATTCTGGTCTACGCCCAGGAATTGATCCCCGGCCGGGTCGGCATGATTTCCGGGCTCTTTTTTGGACTGGCCTTCGGCATTGCCGGCATCGCGTCCGCCCTGCTGGGCGAACTGGCGGATCGGACGAGCATCGAGTTCGTCTTTCGCCTCTGCGGGTATCTGCCGCTGATCGGCTTGCTGGCGGCGTTCTTGCCGAACGAACGCCACCCCTGACCTGGTTTCGACGCGGGTTAGCTCAGGGCTTCACCCGCTTCATGGTGGTCGGGTTCTCCGGAAGTTCCTTCCCGTCGATGAAGGCCCGGCAGCTTGCCGTGAGGGTATCGGTGTCCACAAACGTCAGGGACAAGGCGTGCATGTGCGACTCCTTTTTCGGGTTGATGCCGCAGGTTTCGTCGAAGGCAAACTTCATCGTCTTCGCGTCGGCGGTCTCCAGAACCCTGCCGGGCCGATTGCCAAAAACGCAGTAGTGGGTGAGGGCCAGCTTGCCATTCTTGTCGAAGTACACGGTGGTCATTTCGTTCGGTGTGCCAACAAACACCTTCTCCTCCAGGACCGACCCGCCCGCGATCAGGCGGTATTGGGAGACAATCTCGATCGGCCCCTGCCCCATGTCCGTCGTGCCTTTCCAGGTGCCCACGAGCGAGGTCAGGCGCTGAAATTCGGCAGACGCCTGACGCGGCTGGACCGGTTCGGCTGCCGTCAATGCCGCGCCGGCGGCGACCAGTGCGGTAAGGGAAGCAAGGGTGGTTCGATGGATCAGGTTCTTCATGGTCTTGTTCGTTTCGGTTGGGTCTTCTGGTGATAAATCCGGCCTTCCAGCCGGTGTTCCGACTCATGACGAACGGGGTGAAGCCGTAAGGACACCGGTCGAAAAATAATTCCCAGATACCCCGCCACCCACCACCGTGAGTTCATGCGCATCGGACTCATGCGCCACTTTCCAGTCGCGCTGCGGTTTCCCACCGGATGGCGAACCGCGGCTGATTTGAAGGACTGGCTCCGGCACTACGACGCCTCGCCCGTCGTCCCCGGTCCGGCCGACCTGGGTGAATGGGTTTGGAATCGTTGCCTTTGCAGCGATATGGAACGGGCGAGGTCGACGGCAACGACCGTCTTTCAGGGACCGGTCGAACCAACGGAACTGCTCCGGGAACCGGGTTTCGCCCCGTTCAACACCCAAGGATTGCGCCTGCCTGTCGCGATCTGGATCTGGATCGTCCGGCTTTCATGGTGGACCGGCCACCCCTCGCAACGAGCCTGTCGGGACGACTTCCGAAGACGGGTCCTGGCCATGGCCGACCGGTTGGTGACGGAGACCGGCAATACCCTGGTGGTTTCCCACGCCGGAATGATGGCCTATTTGAGCGCCGAACTGCGCCGCCGCGGTTTCATCGGTCCCAGACTGCGGCTGGCACGTCACGCCGTGCTGTATGTCTACGAAAGCGACCGGCGCACGCCCTGATCCCGCCCCCATCGATTGTTCCGTCGCGGCGACCAGGAAGCCTATCGACCGTTCGCCTTCCCGGTCGGTGCTTCGCTCAAAGCCCGGGCAATGGCGTCCCGGAATCTCGGCACCAGCGGGGCATGCATCGTGTTCAGCATATCCACCGCGACCTGGTCGGCCGTCTTCGGGTTGCCACCGCCGGGGAACGGAGGCTGGGGATCGTACTCACCGAGCAGCTGCATCCCTTTCGCGTACAGGTCGCCTCGATAGCGGCGCACGAGTTCCAATCCCAGATCGATTCCGGCACTCACGCCCGCCGCCGTCACGCGATCCGCACCGTCGAAGACGATCCGTTGCGCCACGGGAGTCGCTCCTGCCGCCGTGAGAGCCTCCATCAACTGCCAGTGGGTCGTGGCGCGACGTCCCTTCAGCAAGCCCGCGGCGCCGAGCACGAGGGATCCGGTGCAGACGCTCGCCACCAACCGTGTGGTCTTCGCCCGCGCTCGCAGGAAGCCCAGCGTCGCAGGATCCTCCATGGCGGCCAGGGTCCCCACCAACCCACCCGGCACAAGAAGCAGATCCAGATCCCGCGGACAGTCCGCAAAGCTCCAGTGCGGTTTCACCAAGAGACCGCTCTTGCTCCCTCCTTCACTCGGAACCGGATCCAGGGACTTCGCCACAAAACGCACCGTGGCGCCCATCATCCCCGCCAACGCGTAGTGCGGCCCCAGAGCGTCCAACGCCGTGAATTCGGGGTACACCAGGATCGCCACCTGCTCGGTGCCCATCTGCAATTGCGGCTGGGGGTGGGCATGCAGGGCCGCCACGGATTCCTTCGTCGACGGCGGGGTGGCGGCTGCCAACCGTCGCGGAACGAGGGCCGTGGCGGCCACGCCACAGGCCAGCTGTCGGATCATGTCGCGCCGAGGTACAGGGGGTGTGTTCATGGGAGGGAATTCAGAAATAGAAGTTGCCGAACAGATGTTTGATTTGAAGGTCCGGGCTGTGAACGCCGCCAAGGTTCAGGCGCTTCGCGGGCAGCCATTCCACCGATCCGTCCGACCACGCCCGATGGATGCCGTCCAGTTCGCTAGGAAAGAAACGGAAGTCCGGATAGCGCGTCCGTTGCCGCGCATGGAAGAATTCGAACCGCCGGTCTTCGGCCATGATGAACTCATCGAGCACATCCAGCCAAATCACGCCCCGGCGGGTGTTGCCGGCATCAGCGAGGTGTTCGGGATGCAGCAGCGTCGCGAAACCCGAATTGACCATCGCGGAGTTTTCCAAGCCACCGACATACGCGTAGCCCGTGTACAGTCCGCCGCCCAGCGTCACGCCCTCGGCGTACCCGGACGCCGCCGCCATGGGACAGTTGAACCAGCGGGGCTGGGCGGCCCGTTTCGGCCACGAAAACGCCGGTCCCGAAGGCACGGAGAGTCCGAGGGAGGCCGCCATTTGACTCAGTCGTGCCACGGTCGTGCTGCTGGGCACAAAGTCGTTCGGCAACGGAAGCCGACCGTGGTCGTTGAAGTAGATGGAGTCGGCCAGGGTCAGTTGCCGGAGTTGGTTGAGGCACACGGTCCTCTTGGCCCGTCGATGGCTGTTCGCCAGCACAGGCAGCAGCAAACCCGCCAGAATCGCGACCACCGCCAGCACCACCAGCAATTCCACCAGCGTGAAACCGCCCCGGCAGGGAGATGAACCTCCGCCAGCCCGCAGGCCGACGGAGGTCCGTTCCCCACCTCCCGACATTCTGGCTCCCGTGGCGGTCAATGCTGCTGCACTCGGAAAAACCGAACCTTGTCGGCTTCATCGAACGACAGGGTGAAGGCGCATTCGCCCTGCGCATTGAGCACCCCGTCGGCGATTGAGGACCATTCGGTTCCCGTCCGGTTGAGGCTCATCGCCGACAGCAGTTTGCAGGCCGCCCCAGGCTTGCCCCCGCCAACCCGCACCGTGAGCTTGCCCTCCGCCAAAGCCAGTCCCTGAACCCGAGGCCGCGAGCCGGCCTGGGTCATGGCCGTGAAGGAGAAGTCGCCCACATCCTTCAGCGTGTCTCCCGGTGTGCCATAGAGGAGGTTGGCCACTTCAAACGATACCGCCAAGTCACCAGCCATCGTCAGGGCTTGATCGGTCCCCACCACCCGCACGTTCAGAAGATCGAACGCCGCGGCTTCCGGAGGAATGTTGCCTTTGAGATACCAGCCCGAACCGCCCAGCGGAATGCGCGCCGCGTCATATTGGAGCGTGTAGTCGCCAAACAGCAGGTTCCCGCCCGCTCCACCCAGCACCGCGAAGCGGGCCACCCCACCCAACCCGATGGAACCCACATGCTCCACCGGGCTGCCAGCAGGGTAGGCAAACGTGGTGGGTTGACTGGTGCGCCCCTCGGCATTGGCGACAGTCGCCCCATTCAGACCGTAGGTTTGTTGACGATAGGAGGTGTTCTCAGCCTGGTTCGTACTCAGCTGCTCAAGCGTCAACGCATTGGCCTCAGCCGCCTCAAAGAATCCCGTCAACGTCAGGACAGGCGCCGGGCCAATCGCTGACGCCAGAGTGTCCCAGGCTGCTGGATCAAAATCCAACGTCGCAGACCCGCTCAACAATCGCACCAGAGGTTCCGTCGCCAGAATCGCCCGGTAGCCCTGCCGGCCTTCCGCCAGGGTCGCGGGTGAGTTGCCGCCCAGGTTGATCGTGTACTGGCCCGCCCCCAGCACCCAGGTCCGACTCAGTTCATGCGCCGTCGAGTTCTCAGCGTGGTCCAGGTACGTCACGTCTTCC
>CAUJJW010000271.1 GCA_963205105.1 Verrucomicrobiota bacterium | reverse complement strand
CACTTGGGTCCCGGTCGAAATCCCCGACCCGCGCACGCCGTTCGTCGTCGCGGACAACAGCCCGGCGCGCCGTCGATTGGAAGCCGCGCTGGCCGAGTTCCGTCAGCTGTTCCCGGCAGCCCTCTGCTACAGCAAGATCGTGCCCGTCGACGAAGTCGTCACCCTCACCTTGTTCTACCGCGAGGACGACACCCTGCAGCGCCTGATGCTGGACGAGGCCGAAACGGCCCGACTCAACCGGCTCTGGGATGAGCTCCATTTTGTGTCACACGACGCCCTGACGCTCGTCGATGCCTTCGCCCAGTTGATGGAGTACGCGACCCAGGACGCCGATCCCAAAGTGTTCGAACCGCTGCGCGAACCCATCCACACCCGCGCCGCACAGTTCCGTCAACGCCTGCTGGACACCGAACCCCGGCACGTCGACGCCATTCTCGACTTTGCCCCGCTCGCCTATCGCCGACCGCTCGGGGTTCAGGAAGCCGCCGAGCTTCGGGCTCTCTATGCCCGGCTCCGACAACAGGAACTTCCGCACGACGACGCCATCCGCATGACGCTGGCCCGGGTGCTGGTCGCGCCTTCATTTCTGTACCGGATTGAGGAACCCCAGGCCGGCACGGAGGCGAGGCCGGTGTCGGATTGGGAATTGGCCAGCCGCCTCAGCTACTTCCTCTGGTCGTCCGCTCCCGATGCCCCCCTGTTCGCCGCGGCGGCGGCCGGTGAGCTCAGGAATCCCGACACGCTGGTCCAACACGCCAAACGCATGCTCCAGGATCCCCGGGTCCGGCGCCTGGCCACCGAGTTCGGCTGCCAATGGCTGCACGTCCATGGCTTCGATGAGCTGGACGAAAAGAGCGAACGCCATTTCCCCACCTTCACCGGAGTGCGCGGAGCCCTGTACGAGGAAGCCATTCTATTCTTCACCGACTTCTTCCAACGCGACCTTCCCGTCGCGTCGCTCCTGGATGCGGATCACACCTTCCTGAACGGAACCCTTGCCCGTCATTACGGCATCGAAGGGGTCACTGGGGAGGCTTGGCAGCGGGTGGAGCACGTCCGCGCCCAAGCCCGGGGTGGCATCCTGGGCCTGGGTGCCACGCTCGCCAAACAATCCGGCGCCTCCCGCACCAGCCCCATTCTGCGCGGGAATTGGGTCTCCGAAGTGCTCCTCGGCGAGAAGCTGCCCCGCCCGCCCAAGGACGTCCCCCGACTGCCGGAGGACGAAGCCACTGAAACCTTCACCGTTCGGGAACTCGTCGAACGCCACAGCCAGGATCCGCGCTGCGCCGGCTGCCACGTGCGCATCGATCCCTATGGTTTCGCCCTCGAAGGCTACGACGCCATTGGCCGCGCCCGCACCCGTGACCTGGCCGATCGCCCGATCGCCACCGCTGCCAAGACCGCGGATGGCGTGACGTTCGATGGCATCGACGGATTGCGTCAGTACCTGCTCCACCAGCGCCGCGACACGTTCTTCGGGCAGTTCTGCCGCAAGCTGCTGGGATACGCCCTGGGACGCGGCGTCCAATTGTCCGACACGCCGCTGCTTCAGCAGATCCGCACCGACCTCGATGCCAACGAAGGGCGGGTCTCAGTCGCCATCGAACGGATCCTGCGCAGCCGCCAATTCCGCGAAATCCGGGGCCGGGACACCGCTCAGGACGATTAGCTGCCGAGCCTGCCCTGCCACTCTCATCCCCACTCCCACACCCCATGAATCACCCTCGCTCCCATCGTTTCTCGCGTCGGACCTTGCTCCGTGGCCTCGGCGTCACCATGGCCCTCCCCTGGATGGAATCCTTTCGGGTCTGGGGCGATGAGCCTCCCGGAAGCCAACCCTCCAGCGAAGCGCCCAGCCGACTCGCGGTGCTCTTCTCAGGAAACGGCTTCCACTCCAAGGAATGGTGGGCTCGCGGCGAAGGCGACGCCATGGAACTGGGTCAGGTGCTTGCCCCTTTGACACCGCTTCGTCGAAAGCTCCTTTTCATCCGCGGCCTCTACAACGAGGAAGCCCTCAAGGGGAACATCCACAGCTCCCAAACCGGCAACCTGCTCTCCGGCGCACCTCTCGCCTCAGGCGGCGAAATCCGCTCGGGCACGAGCATCGACCAGGTCATCGCCCAACGGTACGGAACCTCCACCAAAGTCCCCTCGTTGGTCCTCGCCTGCGAAAAATCCAACCCGTCCGTTCACAAGAATTATTCGATGCTCTACAGCTCCCACATTTCGTGGAGCTCACCCACCACCCCCACTCCACTCGAACTCTACCCGGCCCTGGCCTTCGACCGGCTGTTCAAGGACGAAGTCCGCCAAGGTGACCGCAGCGTGCTCGATGCCGTGCTCTCCGACGCCACCGACCTGCGTCGCAACGTCAGCTCCCTCGACCAGCGTAAACTCGACGAATACCTGGAATCCGTCCGCGATGTCGAACGCCGCATCGAGCAGGCCGGCAAGAAGGGAGAACTCCAGGGGTGGCGCCCCACCCTGACCCAACCCGATCGGCCTCGTCCTGCCGATGGCATTCCCCAGGACATCGCCGAGCACATGCGGCTGATGTGCGACATTCTCGTGCTCGCCTTCCAGACCGACACCACCCGCGTCTGCACCCTCAAACTCAACAACGATCATTCGTCGCTCCGCTTCCCCAACCTCGGCGTCGACTACATGATCCATCATCTGCTCTCGCACTCCGACACCGCCGACTGGCTCAAGGTGAACCAGTTCTTCATCCAGCAATTGGCCTACATCGCCCAGCGCCTGGATGCGATCGATGAAGGCGGCCGAACCGCCCTCGACAACACCCAGATTCTCTACCTCTCCAGCATGCTGACGGGCAATCACGACGCCAACAACCTGCCGGTCCTCCTGCTCGGCGGCGCCGGGGGACGCCTCCAGGGCGGGCGCGTGCTCGACTACAAGGACAAGCCCAACCGACAGATGTGCCGGCTTTACCTGTCCATGATGGAGAAAATGGGCGTTCGCCTCGACCAGTTCGGCGACGCCAGGGAACCGCTCGCTGAAGTGTGATATCCCAGGAATTCCGCGACGGTTCACTGACAGCCTGGGAGGAATTTGGGCCTTTGGCCCTGGGTACAAGGCGTGAGGGCATCGCGCCTTGTCCGAAGTGGACACCCACTGGGAACCTGCGCGCACCACGATGGAAGTTGCCGGTGCATGCGATTCCGAAAGCGCCCACGGCGCGCCGCCATCCCAGCCTGGGGCAACGTCCCAGGTTCCCTGTCAGAAAGGACCGTAAGGGCTGAAAGCCCGCGCGATCGCCACCCTTCCGAGAGCTCGGTCCATTCACAGAAAAGCACGGAGGACATCGGAGCCGTTGAGCTGTCTTGCGGAGCGTTCATCGCCCTTCGACAGCCCACCGATCTCCGCGTCCTCCGTGCCTTCGAAAACAAATCCAGGTCCTACCGAGGCAGCCGTCCGCTTACTTCTTCGCCTTTTCCTGATCCGCCAGCTTCTTGGCATCCTCGGCCTTGATCACTTCGATCTTGGCGCCTTTGGCGAGTTCCTCCTGCGACGGCACCTTGATGATGTCGCTGGTCACCGGTTGGGGCGGTTGGGCGGCTTCGATGCTGATCAATTCAACGTCGAAGATCAGCACCTGGTTCGGCCCGATGGACGCCGGGGCGTTGAGGCCGTAGGCAAGGTCCGGGGGGATGAAGAACTGGAACTTGGAGCCGGTCGGCATCAACTGAAGACCTTCGGTCCAGCCCTTGATCACGCCGTTCAGCGGGAAGGTGGCCGGCTGTCCGCGGTCCACCGAGCTGTCGAACTTCTTGCCGTCCGCCAGCGTGCCCGTGTAGTGCACGGTCACCTTGTCGGTCGCTGTCGGCTTCGCGCCGTCGCCCATCTTGACCACCTTGTATTGGAGGCCGGAAGCGGTCGACTGGACGCCTTCCTTGGCCTTGTTGTCGGCGAGGTATTTCTCAGAAGCCACCTTGTTCTTGGATCCGTCCTCCTCGAGCTTCGCCTGGTAGCGCGCCTGGGTGTCCTTCTGGAACTGGGTCATGGCTTCGCGGATTTGCGCATCCGTGAGCAACGGCGCAGACCCGCCGGAAGCATCCTTCAGCCCGCGAATATAGGCGTCCCAATCCACATCGGCGCCCCGGTTCTTCCAGGTATTCCCGGCCTGCACACCGAGGCCATAGCTGGCTTTCGAACGTGCGTCCTTCAGATCTTCGGCCGATTTAATGTCGGCTGCCGTGGCCGCAATGCCCCCCAACGAAAGCGCGGCCGTCAAAATGACAAAGTGTTTTTTCATGTCGGAAACGAGTGCGCATTCTCCACAGCCGTTCTGGAATTTCAATGGCCCACCGAAGCCCGCCTCATTTCGTATTTCACCCAGCCGTCACCGTGAAACGTGTCGCAGGTTGAGTTGACCCGCCGCATGCTGCACTCTTCCCCGACGTCCCGGCACTCCCGGACGTTCCCGATGTCCAAATTCAGGCCAAGCCATGGGCAACTGCGACCCAACCGAGAGCTCGCGCGTGGATTCACGCTGATCGAGTTGCTCGTGGTCATGGCGATCGTCGCCATCCTGGCCAGCCTCCTGCTCCCTGCCCTCGGCAACGCCAAACGCCAAGCCCGCAAGGTCAACGAAGTCAACTCAGCCCGCCAACTCATCCTGGCCTGGCAGTTGTACGCCGATGATCATTCGGAGAAAGTTCTGCCTGGTTTCCGGCACGGCTATGCGGCCAAGGACTTTGACGGCAACGACATACCAGTCCCGATCAACGCCCGCTATCCCTGGCGGCTCGCTCCCTGGCTCGGCAATAACTTCGACGTCATTTACGCCAACGAGAACCGCGTTCTTCTGGAACAGTTCCGCCGACTCCCCGATCCGTTCCTGAAGATTTACGCTCCCAGCGTCTTCCCGTCGTTGGGCATCAACTCCGTCTTCGTCGGCGGCGATGACCTCGAACTCCCCCCCGACGACCGGGCTTTTTCCATTTTTGGCGATTTTTGCGTCCTGCAAACCACCCAGATCAGCCGCCCCTCCGAACTCATGGCGTTCGTGTCAGCCCGCGGCCCCTTTGAAAACCGCATCGTCAACGGTTCGCACGTGGTGAAGCCCCCGTACCTCGACACCCGCCGCTGGGCGTCACGCTGGGACCCCGCTGACGGACCGGACGCCTGGGGCTTCGTGCATCCCCGTTACACCGGGCGCGCGGTTGCAGCAGTCACTGACGGGCACGTCGACATCCCGGGACTGAGGGAACTCCAGGACATGCGCCGCTGGGCCAACCCCGCCGACACCGCGGATTGGGTGCTCAAGCGCCGCTCCGGAAACTGAAGCCCACGTCATTCCGGCTCGGCGCTCAGCTGCCGCGCGGGCGAAATCCTGGCGGGAGATTGGAGGGAGGAGTTTCGTCCGGAGGCGTTTCGGGCGGTTGCGGCGCGTCGGGAACTTCCAGGCCGGCAGCCTCCAAACGTTCCTGAGCCTTTGCTGCAGCCGGAGTTCCGGGACATTCGCTCACAATCCGCTGAAGCCAGGCAACGGCCTGATCCGGCTTCTCCATGCGGTTGTAGAGGTTCACCAGGTGAATGCAGGTCCACCCCCGCTTTTCCGGTGCCATCGACAGCTTCAACACTTCCTCATATTCCAACGCCGCGGCCAACGGGTTGTTCATGTCTTTCTCGTAAAGCTCCGCGATCCGAATCTGGGCATCGACGGCTTTGGGGTGGGCCTTCAGGTGGTCGCGCAACAGACGGATGGCCTCAAGAAAATCGCCGTCTCCGTACGCCTTCTCCACTTGGTCACCGATGGTATCCGGCAGCCCTTCGCCGTCATGATCGAACAGCGTTTCCGTCGCCCGGCTTCCCGCAAACTGGGTCACGTCATAAGCGATCAAGGCGCCCAACCCCGCCACCGAAATCAGACCGAAGAAGCCCCAGAACAGAAGCCGCGACCATCCCTTGCCCGAAATCGCAATTGGCGCCGCGTCGATAGCCGGCTCCCGGTCCGCTGCCCCGGGGTCCACCACCGGTTCCGTGGCGTCGGCAACGGCTTCCCCCGGAGTTTCAGCCGATGCCGGAGAGCCCGAGCCTGGTGCATTGGTCCCAACGGATGCCAAGCTCACATTCGTGCGAGCCGGAATGGGCTGTGACACCGCTTCTACGGAAGTTTTGGAAGCGTTCAACTGGCGCCAGCTCTGACCAAAGAGGATCCCAAACACCAGCGTCCCAATCACGGTCACGACGTACGAGGCAAGCTTCAGCGACGGATTCATGGCAGGACGCCGCTACCATCGCCAAGGAGGGGAATGACCGCAACGCGCTTTTGCGAGAAACCCGAGAAGAAACCCTGTTCCGGAGATGGTGGAGCCGACAGGGATCGAACCTGCGACCTTCTCATTGCGAACGAGACGCTCTACCAACTGAGCTACGACCCCATCCACCATCGGCCAGCGACACCACTGCAGCGTTTTTGGAATTTCTTCCGCGCTTGAACTCGCAGTCCGTCGCCGAACGGCCCGCATTATGGAAACGCGACGGCTCCTCGCAAGCCGATTTCCTAGGAATTGAGGATTTCCAAACACCCCCTGGGAAACCAGGACGGATCAGGATTTCTCCCGCATCGAGGCGGAGGATGGGAAATGATCCTCGACACGTGCCTCCGTAGCTGCGGGCGTCTCGCCCCCAGGAATCCTGGGTTCATGGGTCGTGAGCAGGTCAATTTCGAACAGGGGCTACCCATGAACCTTTCCAGGCAAGCCATCGCGAGGGTTGCAACGGGCTCCCTCACCCCAACCCTCTCCCGGGGGGAGAGGGTGTCGCGTCCTGTCCTCGGTGACATGCCTATACCCCCGTTCTTCCGAGCCATCTCAACTCGTTCCAGCGAAAGCCTGCCTCAACCCTGCAATCCTCGCGGAGTATTTTCTCCTTCTCCCTCCGGGAGAAGGCTGGGATGAGGGCCGCCCGCTCCACTCCTCGCGCCTCGGTTCATGGTCCCAATGCGTGTCCAAATTTAGGAAAACGTTTGTCTCTAGGAACCGTCCATCTCCAGCCCCGGACGGGGCGGCAAGACCCTAGCCCACGGCGTGAGCCGTGGGGACACGGCGCCCGAGAAAAACCAAAGCCCCGGAGGGGCGATCAGAAAAGCAAGGGCGGACAGAACATCCTGCGTTCCCCCAAATACCAACCCCACCGTGGCCGATTCTGATCGCCCCTCTGGGGCTTGAAATCCAATGCAACGCAAAACCCATGGCTCACGCCATGGGCTACCGTTCTTTCGGCCCTCCGGGCCTCCGTAGCGGCGGGCGTCTCGCCTGCCGTAGAGGGGGGCGTCCCGCCCCCCGGAATCCTCCCTAGTTCATGGCCCGTGAGCAGGTCATTTTTGAACAGGGAACTCTTCATGAACCCGGCTTCCACCACAGAGACACCGAGAATTCAGAACCCCATCGGCGTTAGCACCTGCCCGTGGTGGTGATGGGTACTGAGCGCGGACACACGCGCGTCAGCTGGTGACTCCAAGCTTACAGCGGTGCCCAGGCTTGGTGCTTGTAGCGCTGATAGACCCACTGGAAGTCGGGGTTCTTGGCGTTCCCGCCCGTCCAGTTGAAGCTCGACTTGCCGTTCGAGGAATCGCGGGCGGCCTTCACCGTGGCTCCATCGCGCCACCGATGGCTCTCGGCATGGCCGTCCGAGAATCCAATGGTGCTGACGTCCCCGTGGAAAATGGCAAAGGGGTCCACCCAACCCGGCGCAGGCTTCACATCAATCACCCAGGTCCCCAGGTTGTTCCCGCGCGGATCAGCCTCTTCAATGAACGTCATCGCCTCGGATGGGCCCACCACCGCGGTCAGTTTGACGTAGACCGGTTGGGGCCCCGACGTCGGTGTCGAACCTTGCCAGGTGGGAATGCCATTCATTCCATTGGCCTTCGAGTAGCTGTCGTAGGCGTAGCCGCGACCCGGCTTCAGGCGCTTGGAGCGCAGGTCGCCCGGGCAATGGTACGAGCCCGTGGCACCCACGTACTTGAAGAGTGCCCCCCTCCGAATGCCGTTTTCGACGTACCGCTGGGCCGTCGACAAATTCATGGTCGTGCTCAACGCCGTGTAGGCGCCGTTGTCGTTGTAGGGCCCTGGCCAGAAGCCACCGGCCGAATGGTCCAGCTGACCTGCAGCCGGCACGGTGTAGATCATCCGATCGTCGTTATCGTCGGCATACAGCACAAACCCGAGCAACAGCTGCTTTTGATTGTTGAGGCACGCCGCCCCGGTCGCCTTCAGCTTCGCGTTGCTCAACGCCGGAAGAAGCATCGAGGCCAGAATGGCAATGATCGCAATCACCACGAGCAATTCGATCAGGGTAAATCCAGGCGCCTGGCGAGACGCTCGAATGCGGTAAGAAGGTGGTTTCATCGGAGATATTTCAAGGCGGCAGCCTGGGCAACGTAGCAAACCCAGCATGGCTCACAAGACTGTGCCTCGATAAGTTCAGCCTTGTGGCAGAACGGATCGTGGCCGCGGGTTGCGTAGGCAAACCGAGCTCATGGATTAACCCGCAGGCCACCGGAGCCGCGTCAGCCCTGGGCTGGGCGGAGATTCACGCTGGGTTCGCTTCCGTCTCCTGGGCTCCCCCTCCAACCCGGCCGGAAATTCCGTTCTGAAAAAGACATTGGGCGCTCCCCGGTTGAGGAGCGCCCAATGCCCAAAATTGATTCCCAAACAATTCCGACCCAAGCGGTCAGATCACAGCGGTTCCCACTTCTGATGCTTGTACCGCTGGTAGACCCATTGGAAATCGCGGTTCTTGGCGGTGCCGCCCGCCCAGTAAAAGCTTTCCTTGCCGTTGGAGGAATCGCGGGCCGCCTTCACCGTGGCTCCATCGCGCCAACGATGGCTTTCCGAATGGCCATCCGCGAATCCGATCGTGCTGTTGTCGCCGTGGAAGATGGCGAAGGGGTCCACCCAGCCGGGCGAGGGTTTCACGTTGATGACCCAGGTGCCCTTGTTGTTGCCCCGCGGATCGGCTTCTTCAATGAACGCCATCGCTTCGGACGGGCTGAGCACGGCCGTGAGCTTCACAAAGTACGGCTGCGCGCCCGAGGTCGCGGTGGAATCCTGCCAACCGCCGCCATTCATCCCGTTGGCCTTCGAATAGCTGTCGTAGGCGTACCCACGACCCGGCTTCAACCGCTTGGTCCGCGTGTCACCCGGACAATGGTAGGACCCCGGGGCGCTCACGTACTTGTACAGAGCACCCTTCCGAATGCCGTTCTCGACGTAACGCTGCGCCGTCGACAGATTCATCGTCGTCGTCAGGTCGGCATACGCGCCATTGTCATTGTGCGGTCCCGGCCAGAAACCGCCGGCCGGATTCCCCACCTGTCCGGCGCCCGGATCGGTGTAGATCATCTTGTCGTCGTTATCGTCCGCATAGAGGACGAAACCCAGGACCAGTTGTTTCTGGTTGTTCAGGCACGCCGCCCCGGTCGCCTTCAGCTTTGCGTTGCTCAACGCCGGAAGGAGCATCGAGGCCAGAATCGCGATGATCGCAATCACCACGAGCAATTCGATCAAAGTGAACGCAGGCGCCTTTCGCGGCGCTCGAACGCGGTAAGAAGGTGATTTCATCGGAAGTATTTCGGAGGGGAACCGCGGCACCGTATCAAACCCAACAAGGCTCGCAAGCCTGTGCATCGATAAGTTCAGCCTAGTGGCCGCCTTCGTGCTCGCGGATGTATTCCTGCTTCAACCCCAGCGCTTCCGGCGCATGCAGCACCAGCATCTTCATCCGGATATCCGCAGGCACTTCGCGGCGGCTCAGCTTCGAAATCACGATCATCAAAAGGATCGCCCCAGGCACCGCCCAGATCGCCGGTTGCTCCAGCAGAATCCGCAACAACGGGTGCGATACCCAAAACGGCTTCAGATTCAGCCAGCCCAGGTCGCTGAAGTTGGTCACCGACACCGCCACCACCGCCGCCACCCCGCCCGCCAGCATCCCGGTCGCCGCTCCGCGCATGGTCATTCCCCGCCACCAGACGCTCATGAACAGCAACGGAAAGTAACTCGCCGCCGCGATCGCAAACGCCTGGCCCACCATGAAATTGATCTGCAACGGCTCCACGAAACACCCCAGAACCGTCGCCGCCCCTCCCACCACCCAGGCGCACATTTTGAACATTCGCATCCGGTCCGACGGGGTGCTCGCCGGCCGCAGGATCCGGCCGTAGACGTCGTGCGCCAACGCCCCCGTCATCGACACCAACAGGCCCGAGAACGTCGACATGAACGCCGCGAACGCGCCGGCACAGGTGATGCCGCTCAGCACCGAGCCCAGCGGCGCGTGGCGTTCATTCAAAATACGCGGCAGTTCCAGCACGATTTTGTCCGTCCCCTTGGCTCCCACGCCCGCATACAGCTCCGGCAGCAGGTTGCGTCCAATCACCCCAAACACCGGCGGGAACACATAGAATACCCCGATCAGAATCATCACCCACATGGTCGTCCGCTTCGCCGCCACCCCGTCCGGGTTCGTGTAGAAACGCACCAGAATGTGCGGCAACCCCGCCGTCCCACACACCAACGCCATGATCAGCGAGTAGGTGTAGAGCAGCGCGTAGGGCTTCGCCTCGGCCGGTGAAAGGTTCGCTGCCTTCGCCGCCTTGGTGGTCAACGGCCCAAACGGCTGCAACCAGGTCGCGTCCGGCGGGGCATTGCCCGGCGCCGGCTTTCGCAGGTTCGACTCACCCACAGGCATTCCCTCTCCGACAACACCCGGCGTGATCGCCGCGGCGACCCCGCCACTCCCCGGGTTCCCATTCAGACCCACCTGCTTGCCGTAGTGCCCGTAGACCGCCATCAGCACGAACACCGGCACCGAAATCGCAAACATCTTGGCCCAGTACTGAAACGCCTGCACCAGCGTGATGCCCTTCATACCCCCCGAGGCCACGTTGAAGGTGATCACCACCCCCACTAGCACCACCCCCGCCCAGTACGGCAAACCCGGAAAGATGTACGCCAGCGTCGTCCCCGCCCCCTTCATCTGGGGCATGGTGTAGAAGAAGCCAATGAACAGAACGAACACCACCGCGATCTTCCGGAACACCGGCGAATCGTACCGGCCTTCCGCAAAGTCCGGGATCGTGTAGGCCCCGAACCGCCGCAGCGGCCCGGCAATGAACAGCAGCAGGAACAGGTACCCGCAGGCATAGCACACCGGATACCACAGCGCGTCATAACCGCTGGACATCACCATGCCGGCGATTCCCATGAAGCTCGCCGCACTCAGGTACTCGCCCGAAATCGCCGAGGCATTCCACCCCACCGAAACGCCACGTCCCGCCACAAAGAAGTCCGACGCGGTCTTCGATTTGCCCGCCGCCCAAAAGCCCATCCACAGGGTCACAATGACCGTGAAGGCGCTGAATCCGAGAATCCATGGATCAATCATTCCTGTCGTCTTTCCTGGAAGGTCTTGTTGCTCCCCAACGCACGGTCACTTCACTCCCTACACCATTCTCAGTTCCTCGGTGGAACCTTCATCAGGCGTTCCGCCCCCTTGCGCGCGTCCACCCGCAACCGCCGCCGTCCCGGGGTGTCCCCGCCCGGGTCCTTCACTTCCGCCACTTCGTCATCCTCCAGCGCGATCGAGCGGCGGATAAAAATCCAGGCGATCAGCCAAACCGCCGGAAAACAGCCGATCCCCAGCAGGAACCAGGTCAGGGTGAAACCGCCGAGAATTCTCTGCGCCATCCATTCCGGCGCCAGGTAGTTCGCCAGAGGCAATCCGATCAGCATGACCAGGAACGCGGCAGCGCAGGCCACCGACAAGCGCAACTGCCGGCTCATGAGGGAACGAAGGAACTCCTCACTATGAATCCGGTCCCCGCCGGTGCCTTCGGGCTGTTGCATCAGACGCATCTACCAAAAGCCACCGGCCCCACGCAAACCGCCAATCCAACTAAGAGCCCGGCTGAAAATTGGAAGGGGCCCTGTTTGCAAACAGGCTCTAACCCACAAACCCAACGAACTCCGGTTCCGCCTCCGACCGGAAAGACCAGTCCACGCCCCGCCACCGAAACCCCAATTCCCCCGCGTGCAGCGCATGGTTCGCCAAGCGCAAGGCCACCCGGTCCGCTTCCGTCAACCGCCCCTCCACGAACCGCAGGTATCGCCCCGAATCGCCACCGTAGATCTTGTCGCCCACGATCGGATGACCGACGTGCGCGAGGTGAATCCGGATCTGGTGTTTGCGCCCGGTCTTCGGCACCACGCGAAGGTGGGTGTACGGCAACCCGTGGCGCTCCCAGCGGCGGGTGACTTCCAGCCAGGTCGTCGATGCCGCCCCATCCGCCCGGACACCGTCCTGGATCGCCACCGCGCTGCCTTCCAACCGGCCCAAAGGAGCGTTGATTTCCCTCGGCGAGGTGGCCACGTGCCCGTCGACGATGGCTTCATACGCCTTGGTGACAGCCCTGGACTCGAAGAGTCGTCCCAGTTCACCCGCCACCTCCGCGGACTTCGCGGCGACGGTGACGCCGCTGGTCTCCCGGTCCAGTCGGTTGACCAAATAGGCGGGCTGATCCCCGAGGTACAACCGAAGCCGGCTGATCAGGCTGGAGTAGACATCCCCCTTGGTGGGATGGCAGACCAACCCGGCCGGCTTGTGCACCACCAGGAGTTCCTCGCTTTCGAACAGGACACGAAAAAGCGACCCGTCCGGAAGACCGGAACGGGTCGCTGAAATGGCTGATTCTCGGCCCGGAGCCCGCGGCTCACGGTCAGCTGCCGCTTCCGACGATTCGGGACTCATCCGGGCGAACGGGTGTCAGCAGCCCTCGTGAAGTCCCGCCCAGCCGCTCAGGCGGTCGGCGTCTTGGCCGGCACCTCGCTGATGAGGGCCTGGAGCTGGATGAAATCGAGCACCTTCGAGGTGAGCACCTGCTCGGCCAGGGCGTTGATCTGCCCGGACTGCTGCATATCGCGCAGGACTTTCTCGGGCTTCTCGCTGCGCTGTTGGGCAATGAGGGCCACGCGCTGGAGCACTTCCTGGTCGGTGATCTTGATGCCTTCCTTGTCCGCGATCCGGTTCAGCACGAGGGCGGCCTTGACGCGGTCCTTGGCGCCGGTGTTGGCGGCCGAGAAGATCTCATCCTTGTGCTCCTGAATGGATTCCTTGGTCACCCCGCGCTGCTGGTTCTGGTAAACGATGTCGCGAACCATGTTGCGGGTCTCGTGCTGCACCACCGACTCCGGCAGTTCGCATTGGACGCGGCCCAGCAGGGTTTGAATGAGCTGGTTGCGGATGGAGGTGACGCGCTTGTGCTTGAGCTCGTTCTCGAGATCGTTGCGCACCCCTTCCCGCAGCTCGTCCAGGGTCTTGACCCCAAACTGTTCCGCGAACGCGTCGTTGAGCTCGGGCAGCTGGCGTTCCTTCACCTGCAGCACTTCGACCTCGTATTTGCCTTCCTTGCCGGCGACGGCAGGGACCACAAAATCAGCGGGGAACGGCACCGTCACCGTGCGCTTCTCGCCGGCGGACGCGCCAATCAACTGGTCGGTGAACCCGGGAATGAAATGGTTGGTCTCGACCTTGAGCCAGAAGTTCTTCTGTTCCGTCAGCCCCTTGGCGGTCGGAGCGTGGTCGGTGATGGGCTTGTCCTCGCAGGTGCCGGTGTAGTTGACGACCACGAAGTCGCCGGAACCCACGGCACGGGTGACATCGCCGAACTGCCCGCGCTGTTCGCGTAGCACGTTCACGGCGCGCTCGACGTCGTCGGGCGTGACCTGGCGGACTTCCACCTCGACCGGAATCCCCTTGTAGTCGGGCAGTTCGAAGACCGGCTCGGTTTCCAGGGTCACGGCGACCTGATAGGACTTGCCGCGACCGAACTCGATTTCCTCGATGTTGGGCTGGCCAATGCCGCGAAGGTTCTTTTCCTCCAGAGCCTTCCGGTAGTTCTCCGTGAAGAGACGTCGGCGGACCTCCTTCTCAATGTCCGCCGCATAGGTCCTCGCCACCATGTAGAGCGGCGCCTTGCCCGGCCGGAACCCGGTCATGCGGGCTTCCTTTTGAAAATCCGAGGTGGCCCGATCGAATTCCTGGTCGACGACCGTCGACTCGACCTCGATCTTGATCAACACCTTGCACGGCGCGAGCTGCTCCAGAGACACGTTCACGAATAATTCCTTTGCTTGTTACGCGAGAAATGAATTCCGCCCGATCAGGAACGCCCTCGACCGCAGCGAGCCCGGCACGCTAGGAGAGCACCCTCCCCCCGTCAAGCACCCGGTCCGGATCCTCCGTGCTCAGGGCGCATCTGCGTGTTGTCGGAGGACACAGCCCTCTTTTGGACAGGATGAACATGATGAACAGGATGAAATGCCGTTCCGCTTGGGTTCCTGAGCCTCCTGTTCATCCTGTGAATCCTGTCCAAAACCCTCCGATGCTTGGATCTCCCATCCACAACACGGAGATATGCCCCCGTGCTCGTGCTCAACCCTGCTTTAATTGAATGCGTCCTTCGTCCAGGTCGATGAATTCGAACATCGTCTGCACCGTGCCGGGCGGCAGGCCAATCTCCGCCAATCGCTCGTTCAACCGTTGAGTGCCTGCATCGCGCCAACCCCGCTTCAGCATGAACGCGTTCCAGATGTCGATTTCCTCCTCTGCGGGCTTTCGACCGTGTTCAAACGCCCAATCCAAGAGCGACTCGTCGCTGCCTCCCTTCAGTGCCTCCGCCTCAAGCGCGGAATACTCGATCCGGAGGAACCGGCAACACCGTGCATCAAAGCTCATCGGCATCGCTGGCCCACGCTCAGCACGCCAGCCCTCCGGCAAGGTTCCGGCAGCTGCGAGACGGATTTTATCGAGCATCCGGCCGAAATAGACGAGTCCCTTCACCGTGGCCGAGGGACTGCGCAACCCGGCAATGATCGTGGGGTAGGCGTTCACCATGCCCGACCTCACCACCGTGTCTTTCTTCCGACAACTCCAGAAACGGGCGCCCGCCTGACGCCTCCAACTTTCCGTGCAAGCCATCGCGAGGATTGAAGCCGGCGCCCGCACCCCAACCCTCTCCCGGAGGGAGAGGGAGTCGCGGCTCCACCCGTCGCGACACGCCCTCACCCCATCCGTGCGAGCCGTCTCGACTCGTTCCAGCCAACACCCGGCTCAACCCTTGGAAACCCGCGGCGCATCGTCTCCTTCTCCCTCCGGGAGAAGGCCGGGATGAGGGCCGCCCGCTCCACTCCTCGCCCCACGGTTCATGGTCCCCCTACGTCACCCAATTCTGGAAAACGTTCCTTACCAAGTGCAGCCGTGACGCCTGACTCCACTCAGAACACTCTTTCCCCGTGGACCCCATCCGCCCACCCCGTCTCCGTCGCGGCGATGTCATCGGTCTCGTCGCACCCGCCAGCCCACCGCAATCGCCGGATCGCATCGAGAAAAGTGTCCGTTACCTGGAGGCCCTGGGGTACCGGGTCCAGTTGGGAGACCACGTTCTCGAACACCATGGATTCTCGGCCGGCACCGACGCGCAGCGGGCCGCCGACCTCAACGCGATGTTCCGAGATCATCGGATTCACGCGATTTTCGCCATTCGCGGCGGGAACGGCTGCTGCCGGTTGCTTCGGCAATTGGATTATCGGGCGGCCCGACGGCACCCCAAGATTCTGGTCGGGTACTCGGATCTCACCTTCCTCCAGCTGGCCCTTTGGCGTCGAAGCCGGCTGGTCACCTTCTCGGGGCCGATGCCCGCCGTGGAATTCTGGGACCGTCCGGATCCGTGGACCGAGGAGCACTTCTGGGGGCTGCTGACCTCGCGGGCGAAGCGCCGTGTCCTGCCCCATCCCTCGGATCAGCCGCCGACCGGGTTGCGTGCTGGAAAAGCCGATGGCCGGCTGCTCGGCGGCTGCTTTTCCCTGGTCATGAGCGTGCTAGCGACGCCGTATCAACCCGACTTCCGGCAGGCGCTGCTCTTCCTCGAAGACGTCCGGGAAGAACTGCACCGCATCCATCGAATGTTGACCCACCTGGACAACGCCGGACTGTTTCAACGGCTTCGCGGGCTCATACTGGGGCAGTTCACCCAGGCCACCCCGGAGCCTCAGGAACCCCACTTCGGACTGCCGCAGATTTATGCGGAGACCTTGGCGGATTTCCCCGGACCGATTCTTGCCAACCTCGCGTATGGGCACATCCCCCGGAAGCTGACGTTGCCCCAGGGGGTGCTCGCCCGGATGGATGCCGACCGGTTGAAGCTCGAGCTGCTGGAGAGCCCGGTGGTTTAAACCCCGAGGCTGGCGACGTACTTGGCGCCGGCCTGGATGTCGTTGATTCGGGAGTTGCCCGCCTCGCGTTCGATGCAGAGCGGGCCGGTGTAGCCCAGCTCCTTCAAGGTGGCAAAGAACGCCTTCCAATCGACCTGCCCGGTGCCGGCGACAACTTCCTCGCCCCACGTGCCAGGGACCTTCGTTTTCACCGCGTCCTTGATGTGCACATGCTTCAGCCAGCGCCCCAGGCGACGCAAGGACACGATCGGATCGCCCTTGTCGTAGAGCAGCATGTTGGCGGGGTCGAAATTCACCCCGACGTTGGGGCAACCCAGCTTGGTCAGAAAAGCGTCCAGGGTGTCGGCGGTTTCCTGGCCGGTCTCCAGTCCCAGTTGAATGGACTTGGCGGCGAAGACATTCGCGATCTGGCGGAGGCGACCTGCCAGTTTCGTGTACGCGGGATCGGATTCCTCGTGGGGCAGGAAACCCGCATGAAAAGAGACCAGTTTCAGCCCCAGGCGCGACGCCAGTCCTGCGGTGGCCTGAATCGCCCGCCAGTTGGAATCCCAGGTGGCGTCGGGCACCACGCCTCCTGTTTCCCGAATCGTGTCGAGGGTCGTGTAATCCTCGCCCACCGTGCCGAACATGCCGGACACCATCTCGATCCCGGCGGCGGCGAATTGGTCCTGGGTTGTTCCCCAGATTTCAGGCCTTTCCCGCAGCGGGTCCAAAGCCAGCTGAACCCGGCGCACCCCGGTTCCCAGCACGCGTTCCACCAGGGCTGCCGGCGATTCCGCCTGCAACGACCAACTGCATACCGCCAAACGATCAGAAATCGAGCTCACGCCCCGCAGCCTGCCCGCCCTGCGTCCAGCCTTCAACCCCCGGGTCGTGCTGCCGCTCAGGAACGCAGCGAGATGCGTTGCAGGCGTTCCACGAATTCCACAAACCCAACCGCCTGCGCCTGGAGTCGGGCCGAGAGTTCCGGGTCCTTCAACCCGCCGGATTCATCCAACTGCTCGTGCACGCGTGGAATAAAAACCCGCTCCGGATAGATGTAGGCATTCCGATAACCGAAGATGGCCTGCAATTGTTCGACCGGCCGCAATGCTCCCCACGCTCCCATCGCCACTCCGGTGAAGCAGACCGGCCGCCGCTCGAAGCTCTCCGGGAACTTCAGCATGTCGATGAAGTACTTCAGCACCCCCGGCATGCCGCCGTTGTACTCGGGCGTCACCACATGCAGACCCGAGGACCGCAGAATCGTGTCGGAGAAGGCCGTGAATGAAACCGGCTTATCCTTGTAGGAAACCGGCAGAAAGGTCTCCAAAGGCAGCTTGGCGAGATCGATGACCGCCAGCGGGACCTTCATCTCAGCGTAGAAGTGCTCGATCAACCCAGCGACCTTCCGCGAATTGCTCCCAGGCCGGTTGGTTCCAACCACAAGCGTCATCATGCACGCGAAGAATGAACGTTACCGGTTCTTCACCGCAACCCCGGACATCAATTCGGAGTCGGAACCCTGATGAAAGGGACCGCCTACCGCCGCACGGAAGGCGGTCCCCAGGGGGTTCCCATCAGAACCATTCCAGCCGCAGTTCCACATCCGACCGCTCCCAGGCCTGTTCCCATTGCCGGTTCACCACCCCGGCCAGTTCCTGACGACCCTGGGCCCGCAGGCTCCGCTCCAACCCCAGCAAACCCCACCCATTGCGAGGCCAGCGTTCGAGATCTTCCCGGAACACCGCCTCCGCCCGCACCGGATCGCCCGCCGCCAACAAGGCAGCCCCCAACGTCGGGCGCACCGGCAACGGCCAGTACGACGGCTCCATGTACGGCATGCCATCCTCCAAGTCCTTCGCCCGCTCCAGTTCGCGGACCATCCCCACCCGGTCACCGGCTGCCCCCAACACCCGCCCCGACAGCCACGCCTCCGCCACTTCAAGTACCGCGGTCGCCGGAAATACCGGTGAATTCAAGGCCTTCAGTTCCGGCCTTTTCAGAAGGTCCCGAAGCGCCTCCAACTCCTGTGCCGCAGCCCCTCCCCGGCCGGTGGTCGACAACGCCAGACCGCGCGCGAAATGCCAGATCGCCCGGTCGATGGCAAAATCGTTGGTGCTCGGCGGCATGGGTTCTTGAAGAACCTTGTCCCAAAGCCCGAACCGAACCGCGGTGATCCACGGGAGATGCCGCAACCGGGGCGCTTCCAACACCTGGCTCGGTCCACACACCGAATCGTTGGCCGTGGCGGCACAGCGTTCCGCGGTCTTCAACGCCGCGGAACTCCGACCGTCCACCAACTGGGCCCACCAAAGGAAATGCAGGTTGTGCGGGTAATAGACGCCCACGTAGAAGCCCTGCGCCCGGCACTGGCGGATGTACTCACGATCCACCCGCACCGCCCTCTCGTTGGCGGCGATCGCATCCGCGTACTGACCCACCCGCATGTAGACGTGCGATGACATGTGCACCAGATGCCCCGCCCCGGGAACCGAGGAAACCAACCGGTCCGCCGACGGCAATCCCAGGTCCGGTGTGGGTCCGGCTTCGACGGCATGAATGTAAAAGTGGTTGGCCCCTGGGTGCCGCGGCTCGCGCGCCAGTACGTACCGAAGCGCGGCAAACGCTTCCTCGGTTTCCGGTTTGGGGGTTCGGTCCTTGGCCCAGTAGTCCCACGGCATGGTGTTCATCAGCGACTCGGCATAAAACGTCTGGGCGTCGAGATCGTCCGGAAACCGGCGCACCAGTTCCCGCATCGCATCCGCGAAGGCCCGGTCCAACGCGGACCGGTCGGGTCGCAGTTCGGCTTCATAGCGGGTTTGAAGCGCCCGGATGTACGCCTGTTCGCGGGCACTCACCGATTCCAGAAGAGCCACCGCCCGTTGCAGTGAGTTCCAGGCTTCCACGTTGTCCGCCGGAGTCATGGGCCGGTTCACATGCGGACCGTAGGCATAGGCAATGCCCCAATGGGCCATGGCGCAGGCCGGATCGATCGCAGCCGCCGAGCGAAACGACCGGATCGCTTCGGTGTGATTGAAGCCGAACAACAGGACCAGGCCCTGATCGAAATAGCGCTGCGCCTTCGGATGGGCGGTCGTCACCCCATGGTGCCACCCCCCCAGTCCGTCCAGAAGCGGCCCCGGCAGTTTCTCAGGCGTCTTCGCCAAGGCGGCCATCGCCACCCACACGCCCACCAATGTCAGTAATATGCGTTTCACAGGTCTCCTTCTTGAGGTTCCGTCCTTCGTTCCCAAAGAGGTCCCAAGACGAAACCCTACGGCTAAGTCCCAGCCCGTCCTCCTTCGGCGTCGAATGACGATGAAAAGCATTACTTCTCATCCACCTTCCCGCCATGCCCCTTTCGGGTCACGCAGCATCCTCCCCTCCGCAGGACCCGGCGAACCGTCCGCGCGGTGTGCCGTTGGGTTCTGTGACCAGGCAAAGCTCCCCTTCGCGCCCTCGACGGCCAAGGCTTGCATCCAATCCAGTCCCGCAGTCGTTTATCCGTCGATGAACGTCCCCGGGAACGAATCTTCTGCCCACGCCTCATCGCCCGGCATGCCTCACCCACCCACGGAACCGCGCCCCGGCGAGGCGACCACGCTCATCAACGCCCTCCAGAATCGCCGTTCCCGCCGGTTCGGGCTGGGCATGGAAATGCCCGCCGGCCCTCTCGCTTACCGCAGCCGCCATCCCGCCATGCCCCTTGCGGAAGACGACGAGGCGCTGCTGGCCTGGGCGGCGTGCGGCATCACCGGCCCGGCCCTCGCCGATCTCTGCTACGCACCCGGTCACGGCGGCAACATCATGGCCGGCCTCGTCGGACGCACGGTCGCCAGCGGGGATTGTCTCCAAACCATTTCCCTCTTCGTCATCAACGACCAGGGCGCCTGGCTGGTCCGCCGTCCTCACGAACTCTCCGAGTCTGAACTGTCCCAAGCCATCGCCCTCAGCTCCCAACGGGAATGGACCCGCCTCTACCGGTCGGTCCGCGTTCAGGTCTCCGACCGCCGGGTTCATCCACCGGTCGAACCGTTGTTCAACATCAACGCCAACCGATGGTCCCTCCACGCTCCTGGCAGTTCGTACTTCCTGCCAGTCGGCGATCTCACACCCATGTACCTCAATGGGCTGCTGGAGATTCTCAATGAGGATACCGGCGTCTTCATTCTCGATGAACGCAACGGCTATCGTCCGGCCGGCCTCGCCCGGTTCGCCCGCAGCCGGGGCGGACATCTCGATGACGATCCCGCACACGGAAAGGTCATCACCATCAAGCATCTCGAACAGTTCGTGACCGACTTCGTGAATCTCGAGATGGGCATGGTCCTGCAAAACCTCGGTCTGATGACCCAGGCCCTCGGACTCGGCGGGTTTCCCCACTTCGCGAACCACGACTTCGCCTGGTTCGAAAGCCTCGGATTCACCCTCCGGCAACTCCCCGCCAGCCGCTACCTGGGCACCGGCCCGATCGTCACCGCCGGGTTGCGACTGTTGGGCAAGGACCTCCCCGTCCCGTTCGCCATCGGCCTGGAACGCGATGGCAAACGCCTGCTCCAGGCGCTTTCCCCACCGAATTTCCCATCCATGACCGACGCCTTGAAGTCGGTGCTCGACCGCAAATTCGGCCCACGCGGGATCTTTCGACAGGTCACCGGACTCACCGCCTGGCGTCAGCCTGAGTCCGTTCTCCCATCCATCCACGCCATCGACTCCAAGGCGTTTCAGGCGGCGTCCGCCTTTCTGGAGTACGTCTGGCGCCGCTACCACCGATTCCCCGTCCACGTGCCGCCCTTCCGTTGCGGACTCGGCCACCAGGTCGTGCATCTCGACGCCGAGTTCTACGACCGCTTCTACCGACCCGAAGCCCTGCCCTCGGCGCAACGGGCCGACTTTCATCGAACCCAATCCTAGCCCGGACCCAGTCGGATGCGGAAGAAGGCTGCCCCAGCCGGCTTCACCGGTACCCGGATCTCAACTGGCCCCTGTCCTCCAGGCAACGATACCGCCTCGGTCTCCGACCAATCGACCCCATCCATCGATTGCTCCAACCGCCACGATCTTCCTTCGAGATCAACAAGTTCCACCCGAAGCTCACGCTCCTCCGTCCATCCCAGAATCCTCAACCGCGGCGGTACGATGGCGCGCGCCTCGACCCGGACCGTGGCCACCACCGCCTCCGCCGACCCTGCCTCATTCCAGACCCGAACCCGATACTCACCTGAATCCGCAACCCTCGCGGCTGAACGCGACCACATCGCCGACGTCGCCCCCTCGATGGGTGTTGCGCCCTGGAACCATTGAAATTGCAGCGGCGGCGTTCCCATCACCTCGGCGGTTAATTCCAGAACACCTCCTTCAGCCACGGTCACCTCCAACGGTCCTCGCACGAAGGTGGGAGCCACGATGGCGGGGGCCGCACGGACGCTGTCGATCACCGATCGGAACTCTGAAAGACTCTCCGAAAAATCGCGTTGCCCATAGCCGTCCTGATGCCGCAGGAGCTCCCAGGGACGATGCGAAGGCGAGTTGGTGACGCCATTGATCACCGCGAAGATCGGTTGCCCTCCGGATTGAAAGCGGTTGGCCAAGCTCCGATCGAAATCTTCCAGGACCTGGGCGAATTCCGCGCGGTTCACGAAATTGGCCGTCTGCGGCTCCTGCCCCCGCTGCAGATTGATGGCTATCTGCACCACCGGAATGCCGTCGGGGTTCCCCGCGCGGCTGGAATACCAGTCCACGATTCCAGAGTGCACCTGCGGCGCCGCCGCCTGGCAGAACGGGCACCACCAGGCAAACCATTCCAGGAAAATGATCTTGCCGGCCAGATCCGTCAGGCGCACCGGCTGCCGGGTGGTTCGATCGATCAGGGTGAAATCTTCCACCACATCCCCTGCCTGATACCGGGTGGCGCCGTGTGCCGTCCATGCCGGCGCCAGCACGACCGCCAAGGCCCATCCAATGACATGCTTCAAGAGTCGAGTGCTCATGGTGATTGTCTCACTGAAATTCCCAGTCCAAAGCCGCCTGCACCAATCCCCAGCCGCGGTCGCGATAGAGATTCGCGAAGAAGGCAGTGCCGATTCCGAACGCTCCGTAACGGGTCGAGTAGGGTGCGGCGAAGAGTTTGAAGGCCCAGCCCTCCCCCACGTAGCGAAGCCCCAACCCTGCCTGCCATGCCTCCAGCGGAGGTGCCGCATTCGTAAAATTCGAGTTCTCGATCTCCCCGGTGTCCTCGTAGTAACGGGCGCTCAGGCTCACCAGCCATCCAGCCGCCAACTCGTATTCCACGGTGGCCCCGGCATACCACGATTCAAACTGAGGCGCCTCGGACGAAAGGCCCCCCTGCATCCGAACCACCCAGCGCTCCCCCAAAGCAAGATTCGCCGTTCCCTGATAACCCAGTCGCGAGTCCCGATCGGACGTGTCAATCCTCCGAAATTCATGCAGCACCCGAAGTCGACGATGGAGCACGTTTTCCAGGGAGATCCGCCAACTGGTCGTGTGCAGAGTGGTCCGGCCTTGTCGCAGACCATCGAAGTCAATTTCGTACCCCGGCGCGATCCGGTCCGCCAGATACCCGACCTCCAACTGGGCGAACCCTACCGCCGCCCAATACTCCCATCGCACGCCCCCGCTCACATTGTGCCCCGAAGGATTCGGCGACTCATAACCGGGCAGCGTCGAAAACTGTTGCCGATAATACTCGCTCAGCCACACCGATCGGTAGTCCGCGAAGCCATCATACAACCCGCCTCCCCCGACCACCGTGAACCTCTCGCCCCACCGCCAACGCCCGGTCAGTTGACCGAACCCACGGAGTTCATCCAATCGCGTCGATTCACCCAAGAAATCAAAGTCCACCGGAACATAGTCCGCTCCGATCGTCCCCAAACCCCCGGTTAACGTCAGTTCCCACGTCCCGTATCCCAGTCGGTAAGACGCCGATTCCTGCATCAGCTGAATGTCCGACGAAAGGGCGCCATCGAATGCCAAGGATACCCGCTGCGCCACCGCCGCGGAACTGCCCTCCTCCTCGCTGGTGTCCGCCCTCGAATCCATCACCGGCTCGCCCAACGACGCCCATTGCAGAAGCAGCCCCTGTTCACCCAACCGGTGGAGCACCCGGCGGACCCTGATGCCATCCTCATCCTGCTCATCCCCGCCACCCGCCATCCACGCCCCAGCTCCGTCGGAGCCAACAGCGGAACGGGGCTTCGCACCCGCACCCAACCGATCGATGACCGCACGCAGCTTCTCCGCCCCTTCAAAACCTCCCTTGCGATAGACCACGCGAAAACGCGGGTCTTCCCGTGAGCCGGTAGTGCCATCGATCACCACCAAATGCGGCAGGCCCACGCCCCCGTAACTCCGCAAGGTCTTGCCTTCGGTGTCGTCGACCACCAGGGCGAGTCGGTTCTTTTCAATGAAGCTCGCAGTCTTGGTACGATGTTCC
>CAUJJW010000270.1 GCA_963205105.1 Verrucomicrobiota bacterium | reverse complement strand
GACGCGGTGAATTCCGACATGCACAAACCGGGCCTTAAAAGGCCCGGCTACCGTCGTTCGTCGCTCCGCGACGGCCGTCAATGATGGGTCCCGGCCTGGGTCGCGGAGCGACCCCCGAGGGTAGCCAGGCGCTTCAGCGCCTGGATTCGTGACGGAAGACAGCCACCGTCGCGGAGCGACGGATGAACGGTGTGGCAGGGTTTCAAGCGTCGCTCCGCGACGCGGTGAATTCCGACATGCACAAACCGGGCCTTAAAAGGCCCGGCTACCGTCGTTCGTCGCTCCGCGACGGCCGTCAATGTTGGGTGCCGGCCTGGGTCGCGGGGCGACCCCCGAGGGTAGCCAGGCGCTTCAGCGCCTGGGTTCGTGTCGGAACGAAAGCCTCAGACTTTCGGTGTCCAGCCGGTGCGGTAGTCGCGGCCCCACAAGGGAAGGGCGGCGGCCTCGCCCACGATTTTGCGGCTGACCGGGTCGAAGTGGATCTCGCGGCGGATGCGGTGGGCGATGTTGCCCAGGTGGCAGAGCAGGGTGCTGCGTTGGGCGTCCTCGATGTCCTGGTTCAGGCGGGCGCCATCCCGGATGGCATCGATCCAGTTCTTGAAATGGACGACGTCGCCGCCGGGACCCGTGCCGGTGCCGGTTTCGACGCCCTTCAAGTCATAGACTTTGTACCCGTTGCCTTCCTGGACGAGGGCGCCGCCTTCGCCGAAGAAGGTGAGCCAGGGATGTTTGGCCTGGGCGCGGGGGTTGCAGCTGGAATGATCGAACGAGGCGTTGCAGGTGCCGAAATCGTAGGTGGCGATGGCGGTGTCGGGGGTTTCCTGGTCGTCGTTGTAATAATACCGGCCGCCGACGTAGGTGACGCGGGTGGGGTAATCGACGCCGAGGCCCCAGCGGGCGAGGTCGAGGGCATGGACGCCGTTGTTGGCCAGTTCACCGCCGCCCCAGTGCCAGCGCCAATGCCAGTTGTAGTGCAGCAGGTTGTCGACGAAGGGGCGTTCGGGAGTGGGGCCCTGCCAGAGCTCGTAATTGAAATTGGCGGGGACGGGTGCTGGTTTGCCGCGTCCGATGGAAGGGCGGGCGTTGTCGTAGTAGGTGCGGGCGGCGAGAACCTTGCCGATGACGCCGGCCCGCAGCTTTTCGATGGCCTCGATGACGCCGGGCCAACTTCGACGCTGGGTGCCCATCTGGACCTTGCGGTTGTGGCGGCGGGCGGCTTCGACCATCCACTCCCCCTCCTGGGCGTTGTGGCTGCCGGGTTTCTCGACGTAGACATGTTTGCCGGCGGAACAGGCGAGAATGGTGGCGGGAGCGTGCCAGAAACTGGGAGCTGCAATGGTGATGGCTTCGATGGAGGAATCATCGAGCATTTGGCGGAAATCCTGGGTGGTTCGGGCGGTTCGCTCCTGTTTGCCATCCATCCATTTGGCGGCGGCGGCGATCCGGCGGGTGTCGATGTCGCACAGCCAGGCCACCTCGACGCCTGGGATCTGTTGGAGCGCGCGGACGTGGTCCATGCCGCGACCCAGTCCCATGACGCCGACGCGGATGCGGCGCGACGGTGCGTCGGCGCCGCGCAGTCCGGGGACGGCGCCGTAGAGGGCGAGGGAGGTGGTGAGGGTGGAGGAGGATTTCAGGAAGTGGCGACGGTTCATGACGAGTCCGGCGGTTGGGTTTGGAACTTGGGAAGAAACTTCATCGTGGGAATGGCGCTGACAACCACGGAATCGCGAGAGCCAGCGGGAGCTTTCCCGGCGGGGGTGTTCGACCTACGCTCCAGGGCACGACCCATGGCTGAACCTGCGATCTCGCTGTTGTTGAGCGCCTGTCTGGGGGCCTTGATTGGGTTGATCCGGCAGTGGGAGAACCAACAGGAGGCCGCTCAGGAAGCGGAGTTTGCCGGGCTGCGGACGTTCACGGTGGTGTCGATGCTGGGATGGGTGGCGGCGTTTGCGTCGGATCGGAACGCGCCGTTCGCGTTTCCGGTGACCTTGGGAGTGCTTGGGCTGTTCCTGACGGTCACGCAACTGGGTCGACCTGCGGAACGTCCGACCGGTTACACGACGTTTGGCGCGGCGCTGGTGGCCTTTTTTGTGGGGGGCCTGGTTTTCTGGAAGCAGGCACCGACCGCGGTCCTGGCGGCGGCGTTGACGATGATCCTGATTGGGCTGAAGCAACCGATCCACCAGTGGACGCGGCGCTTCACTTCCCAGGATGTGCGGAGCGTCCTTCAATTCGTGGCGATCACGGGCGTGATACTGCCGTTGGTCCCGAACCGGTCCTTTGGTCCGTTTGGAGCTCTGAACCCGTGGTCGACGTGGCTGATGGTGGTGCTGATCTCGGGGCTAGGATTCCTGGGATACATTCTCTCCCGTTTTCTGGGGAGCCAGGCAGGGATCGTTCTGACGGGATTGGTGGGAGGTTTGGCATCGAGCACGGCCACCACGCTGGCGTTCAGTCGGCGCAGCCGTGAAGAACCGGGAGCGGCGATGGACTGTGCGTTGGCAATCATCATTGCCTGCAATGTGATGCTGGCCCGGGTTCTGGTGATCGTGGCGGCGACGAGCACGGGTTTGGTGGCGAGGCTGTGGCTATTCATGGTGGTGATGGCGTTGCCCGGCCTTTCTTTCGCGACGTGGTTTTGGCTGACACGCCGCGAGCGGGTGGAGGTCATCGATCCGCCGGTGGTTCACAACCCGCTGCGGCTTTCGACGGCGATCCAATTTGCGCTGCTCTATGCGGCGGTGAAATTCGTGGTGAAAGCGGCGACGGAACTGAAGCTCACCGATGGGATTGTGGCGTTGAGCGCGGTGGCGGGTTTGACGGATGTGGATGCGATCACCCTGTCGATGGTGGATGGTTTCCGGGAAGGCACGCTGGCGGCGAAACTGGCGGTTTCCTCCATCGTGGTGGGGTGCATCAGCAACACGGTGGCGAAGGCCGGCATCGCGGCGGGACTCGGTTCGCCCCCGTTGCGTCGCTGGATCTTCATCGTGCTAGGCAGCACCGCCGTGGTGGGTGGTGCTGCGTTGCTGTTCGTGAAGTGACGGCGACGGCTGTTGCCTCAATCGGTGGCTGGGTGGGAGGGGAGGTCGTCCAGCCGTTGGAGGGCCTCACGGACGGTTCGCCGGCTGGTGCCGAGCCAACGCGCCATCTGGGCCTGATTGCCCTTCGCAGCGTGGTAGGCCTGCCGGAAAAGCTCGGCTTCGAGGTCGGTGATGAGCCGCTCCCGGAGCTGGGTGAGTTCACCATTGCGCGCGCCCTCCAGCAATCGAGCCACATAGGCCGCGTGCGTTTGCGAGGCGGGTGCGGACTCGGCGGGGCGAGGGGCGAGGACACGGCGCACGTGATCCAATCCGATGGGGCGAGGCCGGGCCTGCAGCAGCGCCTGTCGGATGGCATTCTCGAGCTGGCGCACGTTGCCGGGCCAGGGCTGGTCGGTCAGCCAGTCCAGGGCTTCAGCGCTCACCGCTGGTTCCGTCACGCCCAGCGTCGCGGCGTGACGTCGGAGGAAGTGCAGGGCCAGGAGCGGGATGTCGTCGCGGCGATCGCGGAGCGGCGGAATGCGGAGGATGGCGCCGCCGATGCGGAAGAACAGATCCTCACGAAAGCCGCCACCTTCGACGACTTCCCGTTCGAGGTTTCGATGGGTGGCGGAGACGAGGCGGACGTCGGTGCGGAAGGTTTCGTTGCCGCCGACGCGCTGGAAGGTGCCGTCCTGAAGGGCCCTCAAAAGCTTGGCCTGGGTGGCATGGGCGAGGTCTCCGATTTCATCCAGAAACAGGGTGCCGCCGTTCGCCTGTTCGAACCGGCCGATGCGGCGTCGTTCGGCACCAGTGAAGGCGCCGCGTTCGTGGCCGAACAACTCGCTTTCGAGGAGGTTTTCGGGAACAGCGGCGCAATTGACGGCGAGAAAAGGGCCGTCGGCACGGGTGCCGTGCTGACAGAGGGCGCGGGCGACGAGTTCCTTGCCCGAGCCGGTTTCGCCGAGGATGAGGACGGGGAGGTTGGTGCCGGCGATGCGTCCGATCTCCTTGCACAAGGTTTGCATGGGTCGGCTTTTGCCGATCAGAGCCGGGCCGTGGTCCGTGGTGGGTTCCTCGCCCAGGACGACGGTTCCGGTCAGGAGCCGGGAGCGCTCGACCGCCACCGTCACCAGATCGACGAGTTCGTCGGGTTCGAACGGTTTGACGACGTAATCGTACGCACCGCGTTTGGTGGCTTCGATAGCCACCTCGGTGTTGCCGTGGGCCGTCATCAGGACCACCGGGAGTCGGGGTCGCCGTTGTCGCAGTTGGTCCAGCAACTCGAGGCCGCCCAACCCGGGAAGGCGAAGGTCGGTCAGCACCAGATCAAACTCCTCCTGCCCGATCCAGCTCAGCGCCTGCTCCGCACGGTCCACCGCGATCACCTCCAGATCTTCGGCGCGCAGCAGCGTCTGGATCGCTGCGGAGATGGCCGCGTCGTCCTCGACCAGAAGAACCCGCGGCAATTTGGGGTCGCTCATGGATGTGAGTTGGTGGCAGGTAGTGAGGCCGGGTGAGGTCGGGGAAGGACCACGGTGAAGACCGTGCCTCGACCGCACTGCGTCTGGTATTGGAGGTGGCCGCCATGCGCCTCCACCAGCTGCGCGGCGATGGACAAGCCGAGGCCCGTGCCTTGCGGTTTGCCGGTCACGAACGGTTCGAACAGCCGGGCTTCCACCTCGGGCGCGATTCCGGTTCCGGTATCCGCCACCTCCAACATCACCACGGGGGAGGCGGGTTTGGATCGCGTGTCCATGCCCAACCGGGCGCGCAACGTCACCACGCCACCCGACGACAGGCTGTCGGCGGCATTCCGAACCAGGTTGAGCAACACTTGTCGCAGATGGTTTGGATCGGCGGTTAGCACGAGAGGGTCTGGTGGATTCTCCAGGCGGATGGTGATGCCCCGGTCGCTGAGGGGTTGTCGAACCAGGTCGTGAATGCCTTGCAGCAGGGCGGGGATGGGCACCGGCTCCCGCCGCGGCTGGCCCGGGCGGGCCAGCTGGAGAAAGTCCTCAAGAATGCGGTCGAGCCGGCGGATTTCGTCCTCGATGACCGTGAGGTCGGCATGGCCATCGAGTGCGGATCGTCGGAGATGATGGGCACGGGCCTTGATGGCGGTGAGCGGGGTGCGGATTTCGTGAACCACCCCTGCCGCGACGGTCCCCAGCTGGGCCAGTTGATCGCGGTGGTGACGGTTGGTTTCCTGAAGACGAAGCGCCTGTTGGAGCGGGGTGAGCAGGCTGCGCCAAGCGAGGACAACGGCGACGGCGGCCATGGCAAGCAACAGAATGGCGGTGATGGCCAAGCGTTGGGAAATGGCGGCCAGGGTGGCGGTGATGCGCGCCATGTTGGCGTCAGCAGAACGGGTCTCGACGGCGACCAGTGCGGAGGCGGCGGTGCGAAGAGACGCCGAGGCGGCATCGATTTCGGCGGCCAGTTGGGCGGCGGTATCGCGGCGCAAGCTGGGGCGCGTCCGCGACAGCACGTCCTGAGTGAATTCCAGGTACTCGGTGAGCTTCGCGGCCGCCTGCTGTAACGCCGCGTTTCGAGCGACATTGTTCCCGGCCGCCATTCGGGCCTCCCCGAGTTGGCGGGTCCAGTCGCGGGACTCGCTCAGAAACGCGTCGCGGTGGGCGGGGTCGCCGGTCAACTGAAGCCGCAGAAGCAGGGCATCCAGCCGTTCGATGCCGGCCACGAGGGATGGGCCGATCGGGGCGGGAGTGGACGGAAGGATCTGGCTGAACGCTCGGAGCGTTTGGAAGTCGCGAATGCCGATGGTGATTATGGCCACGAGGGCCAGGCCGAGCAGGCAGCCGCCAAGGACGAGCCGACGGCGACCACGGACTTCGGTGCGCAGCGTGGTCCCGGGCGTTCCAGGGGTGGAACGATTGGTCTCACCTGGCGGGGCGGGTTTCCGGTTCGGATCCCCAGGATTCTCCGGTTTTCCTGGCCAATCCCCCACCGTCGCCGGATGGGAGGCGCTGGCATGGGATTCGCTAGTCTTGGGCAGCACGAGCATCGGTTCGAGTTTAGCGCAGGTCCGTGAATTGGCGCAAAGGCTGGCGCCGAGGAATCGGGTGCGTTGGGCGCCCGGGGAACTTGAGGCGTGCCAGGACCGACGCGCATGGAACCACTGCCGCCCATACCTTCCCCGCCAGGTCACTGGATCCGGTTGTTTTGTGATCGGTTTCTGCCGTTTCTCGCCTTCGGCGTGGCGTTGGTGGCCGCGGTGTTCCTGTGGCGATATCAGGGAGGGGGCCGGACATTCATCGGGATGGGTGAAGGGGCGCGGGTGATGGTGATGGCCCCGCAAGCCGGGTCGCTCCTGGAGATGCTTGTTCCGCCGTATGCCGTGGTGCGTCAGGGCGATCCGGTGGCAGTGGTTCGGGGCTTTGATCCGCGCGGGGCCATGGATCGGCTGAGATTGCGCTTGGAGATGACCCGGTTGGAGGCGGCGCCGCCGTTGTCGGAGGTTCGGGCGGTCGACTTGGAACGTATCCGCCTGGATCTGGCGCGCATCCGGTCCGAACTGGCCATCGCGCGGGTCCGATTGGAGTTCGCGACCCGGGAAGTGAATCGCCTGGAGCCGTTGTTCCGGGACCGTTTGATTTCGGAGACAACCATCGAGGTGAGCCGGGGGAACCGGGACATGAACGCCGCGGAGGTGCGCGAGAAGGAGCGCCTGATGGACGAGGTGGAAGCGCGTTTGCGGGAGTTGGAGGAACGCCGGGCTTTGGCTGAGGGAATGGCGACCGGGGCTGCACTCTTTCCCGGGCTGGCCGCGGGGACGACCGGTGCCGGTGCCGGGATTGAGGAGGAATCCATGAACGACGTGGTCACGACCCTGGTGGCGCCGATGGATGGCACCGTGGGGGCATGGTTGCGGCGGCCGGGTGAATTTTTGGTGGAGGGCGAGCCGGTGATGACCATTCAGGCGCATCGCGCGGAACGGATCGTCGGCTACATGCGGCAACCGATCGGGTTCGATCCCAAGGCTGGCATGGCGGTTCAGATCGTGCGGCGGACCTCGTTGCGGGAACGCTTCTCCAGCGTGATCCAGCATGTCGGGAGCCAGTTTGAGCCGATCACCAATGCGCTGGCGTTGGTGCGCGATGGCGCGCTGATGGATGTGGGTCTTCCGGTGGTCATTGATCTGCCCGCGGACCAGGCGGTTCGTCCCGGGGAGATGGTGGATGTGCTGGTGCGGGTTCCATGGGGCGCGCGTGCGGCGGCCGTGGCGGGAACATCCGAGGAAGCAAGAGAACCATGACGCTACGTTCTTCCAGAAAGTGTGGGAGCCGGTGGTGGAACCGCCACCGACGCGGGGTGGCGGGCTGCCTGATGGGACTAACGCTGGCACTGCTGATCGGGGGTGGTGGGGCGGAGGCATCCGCCGGGGTCACCTATTTTCGGGGTGCTTGCGATGCCTCGGCCGTCGTGTCCATCGATGCGGATCACCGGGCCGTGGCGGATGACGAGGACAACGTGCTGCGGATTTATCGTGGGGACACGGGTGGCATGGCTGTCTGGTCCCTGGACCTCTCGGGGTTTCTTCGGGTGGATCCGAAGGATCCGGAAGTTGACCTTGAGGCGGCGGCAAGGGTGGGTGGTCGGGTCTACTGGATCTCATCCCATGGCCGGAACCGTCAGGGTGGATTCCGTCCCAGCCGCCACCGGTTCTTCGCCACCGAGATCGTTTCCGGGCCGGGTTATCCGAGGCTGAAACCGGTGGGTCAGCCGGTGATGCGTCTGTTGCAGGATCTTCTCGCGGATCCCCGGTTCGCCCAATTTGGGTTGGCTCAGGCGGCGGCTCTTCCTCCCAAGGCGCCTGGCGCGCTGAACATGGAGGGACTCGCCGCACTCCCGGACGGGCGGCTCCTGATTGGGTTTCGAAATCCTCAACCTGCGGGCCTGGCCCTCCTGATCCCGCTCGAGAATCCGGAGGCCGTGGTGGAAGGCAGTGCGGCCCGATTCGGGGAACCCATCCTGCTCAACCTGGATCACCGGGGTGTGCGCGGATTGGGCTCCGTTGACGACCGGGTCGTGATCGCCGCGGGAGCGTACGACGATGCTCCGCGCGGGCGACTCTTTGAATGGCGTCCAGGTTCGTCCGGAGTGGAGCCTCTTCCGGACCCGACGGTGGCCACGCTCAACGCCGAAGGGGTGGATCCCGTCGAGGCTGGAGTCGACACGACGTGGATGATGGTCAGCGACGACGGCACCACGAAGGTGGAGGGCCGCGATTGCAAGAGGCTTCGATCGGCGGCGTTGAAGCGATTTCGTTCGGTCACCTTCCCCCCATGACTTCTGCCTCCATGACTCGATGCGTTTTCAACGGTAACCCGGACATTTGTCGCCGGGTGATCGTGGTGCTGCTGCTTGCGGCGACGATGCTGTCCGGGCGGGCGGCGGCGCCGGTGGTGATCGACGAGGTGCTGGCGGACAACCGTGGGGCGGCGTCGGTTTCCGGACGGTTTCCGGACTTTGTCGAATTGCGGAACACGACCGAGGGCACGGTGGATCTGGGTGGGGCTGTGCTGAGCGACGACGGACTGGCGACGACGGCCTTGGTGTTCACGACGGGGACGCGGCTTGGGCCTGGTGAGCGGTTGGTGGTGTGGTGCGACCGCAATCCGGGACTTCCTGCACCACAGGCGGGCTTTGGGATTGGCGCCACCGGGGATCGCATCCGGTTGTCGGGGGCGGATGGGAGCCTCTGGGACGAAGTGGTGTTCGGATTGCAGGTCGCGGATCGTTCCCTGGCCCGGGTGGGTTCGGAGTGGCGGCTGTCGGAGGCGACGCCGGGAGAGGCCAATCGGGAAGTGGCGTTGGGGAATCCGGCGCGCTTACGCATCAACGAGTGGATGGCATCCCCCTCGACGGGGGACGACTGGCTGGAGGTTTATAACGCCGACAACCGGCCGGTGGAGGTGTCGGGGATGCTGTTGACCGATCGAACGGCTCTGCCTCCCGCCAACCGCCCGATTCCGGCGCTGTCATTCATCGCTGCGGGTGGGTTTGTTCAATTCTTCGCGTCCGATCTCCGACAACCGGACGCCGACCACCTCGACTTCCGGCTGAGTGCCGGGGGTGAGCAACTGACCCTGGTGGCGTCGGATCGGGTCACGGTTCTGGATCGGGTGACGTTTGGGGCACAATCCGCGGACTTCTCCGGCGGACGCACTCCGGATGGCGGGGAGGCCTTGATGGAATTCCCGGCGGGACGTGCGACTCCGGGAGCCTCGAATGGTCGCGAACTCACGCGCGTGATCGTCTCCGAAGTGCTCACGCATACCGATCCACCGTTGGAGGACGCGATTGAACTGCACAATCCGACGGGTGCACCGGTGGACATCAGCCACTGGTGGTTGAGCGACGCCTCGGGCACGCCGCGCAAGTACCGCATTCCACCGGGCACGACCCTTGCCCCCGGTGGGTATGTTGTCTTCTGCCAGTACCAATTCAGCGCCGGAGCCTTGGGTTTTTCCCTGAACTCGTATGAGGGGGATGAAGTGTGGCTCTCGGTGGGAGATGCCGACGGCAACCTGACGGGTGAGCGGGGCGGCGTGCGCTTTGGAGCGGTCAAAAACGGGGTGGCCCTGGGAGTCGTTGCCACTTCCGCTGGGGCTGATTTCGCGCCTTTGGAGCGGCCGACGTTCGGGGTGGAAGCGCCCGGCTCGGTGCAGCAGTTCCGCCTGGGACGCGGCGCGGCAAACACCACCTTTCGCGTGCCCGAGGTGGTGCTGGCGGAATGGTATTTCGCCCTTCCCGAGAACGCGACGGCAGGCCGGGCCGAGCGCTTTGTGGAATTGCACAATCCCGGGTCCGAAGCGGTTCCCTTGTATGATCTCTTCTTTCCGACCAATGCCTGGCGGTTGCGTGGCGATCTGCGCTTCGATTTTCAACCGGGCGTGGCATTGGAGGCGGGTGAGCGCTGTCTCCTGGTGGCTTTCGATCCCGCCTCCGGCGAGCGCCTGAGCGCGTTCAGGGCCGCCTACAGAATCCCCGATTCGGTCCGGGTCTTTGGGCCGTGGTCGGGTTCGGCGGGCACCGAAGAGCGTTCGCTGGAGTTGCAGGCACCGGATTTCCCGGAGGGGACGGACAGCCAGCGGCCCGGATTTGTGCCCTACGTGAGGGTGGATCGCCTGGATCACCGTTCGGGAACCGTCTGGCCGGAAATCGAGGCCAACGGTGGGCGCGCCTTGCGGCGGGTGGCACCCCGCGGGCATGGCAATGAACCCGGCTCCTGGAACCGGGATCTGCCTTCGCCGGGTGCTGAGGTTCCTGTTGTGCCGGATCTCGACACCGATCAGGACGGAATGCCGGACGCCTGGGAACTGGCCCATGGACTGGACCCCGGATCTGCGAACGACGCCACGGCGGACACCGACGGCGACGGTTGGGTGAATGTGGACGAGTACCGAGCGGGCACGGATCCGCGCGATACGACGGATGCCTTGAAGCTCTCGTTTGCCGCGCCGGTGAACGGGACGATGCGCCTCCGGTTCCGGGGATTTCCGGGACGATCGTATGTGCTGGAGGCGAGAGGCTGGGCTTCGGCTGAACCGTGGATGGCGGTGGGCGGACCCTGGACACCGGTCGAGGCGGCCGAACTGGGATCGGATGTTTTGGTTCAGGATCCGCCCCGGGTGTTTCGCGTGACGATTCCCAAGAACCCGTGAGCGCCGCCGCCAAGAGTTGGGGTTGGGTGGGGGCTTTCCTTCTGGGATCGCTCGGGACCTGGGCTGCGGAGATTGAGTCGGCGTTGCAGCCTCCGGATTCGAGATCGCGGCTCACCTTGGAAGACTGTTGGCGGATGGCGTTGGAGCGGAATCGGGAGGTTCAGATCGAGCGCCTGAATCCGGTGCTCGCGCGCCTGTCCCTGGATGCGGTGGGGGGCGTCTACGACCCGGTCTTTCTCTCGGACACGCGGTGGGAGAGCCTGTCCGACAGCGGTGGGTTGGACCCGGCGGACTTCAGTCGGGATGCGATCTACCAGGCCGATTCCGAGGTGACTCGCATGGGGATGACCGGGCTGACGCCGAGCGGGATGACGTACACGTTGGCGGGGGACTATGCGCACAGCGCCGGGGTGCGGAACTTTTTCGACTTCGATTCCTACAGCGTTCGGCTGGTGGCGACGGTCCGTCAGCCGCTGCTGCGCAATGCCTGGATCGATGCGGCGCGGTTCAACGTGCGGGTGAACCGTCTGGCGGTGCGCGCCTCGGAGCATGTGTTGCGATTCCGAGTGCTGGACGTGATGTGCCGGGTGGCGTTGGCCTTCCATGAACTGGGATTCGCCCGCGAACAACGCCGTATTCAGGCGGAGCTTTGCGACATTCGCCGTTCGTTGCTGGACGGGGTGCGCCGACAGATTCAGGGGGGAACCCTCACCGTGCTGGACGAAAGCCAGGCGGCGGCGCAGGTGGCGGCGGCCGAGGCGGGGCTGGCGGTGGCGGATCAGTCGGCGGCGCTGGCGGCCCACGAATTGCGAACGCTGCTGGGCGATGCCTGGACGCAGAGCACGGCGGTGGTTCCTGAATTGGACGGGGCGTTGGCGCTTCGGCCGGTGGTGTTGGATCTCGAAGGCAGTTGGAAGCTGGCGGATGCCAGGCGCCCGGATTTGGCGCAGATGCGACTGGAGGGCGACCGTTCCGATCTGGATGTGCGGTTCTGGCGAAACCAGTTGTTTCCGAGCCTGGATTTCGTCGGCGGCTATGGCCGGCGCGGTGCCAGCATCGCGCAGCCGGTGCCGGGGCTGCCGACGCTGTCCTCGGCGTCGTTTGGCGACGCCTGGGACGAGGTGGAACGGGGGGACACCCCGAGTCAGTCACTGGGGTTCATTTTTTCGATGCCACTCACGCGGCGTGTGGAGCGATCGCGGTTTCGGGCGGCGAAGGAAATGCGGAGCCAGGTGGAACTTCGGGTGAAGCAGCAGGAGGAATGGGTGCGACGGCAGGTCGCCGATGCGCATGCCCAGGCGGAATTTGCCCGGGAACGGGTGTCGTTGACAGCGGAGGCCCGACGGCTTGCCGACGAGGCGCTGACGGCGGAGCAGAGAAAATTGGCGGCGGGTGGGAGCGCGTTGTTCTTTGTGCTTCAACTGCAAGGGGACCGTGCTGCGGCGCGCGTGTCGGAGAACCGTGCCCGCGCGGACCTGCTCCAGGCGCTGCATCGGTTGCAGTATGCCGATGGCACTTTGTTGGAGCGGAATGGTTTTGCGATGGAGCCGTGACGCCGGGTGCGTTGGGGAACCCGCCCGGAATAACAAACAGAAAGACCGGGAACAGGATGTTCCCGGTCGTCGTGCGGATGACGAAGGCGACCCGAAAGCGGATCGACTTCGCTTGTGTTGCTGAGGCAGCTACTGCGAGCTGCGGAAGAACAGCGGCCCGGCGGCGGCAGGAACGGGGTAGGGGCTGGTGGCCCCGGCCACATCCGTGTACGGCCCCGCAGGGTTGGAGGCGGACTGGAGTTTGCCGGTGAAGGTGACCGTGATGGTTGCACCGGACCGGGCGATGGCGATTTCGGGGGTGATGGCTCCGCCCTCGATGAGTTTCACGACCGAGCTGGCCAGGGATTTCCCGGGCACGCTGGCGACCACGCGGAAGCGCGCGTTGAGGTCGGCGGCCGTTGGGAAAATCCGGTAGGTAGCCGCGCTGGCATTGGCGATGTCCTGGAAGCCGGTTCCGTCATCCCGTTGCCATTGGTAGGTGAAGGAGGTCGGGGAGCCCTGCCGGGTGGCGGACGCCGCGGCTTCGAAGGTCGAGGCGCGAGGCGCTTTGCCATAGGCGAGTTCGACATTCTTGATCACCCATGCCGGCACGCTGGCCGTGGTGCATTCGTCCCACGCCCCGGCGAACTCGACGACGATGGTGTCGTTCTTCTGGAAGGAGCCGAGGATGACCGAACTGGTCACGAAGGCGCCGGTGGAATAGCCGGCGGAGTCCCCGTTGAACGCGCGTTGACCTTTGAGGATGCCGCTTCCCTGTATGTTGCCGGTTGCGTACCCATTCGCGATGAACGCGGTGGGGTCCACGGAGGCGAAGGCTCCGCCGTTCACACTGATCCGCACCTGGCCGCCATCCCAGTAGTCGCCCTCGAACGAGTACCGATGACTGAAGGTGAGGGTGACTTCCTCGGTTTCGGGAACCGTGTACGAAGGGCTTTTGAGGCGGGAATTGTAGGGGCCGGAGCAAGCGCTTTCCCCGCCGTCGGCAGACCACTGACCGTTGCCTGCGTCGTGGGTCCAGGGTCCTGGAGGCGCGGTTTCGGTATTCTCCACCGTGTAGCCGCCGTCGGTCTTGGTGAAGTCCGCGGTCGCGAACGTCACCACCGGTGTCGGCAAGGTGGCGGCGATGTCGGTCGGGGCCTTGGTGAACTGGATTTCGGCATTGGGATCCACATAGGCCGAAAGGAACTGGCCCGGGATGCGCGGCAGGCTTGCCGCCGCCGTGGTGTCCGTCGATTTGCGCCAGGCGACTTCGAGATGGTCGCCGCCGCCACCTTCCTTGAGCAGCGCGAGGATGGCGTAGCGTCTGCCGGCCACAAGCGCGATGGGTTCGGCCGTCGTGGCTGCATCGCCGGAATCCGGCTCCATGAAGGCGCCGCAACAATCCATTTCGATGCAGATCGGGGTGTCGGTCTCCGGGTTCGGCGGCGTTTCGTTCGTGCTCAGGTACAGGCGGCCGGCGTCGTCGGAGCCGAGGAAGAAGTAGTAGCTTCCGCTCTCGGTCGGGGTGATCCAACCGGTGATGCGGGCGAGGTACGCTTCGTGACTGTCATCCGGGAAGATCGTGCGGGTGTCGAAGCGACCCTGCACATAGCCGGAAGTGGTGGGGGTGCCGGCGATGACGCGGGCATCGGCCAGGCCCTTGGTGATATCGGAGTCGGCGGCGCCGGTGATGTTGTCGAAGTGCTCAAACTTCAGGTAGCCGGGTGCCAGCGTCCAGGAAGAGAACGACACCGTGCTGCCGGCGACGATGATGTTGCCGGGCGCGCTCTGATCCTTCACGCCACTGACCGTCACCGTGTAGGTGGTGCCCGGGGTCTGGGTGGAGGTGGCGAGAATCACGATGTTGTCGCCAGGGCTTCCGGCCGGGGCGGACAGGGTGGCGGAAGTGACCGTGAGTCCGCCGGAGATCTGGTAATTGGCGGCGGTCTGGGCGGTGGCGCTGTCGAGGGCTTCCGAGAACCAGACACGGACGCTGTTGAAGCCGCTGGTGCCGGCCGCGTACTGAACCGTGGGAGCGATGTTGTCGGCGGGTTGCACCGACAAGGTGACAGCGGCGCTGGTGACGGTGCCGTGGTCGCTGCTCACGAGGACGTCGTAGGTGCCGGCGTCGGCGACGGTGATGCTGGCGAACGTGAGTTCCGCGGTGGTTTTGCCGGCGATATTTTCGCCGCCTTTGCGCCACTGATAGCGCAAGGGAGGTGTGCCGGTGGCTCCGACGCTGAGGGTGACGGCATTGCCCTCGTAGAGATTGCGATCGGGGGCGGCCGGCTGGGAAACGATACTCGGGGCGATGTTGGCGGCGTGGTAAATGCTGAGGACTTCCGAGGCGGTGAGGGCTTTGTCGAAGATCGCGACCTCGTCGATGTTGCCGAGGAAATGATCGCCGGTGGCGTTGAAGATGCCGCCGCCGCCGATGTTGAAGGAGAAGCTGCTCGACCCGTAGCTATCCACCGCCTGGGTGATGGACGTGGACGGCAGGCCGTTGGTGTACAGCGTGACGGAGGCGCCATCACCGACCAGGGTGAACTGGCCCCATTCCTCGTCCCGGAACGGGAACGGGATCTTGATGTTGGTGTTGTAGGCGTTGATCCAGGCCTCGATGTTGGCGCCGGAATCGGCATCACCGAACTCCAGGAGATCGTTCTGGCCGAAGTAACCGCCGCGGCCGGAGTGGAACGCGCCGCGCTTGAGCCAGCCGGTGATGGTGAACTGAGGGAGATCATTGAGGGTGGCCGGGGTGCCGACGAAACCGGCGGTGCCGTTGGCTCCGAGGCCGGTGTTGGCGGCTTCAAACCCGCTGTACGCCGGCGGGCGAGGGCCGGCGGCTTTGCCATCAATACCCGGGTTGTAGGAGCCATCCCCGCTGGCGCCGGCGGTGCCCACATTGCGCGCGACCGGCAGGGTGGCGGGCGGTGTGTACGCCTGCTCATTCAGCCGGTAGTAGCCGAGGGGACTGCTGGAGAGAACCAGCTGCTGGTACGGCGTGGTGGGGGCGATGCTGATGCCGTTCTTGTAGTGGGAATCGATTTCGGCCGCCGTGAGGGCTTTGCCATAGATGGCCACTTCATCGGCCAGGCCGTTCCACCAGAAACTGGAGTCGCTGCGACCGCCGATGAACAGCGGGCCGCCAGCGCTGGGAACATAGCCGGTCGGGACACCCGTGGCGGCCTGCACGCCGTTCACGTACACGTACCCGTTGGTGCCATCGTACACGGCGACGACGTGGTGCCAGGTCCCGAGGGATGGAGCGCCGCCGCCGGAGATGTCGAGCGAGGTGGCGGTACCATTCTGGTTGTACATCCGGAAGCTCCAGCCGTTGTCGACCTGGTAGATCAGCCATCCCGAACGTGGGGCGGCGAACTGCCCGGAAGCCAGGGCACACGTCGGCGCGGCGGTGGTCGTTTCCACATTGGGATTCAACCAGGCTTCGACGGTGAAGGCGGTCGGGGGATTGAGCGCGGCGCTGTACGGCACGCTGACGACCGTGCCTGCGGTGGCGTCCAGGCTGACTGCGGTGTTCGCGCCGGCCGCCCATGCGCCGTCGACGGGATGACTGGCCGCGCCGAGATAGTAGCCGTTCGCTGTGGCACCGAGGCTTCCCAGGTTGGCGGCAATGTCGCCGGCGGGAATGGTGGGACTTTCACTGAGTCGCCAGTAATACACGGGTCCCTTGGAGAGGACGGTGGCCGGGTAGTCCGCCTGGGCGGGCAAGAGCCCCAAGGCACACAGGGCTGCGAAAGCCAAGGGCAGCTCTCTTTTTGTATAATGTAATCTCATGATGAATCGGAGTTGTTGGAGCAACGGGTTCAACTGCAGCAGTCCTGCTAACAGCCGATATGCTTCGTGTAAACGATCCATCCACGAAACTTTTAGCCTCTCCAGACAAGGTTCATATGCACCATGGAAACAATTCATGCGGTACGGTTTTGTTCCCGAATGGGCAAGTCCGTACTATGACAGACACTAATGTATAGAAGCGATGGAGTGGTCGCAGACGGCGTTGTAGCGGTAGGCGTCTCGCCTGCCGTGGAGCCGGGTATCTTGCCCGGCGGAACGTGCGGCGGGACTTGGTAAGACTTGGACAGGGATTCCGGGGGGGGGGGGAGGCCCCCGCCGCTACGGAAGGTTGGTTCCGATCGCTCTTCCGGGCGGGCGAGGTGGGCACGAAAAAGGGCCGGATCGAAATCCGGCCCTCGCGAAGGGACACGTTCTGCCGGCTCGCTTCGGTCAGTTGCGGACTCGATAGAACTTCGAGCCCGTCGTCGCCGACGTCGTGAACGGATTGGCCGAGTTGGCGACATCCGCCCAGGTCTTGAGGTCGGTGGATTCCTGGACGGTTCCGGCACCGACCCAGGCGATGGTGATGTTGCCGGCGCTGCGCGTCACGGTGAGGGTCGTGGACGTGGAGGGCAGGGTGGGTTCGGCGACAGTCCGGGTCCGGAAAGCCTTGATGGAGCCGGTCTGGGTGCCGTTGACGAGTGCGCGTGAACCGTTGGCGTTCACGGTGAACCATTCCACGTTGGCGCCGCCGCCGCCTTCAAACCACAGGAGGCGGAAGAAGTACACGCCCGCCTGCTGGACGGTGAAGGTGAAGAGCGTGTCCGTGGCACCGCGTCCGGCGTCGAACAGGCCGAGGGACAGGAACTTCATTTCGGCGACGGTGGCGCTCTTGATGCCGGTGGTGACTTCGAAGCCGTCGTCGCTGTTGACGACCATCTGGTAGACGCCGGGTTGGAGTTCCAGGTAGGTGAGTGCTTCGGCAGCGATGTTGTCGGTGCTGCCGGTGGTGCCCGGGATGCCGGGCAGGAGGTCGTCTTGCACGTCCTGAGGCGCGGTGGCCGAGGCGGTGAAGTTACCCACGGCGCCTCCCGCCTCATCCATGTTCACGTAGGTGATGTCGAAGAGACCGCCGGTGGCGGCGCTCAGGTCGGCGATGTTGGCGCCGTTGCCGCCGGCCAGGACATTTTCAGCACCGGAGATGACGGTGCCATGGCCGTTGGCGGTCTGGTAGGTGCGCCACTTCATGCCGGGAGTGGCACCGGTTCCGATCGCCGTCGCGAGGGCGGCGGGGATCTGCTTGTAGGTCACGATCGGCACGTTGAGTGAGCCGTCGTAAGCGGCTCCGCCCGCGTCGGTGAATTGAACCTTCACGGCGAGCGTGGATCCCGAAGCCCACGGATTGGCGAGGGTCGGGGTGTAGGTCGCGGTGGTCTTGGTGCCGGTCTTGGTCACCGTGGCGGTGACCGGGGTTCCGTTGACCAACAGCTTCACGGAGGCCTGGTCGATCGCCGCGCTGCCGTCTTCGATGTCGACGACGAGCGGGGTGATGGGTCCGAAGCTCGCGCCCGAGTCACGGGTGCGGGAGGTGTAGGTGACGGCCGCCGGGACGGTGCCGGTGCGGGCTCGGTAGGCCTTCACGGCATCGGCGTTGTCGGCGTTGACGAGGCGACGGACGCCGCCGGGCTTCTGGATGGAGAACTCGGCGCTGGCGCCGCTGCCGCCTTCGAAATAGACGATGCGGACGGGGTAGAAGCCGGGTTGTGCGACATAGACGAGGCTGGTGATGTCGGAGGTGCCCTTGCCGCCGTCCGCCTGGTTGAGGATGACCGAGGTCAGTTGCTCGCGTGGATTGAGGGCCGAGGTGATGCGGAACCCGTCATCGCTGTTGAAGATGAAGGTGTAGACCCCCGCCACATCCAGGTGGAGGTAGGTGATGAACTCCATCGCGAAGTTGTCGGTGCCCGTGGCGGCGTCGGAGGTGTTTCCGGGGATGCCGGGAATCAGGCTGTCGGGGACATCGTTGGGTGCGGTGGCGCCAGAATTGAACGCACCGGCATTGGCGGCGTCCTGCTCGTAATTGATGACGCCGGGTTCGGTGTAGACGCCGGAGGTGAAGGTCGAGAGGTCGGCCACGTTGGCGCCGAGATCGCCACGGAGGGTGGATTCAGCTCCGCCGATGGTGGTGCCGTGGCTGATGCCGTCGAGCTGGTAGTTCTTCACATTGAACCCGCGTTGGGACGTGGTGACTCCCGTGACCGCGAGAGCCGGCGGCAGGGTCACGTAGACGGGCACCGTGTAGGTCCGTGAGGTGCCGGAGCCGATCAGGTTGTTTCCAGCCTGGTCTTTGCCGGTGAGAACCACCGCGTGTTCGGAACCGGACACGTAGGGTTGCGGTCCCACGTAGCGGACGGTGGTGGTGCCGGCATCCTTGGTGATGCTGGTCGGGGTGACGCTGGCACCGTCCAAGGTGACTTGGATCGAATTCGGATCCACCACCGAGGTGCCGGAGTCGCTGGCCGTGATGGCGAAGCCGAAGACCTCTCCGGTAACGCTGCCCACGAGACCGACGCTGGCCGGCACCGTTTCGATGCGGACGTTGTCGACGTGATGCGCCTGGTAGTTGTCACCGGTCCGGCCACCGAAGACCACTCGGCCCGGGATGGGGGCGAAGGTGGTTTGGAGACCGCCGGCGGGGGTCAGTTCGACGCCCTTCCAGAAGATCTTCACTTTGCCGTCTGCGGTGATCTCGGAACGGAAGCGTTCCCAGTTCAGGCCGGCCATCCAGAGGCCCCAATCCGCTTCACCAAACTCCGGTTGCCGTTCGTCCGCACCGTAGCCCGCGGCGACGATCGCGTCGGTGTTGCGGGCGCCGGTCTGCATGGAACTGGCGTAGTTCGCATTGGTTTTGGCGAGGTTACGGTAGGGGGCGGCGTCGTAGGTTCCGCCGGGATAGAGGTTGCCGGGGCGGAGGGGCACCGGGAACTGGCTCAGGAGCGTGCCGTTGACGCGGACGCTGATGCCGACGACGTCCTGGACGCCACCGATGGTGGCGCTTTGCCAGGTATCGAACCCGATGGCGAGGCCGGTTCGGGTGCCCTCCTCGGGAAGGCTTGCTTCACCATCCGTGCCGTTCCAAGGGCCGGTCGGGTTGCTGCCCGCGTCGGCGGCGACCACCAATTCATCCAGGGCACTGGCGTAATTGACGCTGAACCCGTCCGCGGGATTGCTGTGGCCGCCGCCCATGCGGAGGTCGCACTCGAAGATGAAGGACGCGGCCAGGAACCCTGGTTCCAAGTCGTTGAATACGATGGTGGTGCTTTGGCCCGTTTTGGCATCGGTGACGGCGAGGTAGCCGTCGCCCGCGGCGCCTGAAGCGCCCCCATCCTGACGCCAAGACGTGGGTTCGGTACTAACGAGCGACGTGATTTTACCCGACGTGGTCGGGTCGGTGTTGAAATCCAACGTCACAATGCCCGCGTGGGCACTGGCGACCGCCAGGGCGCCGGTGAGCGATCCGCCGAACAGGCGGCCGAGTTTTCGTAGCAGGAGTTCTCGTTTCATAGTGCTTCTCCCAACCCACTCCCCACGAACGTCTTGGCCGTGGCCCCGGCTTCGCCGAGCGCGGTCACCGAGCGCTTTTTCAAGCGGTGGCGTGGATGTCGGCAAAGACATCGAGAACGCCACAACAATGAGAGGGGTGAGTCGGAGTCTAGAACTTGCGCTCATGATCCGCTGCGTCAACGTTACATTGGCTAAAGTTAAGGTTAAATGTTGTGTAATATCCGCTTAATCCCTTCTTTCTGTTCCTGCCTTTCCTGTTAACTTTATGCGGCAGTGGACGGATTTGAACTTGGATTAATCCGGGTAAAATAGCGTCTGAGGCGGCCGATGGGGCTGCGAACGGGTCGAAGGACCGTGGTTCATCGCTCGGTCTTGGCGTGGACATCGATGTCCCGACGTCGTAAGCATCCCGACCTCACGGCCTGAGCCTCGGCGAAAACACTGAGGCAGGCTTTTCCAAGACGCTGCAGCAGGACGAGGAGCCTATGAGAATCCGGATTCGGCCGGCCACCATCCATGACCAGGGGGCCTGGGCGCGGTTGAGGGCGGAGTTGTGGCCGGAATGTCCGGTGCACCGGCACGAGCTCAAGATTCGGGAGCTCATGGCAGGACCGGGCATCACGGTGTTGGCGGAAGGACAGGAAGGACTCGTGGGTTTGTTGGAGATCTCGGTGCGGGCCGAGGGCGCCGAAGGAGCCAAGGGACCGGTCCCATTCCTGGAAGCCTGGTATGTGACGCGCGCGCGCCGGGGTCAGGGCATTGGGCGTTCGCTGATGCAGTACGCCGAGCGCTGGGCCGCCAGTCAGGGCCATCAGGAACTGGCCAGCGGCGCGCCCCTGCACAACAGCCTGGCCATGCATCTGCACCAGCGGCTCGGCTTCCGCGAGGTCGGGCGCACCGTCCATTTCGTCAAGCCGCTCTCGGCGCTTGAGCCGCCCTCGGAAGGATGACCCAATGAGCCCCGTTTTGATGGACTTCAAAAAGGACACCTGCGCCGTCGTCTTCGACATGGACGGCGTCATTGTCGACAGCGAACCGATCCACGAGCAGGCGTTCCGCGAGATCTTTGCGCTCATGGGGTTCGGGGAGCACGAACACGGCATTGAGTTCGAGCGTTACTACGGCAAATCGGATCGCGCGCTTTGGATTGATTTCATTGCCCAACACCACCCGAAGCAGCCGATCGAGGAATTGCTGGCCTGGAAACAGGCGCATTTCCTGAAACTGCTCGAGGAGCGGAAACCCATTTTTGAGCCCATCCCCGCTCTGGTCGCCGCCCTCGCCCAACGGTATCCGTTGGCGGTGGCGTCGGGATCCAATCACGCCGTCATCGATGCCGTTCTGGGCATGCGCGATCTGCGGCGCTATTTCCGGGCGGTGGCGAGCGTGCAGGACGTGGCGCGGCCCAAGCCGTTTCCCGACGTCTTCCTGCGTGCCGCGGAACTGTTGGGTGTGTCGCCGTCCTGCTGTGTGGTCATCGAAGACTCGGCGGCCGGGGTTCAGGCGGCCCGGGATGCCGGCATGCGGGTGATCGCCATCACCAACAGCCTGGGACGCGACCAACTGGGGCACGCCCACGCCGTGACGAGCACGTATCCGGAGATCGAGCGCCTCCTGCTGTGAGCGTGCTCACCAAGGACCACCCCCTTTCGGGGTATTGTGCGTCTTCCGAGTTCAATCCCGGACGGCGTTCCTGCTGAATTGGCCCATGGAATGGATCTTTCGTCGGTTTGGCCTGCGTCTTGCCCGGCGATGGACCATCGCCAGCCGGACGGGGCCCGGGGGCGGGCCGGGCACGGATGAATTCCCGGTCACGCTGGTGCGACTCCGGGACGCCCAGGGTGTCGAAGGGTTCGGCGAGAGCGCTCCTTCCAGTCGGTACGCGGAGAACGTGGATTCCGTGGAGCGATTCCTCGGTCGAGTGGACCCTTCCCGGCTTTCCTTCCACGACCTGCCGGGCAGTCGCGCCTACCTCGATTCCTTGTCGCCGGGGGATTTCGCGGCCAAATGCGCCATCGACATCGCGCTGTGGGACGGGGCGGGGCGACTGGCGGGGCGGCCGGTCCATGCGCTTCTGGGATTGGGCTTCGCCGAGGGGCGGCACGTGACGTCGTTCAGCATCGGATTGGACACCCCGGAGATCATTCAGGAGAAGGTGCTCGAAGCAGCGTCCTACCCGGTGCTCAAGCTGAAGCTCGGCAGTCTTTCGGATCGCGAGAATCTGGCAGCCCTTCGCGCGGCGGCGCCGGTCAAGCCGGTGCGCGTGGATGCGAACGAGGCCTGGAAGACCAAGGAAGAAGCGCTCCAGGCCCTGGAGTGGCTGGCCGCCGACGGCCATATCGAGTTCGTCGAGCAACCCATGCCGGCGAACGCGACGGTCGCCGATCGGGTCTGGCTCAAGGAACGCTCCCCGCTCCCGCTGATGGCGGATGAGTCGTACCGGCATGCGGAGGATTTGGCGGCGGTCCGCGACAGCTTCCATGCCGTGAACGTGAAGCTGGTGAAGACGGGCGGGATCACCGGCGGGTACGCCGCACTGAAAGCGGCCCGGGACGCCGGCCTGAAGACCATGCTGGGTTGCATGATCGAGAGCAGCGTGTTGATCGCCGCCGCCGCGCACCTGGCCGACCTGACGGATTTTCTGGATCTCGACGGCAATCTGCTGATCACCAACGACCCGTTCCGTGGTCCCACGGCCAGGGCCGGCCAACTCTCGTTTGCCGATGCGCCGGCCCCGCACGGCCTGCGGGTGGTGCGCGGTGAGGGTGCGCCGGTCTGAAGCTAAGGCCGTACCCCCAGCACACAGGCCACCGGCCGCTGAAGTCCGGAGATCACCGGGCTGCGTGGGCGGTTGAGAACCCGGGCGCCCGCCCACCCTCCACGGGCCACCAGGGTCGAACTTCCTCCGCCGTCGAAGAGCATCGCGTCGCTGGCTCCCAGCGTGGTCATCAGATCCGCCGCATCCTTGCCGCGGGCTCCCTCGCTGTAACCGGACTGCCGTCCATCCACCACCAGCCAGAACATCCACCGCCGGTCCGCCGACAGTCCCACCGAAGTCACCGCGTCCACGAGCCCGGCTTCCCCCCGGTTCACACCGTTCTCCAGCGTCACCACGAAGCCGCCCGCCACTTCGAAGACGCCGGGTTCGATCCGCTGGCTGCGTTGAAATCGGGGCGTGCCGCCAGCTTCCAAAACCAACGCGTCCAGGTTCGCCGCGGGCGCTGACACCTGTTCCGCGTCCTTCACCACCAGCCCGGTCGGTCGCACGGTGCGTCCCGGCAGGATCACGTCCGGTTGGAAGGGGGTGGCGTTGATCGCAACCACCAGCCCGTGTCGCCGCAGGAAGGACGTGGCCCAGCGGGCAGTCATGCCACCCACGCCATCGGGATCGCCGGCCACCTTCACCCGTGCATTCGGATGGGTGAGATCGATGCGGATGGCATGGCACTTCATGAGCCGCGGGTGCGTGAGCGACGCCCGGGCGTAGTCCACCCCGGGTGCCAGGGATTCCCACGGAGTGAACCCGGAATCGGCGACGGGCCAGCGTTCGAACCAGCGGGGCAGCCGGGGGCAGGCCCAGGCGTCGAGCAGGGCCAGGAGGGCGAGCCCAACCGATGCCGCCACGGCCAACCGTCGGCGTGCCCCAGGTATTCCGGCGTTCGGGTGGGCGGTTCTCGGGTTCATGGGGCCCGGATGGCGGGGCTTCACCAGGTGTCCACCGGTCCCTTGGGCACCGGGATCGCCTCGCGTCGGGTGGCCGCGGGGCCATCGGATTCGGCGGGTGCCAGGAAGCTGGGGACCATGGGGGTCGGCCTGAAGCGTTCGATGAGTTCGCCGCTGCCGTCGCAGAACTGGGCCCGCCAGCGGAGATAACGCTCGAGCACGTCGTGGAACTCAGCACGGGTGGAGATCAGCACCACGTGGCGGTTGAACTCGCTGACCGGTCCGAAGCGCTTCCCGTACCACGGGGCAATCTTGCGGAACATCAGGCAGCCCAGCTTTTCCCCGAAGACTTCGATCATCCGGTCCAGGTGGAGGCACATCACCCGCACGCGCTCGGCAAACGACGCCTCCGGCAGGAGCACGCCGGTCTTCAGGAAGTGCCGCGTGCGGGCGAAGATCCAGGGGTCGTAAAAGGCCCCGCGACCCATGCTCACGCCGGCGCATCCGGTGACGTCCATCATGTGCTTGGCGGCCTCGGGGGTGGTGACATCGCCGTTGCCAATCACCGGAACCCGGCGCGCGGCTTCGACCACCTGCCGGATACCGTCGAGTTTGACCGTGCCACTGAAGCCCTGGGCCCGCGTCCGGCCATGAATGAAGACCGCTGCGATCCCCACGTCTTCCAGGGCGCGGACCAGGTCCGGGGCGGTGATGTTGGCGTCGTCCCAGCCCAGCCGCATTTTGACCGTCACCGGGATGCGGACCGCCTCCACCATGGTGCGCACCAGGTGTTGGGTGCGGGCGTGCTCGGTCATCATCGCCGACCCGCCTCCCACCCGACAGACCTTGCGCACCGGGCAACCCATGTTGATGTCCACCGACGCTGCGCCCTGGGATTCCACGAATTGGGCAGCGTCGCGCATCTCCGCGGGCTCGGCGCCGAACAACTGCACGGCCAGGGGGCGGTCGTGTTCGTTGCTTTCGATCAGCTTGAGCGCCTTGTCGCGGCGTTCGAGCAGCGATCGGGCGTTGACCAGGTCGGTGGTGCACAGGTCGACCCCACCCAATTCCCGCACCACCCACCGGAAGGGCAGGTTGGTGTACCCCGCGAGCGGCGACAGAAACAGGTTCGATCGCAGCGCCAGGGACCCGAGTTGGAACACGTCACTCGACATCCGGGAGACAGCCTATCAGGTCCTCCGTGCCGCCTCCAACCCTGAGACGGTCCCGGGATTTCGGTGGTTGTCCGTCGAATTCAGGCCGGCTAACAATCCGCTCATCCGCAACGCGAAACCCCGGCACCCGGGAAAAACGGGTGAATTCCGGCCATCGCGTCGGCGTCATCTCTTTCAACCCATAACCTCCGATCCCCGCATCCCCCATGAATCCCCGTCGACTGCTCGCCTTGGCCGCGACTCTTTTTGCCCTGACTTCCGCCCAGGCGGCTGAAGAAGGCTTCCAATCCCTCTTCAACGGCACGTCGCTGGACGGCTGGGAAGGCAACTCGGCGCTCTGGTCGGTCCAGGACGGCGCCATCACCGGTCAGACCAAGGCCGACACCGATCTCAAGCACAACACCTTCCTCGTCTGGAAGGGCGGCACGGTCGGTGACTTCGAACTCCGGCTCCGTTACCGGATTGTGGCCGGCAACTCCGGCATCCAGTACCGCAGCAAGGTGATCAAGCAGGGACCCCAGGGTCCGATCGTCGGCGGGTACCAGGCGGATTTCGAAGCCGGAAAGACCTACAGCGGCATCCTGTACGAGGAACAAGGACGCGGGATTCTCGCTCAGCGCGGACAGAAGACCCGCATCGTTGCCGGAGCGGACGGCAAGACCAAGGTCGAGGTCGCCGGTTCGGTGGGCAAATCCGAGGAGATCCAGGCTAAGATCAAGCACGAGGACTGGAACGACTACGTGATCATCGCCAAGGGCAACCACCTCCAGCACTTCATCAACGGCGTGGCGACCATCGACGTGATGGACGAGGACGCGGCGAAGGCAGCCAAGTCCGGTGTCCTGGCGTTGCAGGTTCACGTGGGGCCGCCGATGACGGTTCAGGTGAAGGACATCCGCATCAAGAACCACTAACCCGACAAGGGTCTTGATCGGCTGCGCGGCGGGCTCATCTTGGTGCCATGAGAACGCTTGGGGCGGCAATCGCCTTTATTTTGCTGGGTGGCGTGCTGTTCGGAGCCGCCGGGTGCGCCACCCCGAAGATCGATTGGAATGGACGGGTCGGCACCTATTCCTACGACGACGCCGTCCGCGAACTGGGTCCGCCGGACAAGTCCGCCAAGCTGTCGGATGAATCGATGGTGGCGGATTGGTTGACCGGGCGCGGCATGCGGACGGCCACGGGGATGGGTTTCGGGCCCGGGCCGTACGGGGCATTTGGCTATGGCAACGGCTACAGCGTTGTGGGCCCCCAGATCATCGTGATGGATCCGCCTACCCCGGACCGGTTTCTGAGGCTGACCTTTGACCCTAAGGGAAAGCTGGCATCCTGGCAGCGCGTGTATCAATAATCTCAGCCGAAATGCCGCGCTTGGTTGCCCTGCTGGTTGCCGTGCTAATCGTCCTTCTCGGAGCGATGACCTGTCTGCCGCTCCTAAGGGAAAAGGCCGTCCAGAATCGTGTACGGATGCAGATGGAGGACGAATTGCGTGCCGAGCTGGGCAAAACGCGCGAACTGGAAGCTCAGATCGCGCGGATCAAGAGCGACACCACGGTGGTCGAGAAACTCGCCCGTGAAAAATTCGGTCTCGGGCGCGCCGGCGAAGTGATCTTCAAGTTCAGGGACCCAACCCCGGGTCCCAGCCAAAGCGCCCCCTCCTCGCAGGCCACCCCACGGCCGGGTCGGTAGACATCCCGGGACGCCCGTCGCCACCGACGGGCCGGTTCATGGGTAGCCACCACGATTCACGAATCGCGCATTGGGACCATGAACCTGGGATTCCGGGGGGCGAGACGCCCCCCTCTACGGCAGGCGAGACGCCCGCCGCTACGGAGCGCGGTTCATGGGATAGGGGCACCATGGGAAGTCCATGGTCCAGGCCCTGGGAATCGGCCCCCCATGTCTTCCCCAGCCCTGAATGGGCGAGAGTTCATGACGCCCTGTCAGGGCGTGGAATGCGTGGTTGGATCCCAACCCAGGTTGCACCCTTGCCTTTCTCTGCCGCCCCCTGGTGGGACGGGAGTCTGCCCGTTTTGGCCGTCGCGGAGCGACGATCGAAGGTAGCCGGGACTTTCAAGGTCCGGATTCAGGGTGATGACCACGGCAGCGTCGCGGAGCGACGCTTGAATTCGTGCCTCCTCCTCGGTCTGGCGGCGCTCCAGAAGGTGGGTTCCACCGTCGCTTCGTGACGGAACCCCATCTGTCGCACGTGTCCAGGCGTTGAAACGCCTGGCTACCTCGGAATGTCGCTCGGCGACACCACCCCACCTAACTTGGCGGCCCAGAGAAAGGGGTCACACTCCAGCCCCCTTGGGGGCGTGAAGGTGCCCCAGCGCTACTTCGTCTGGGAAAACCTGACTCGATCAAATCCGGCAGTCCGAGCGGCGCTGACTGCTTCAAAGACCTGTTTCCAGGGCAAGCCCGGACCCGCTTCGATTTGGAGTGTTCGGTTGGTGCCTCCCGGCGCCTTCGCGACTTGGCGCAGATGGTCGGCGAATTGCTCCGAGGTGACGGGGCGATCATTGAGAAGCCACTGATCGTCCGGAAGGAGCACGAGTCGGATGTCACCCGGCGCGGGAGGGGTGGATGGAATGACCGGGCCCTGGCTGACTTGTCCGTCGAGTTGACCGACGCGCACACGGGGTACCACGGGCGTCCAGGCATCGGCCTCTGGCACCACTTCCGGCCATGGTCGGGTGCCGGTGTCCAACGCCTCCATCGCTGCCTCCACCCTCTCCACTTCCTCTACCGTGGCGCGGACCCTGAGCAGGCCCTTGCCAAAGCTATCCTTGAAGAAGATGGCATTGGGCGGGCCCAAGCTGACGCCCAGATCCTGAAGGAGTTGCCGGACTTTTTCCTGCAGGATGCGCCCGGATGGAGGGCTGACGCCCGGGACCGGGGTTTGAGTCGCTTCGACCCGGCGCAGGTTCGCCACGTCCTTCCCCATCTTGTCCATGTCGATGACGAACATTCGCGTGATGAGTTGGGGACGGATCTGGGATGGCTTCTGAAACACCACTCCATAAGGTTCCACCGTGAACCCAAGCGGCGCAGAGGCCGATTGGGTGATGGCTTCCAGCAGATCGATCATCCGCACATCCCGAATGGGTGGGTTGATGTGGATGGTGATGTCCCCGATCGCTACGAGTTCAGGCGGAGCCACGTTGACTTCCGCTCCGGTGTTGGGGTCGGTGGCCACCGTGCCGGGCCGAACGTGATCGACCCAACCATTCATGAAAAAATTCACACCCTTTGCCTCCTCCGAATGGGACTGGGCGAGGGTCTTCAGTTTGCGCACCACAGCACTCAGAGGAAGGTGCTCAAATGTCACTTCCGGAATCCGAATCGCCTCGAGACGCTTCTGGAGTTCTTGGTGCTGATTCGCGTCGACGGAAGAATTTGCCCCATTCTGGGTTTTGGCTCGCTGAGCCAACTTCGCGTCCTGCCACCACTCCTCCAGGCTCCACGCCCCGCCTAATTTGGGTTCCACCCGTTGAGCCAGTCGCGCCTGGATTTTGAGCTTCAACGCCAGGGCATCCGGGTTGGCCGGCGCAACGGCCAGCACCCGGTCCACGTGGGCGAGGGCTTCGTGCAGGTAGTTCTTGTCCCAGGCCGTCTTTGCCAGACTGAGGCGGGTGGCCTGGATGCCTTGGACGGCAAGGATTTGCTCGGGAACAGCGTTGGTCCCCACGTCCCACGCGGTCGACTGTGCGATTTCGTACGCCCTGGCCGCTTCCGCGGTTTGCCCCGCTTCCTGATGAGCACTCGCCCGCAGCAGCAGGGCACGCACGGATTCGAGCGTCGCAGGAAGATCGTCAGGAGAAGGAACCCTCTGGAACAGCCGCCCGATCCAGGGGATATCGCTCAGGACCGGAACACGGTTGGAATCGCCCGAAGGAAGCGTCGGCGAAGGCGTCGCTGGCGCCTCGGCGACGGGGATTGTTTCAGGTGCCGTGGTGGCGGTGGCGGTGGCGGTGGGTTGGGCGCTGGTCCAGGAGACGGCGGCGAGTGCCGCCACGAGAACGGTCGTCAGCGGAGCCCACCGCGACGGTTGCCGGAACCGGGCGATGGCCCGGATGCGCTGCTCCAGGGAGGCGTTGTCCTCCAGGATGCCGACGGTGCCGGATGGGGTGGGGTGCTTCGACCAACGTTCCAGCCACTCGACGATGGTGAGGCCGTAGGCGCGGCTCTCGCCTTCCCCCGCCACCTGAAGAGCCAGGGCGTCGGTGGCCAGTTCACGGTCGGCGCGCTGTCGGCGAAAGGCCCAGGCCAGGATCGGGTTGAACCAGTGCAACGCCTGGAGCATCCGGGTGATGCCGTGGACGACCAGGTCCCCCCGGCGGACGTGCGCCAGTTCGTGGAGGAAGACGTGACGCAGTTGGGCGGAGGTGCCGGTTTCGACGAAGGAGGCCGGAAGCAGCAGCCGTGGACGGAAGAGCCCGTAGATGGCCGGTGATGACACCAGATCGCCTTGCAGCAGTTCAATCCGCTGCCGGACTCGCAAGCGAGTTCGGCATTCCTCCAGCAGCAGAGTGTGGGTCGCGCTGGCCGGGCGCATCGAGCTTCGCACCCGGCGTGAAAACATCGCGTTGCGCCAGGCAAGTCGGGTCAGCAACGCGATGGCAACCGCGCCCCAGACGATGGCTGCCACAGCGCCGGCTTCGATGGTCCGTCTGGGGGCGTCCTCTGGAGCCGTGGGGAGGAACATTTTCCAAAAGTCGGACACGGAGTGGGACCATGAACCGTGGAGGACTCCGGGGGGCGAGACGCCCGCCGCTGCGGACGACTGGTTGATGGAGCGGCTCGGTGCCCGGGAAACGTTTGGGAACGGCGTTGGAGTGCCTTCGATGGCGGTGAGCGCTTGCCAGTCCGATGTTGTGGCGCCCGCCTCCGTGCGCGTTGCAGCGGTGGAGGAAGGTTGGGGAAGCAGATTGAACACGCTCCAGGAGCTGGGGGGTGTCACCGGGAGCAGCAGTCGTCCCAACACGATCCACCACAGCGCGTGACGCCAGCCCGGGGTGAGGCAGCGGCCGAACCCACGTTGGACGGCCAGCACGACCCCAACGAGAAGGGCGGCTTGCCAGGACGACTCGACCAGAGTCTCGAAGATCGCAGGAGCGCCGGGAAGGACGGTGTTCATGTCATGGCTCCTTCCGATCCAGGATGTCGCGGAACCGCTGGATCTGTTCCGGGGTGAGCTTTGTTTCCTCCACCAAGGTGAGCAGCATGTCAGCGGATTCGCCGCCAAACACCCGCTGCAGGAAGGTGCGGCTCTCCTGTCGCACGCAGGTGTCCTCGGCGATCAGGGGACGGTACAAGTGCCGATGCCCGTCCAGGCGGCAACCGACCGCCTTCTTGCGAACCAGGCGGGCCAGCAGCGTGCGGGTGGTGCCACGACTCCAGCCCTTGGACGCCGACAGGACCTCCACGATCTCGGCGGTGGTGAGCGGGGCGTTCTTCCAAAGAACCGCGAGAACATCGCGTTCGGACGGGGAAATGCGGAGGGGAGCTTTCACGGGTTGGCGACAATTGACGCCGTAAGATGGCGACAGATGTCACCGAAGGTCAAGGGTGGAGTTGGCGGGCCGGCGAAGTGCGGGTCCTGGCGAGAGGTTCAGGGTTGGTCTCTGTTTCCGGGGAAGGCGAGAAAGCTTTGGCCTTTCGGGAACGGAATCTCGCTATACTGGGGGAGCCTGATGGACCCCGGGGTTCGAACGACGCGGGAAGACGATCCTGGCGCGGCCATGCGCGGGGGTGGCCATGGGCCTGTCGCGAAGGGTCCGCGACGTTTTCGCGCCGCGGGTCCGTCGCGTCGCCGTGCCTGGCCGCTTGAGGCTGAACCATTCCGAGCATCGCATGAGTGATTGGCGCGAACGTGAGGCGGCGGTGTTCGCGGAGGCGCTTCGTTTGCCTGCCGAGCAGCGTGGCGCTTATCTCGAACAGGCTTGCGCCGGGGAGGAGGAATTGCGCCGCCGCATCGAGGAATTGCTGCGGGCCAGCGAGCGGGTGGGCGACTTCCTGGAGGAGTCCCCGCACCCGCGCGGGATCCTGAATGGGCGAGGAGAGGCGCTGGGCGAAAAGCCAGGGGACCGCATTGGCCGGTACAAGCTGCTTCAGCAGATCGGGGAAGGGGGTTGTGGGGTCGTCTTCATGGCCGAACAGGACGAGCCGGTGCGGCGGCGGGTGGCTCTGAAGATCATCAAGCCGGGCATGGACACCCGGAACGTCATCGCCCGGTTTGAAGCCGAGCGACAGGCGCTCGCGCTGATGGATCATCCGAACATCGCCAAGGTGTTCGATGCCGGGGCCACGGAGTCGGGGCGACCCTACTTCGTGATGGAACTGATCCGTGGCATCAGGATCACCGACTACTGCGACCAAAACGCGCTGACGACGGCGGATCGGCTCACGCTGTTTGCCCAGGTTTGCCGGGCGGTTCAGCACGCGCATCAGAAGGGCATCATTCATCGGGACATCAAGCCCTCCAATGTTCTGGTCACGAAAACGTTGGAGGGCGACGACCTGCCGGTGGTGATCGATTTTGGCATCGCCAAGGCGACCACGAATCAACGGCTGACCGACAAGACGCTGTTCACGGCGTTCGAGATGCTCATCGGCACCCCGGCCTACATGAGTCCCGAACAGGCGGCGTTCGCCCAGGTGGACGTCGACACACGCAGCGACATCTACAGTCTGGGCGTCCTGCTTTACGAGTTGCTCACCGGCTCCACGCCCTTCGACGCCGGTCGACTGCTGGAGGCGGGTCTCGACGAGGTGCGGCGTGTGATTCGCGAGCAAGAACCGGCTCGGCCTTCCACCCGGTTGAGCACGATGGCGGCGGACGACTTGACCACCGTGGCCCGGCATCGCCGGTCCGAGCCCCCTCTGCTCATCCGGTCGGTGCGTGGCGACCTGGATTGGATCGTGATGAAGGCGCTGGAGAAGGACCGAACGCGCCGCTACGAGACCGCGAACGGCCTTGCGCTGGACGTGCAGCGCTTCCTGGCGCAGGAGACGGTTCTGGCCAGGCCGCCCAGCCGTCTGTACCGGCTTCAGAAAGCCTTCCTGCGGAACCAGCTTCTGTTCAGCGCCATAGGCATCATCGCCGTACTTCTGATCGCAAGCCTGGTGGTGGTGGGGGTCGCTTGGACCAAGGAACGCGAGGCGCTTCGGAAATCGCAGCGGGACGAACTCAAGAGCCGGCAAGTCACCCAGTTCCTCAAGAGCATGTTGGAAGGTGTGGGGCCCTCCGTCGCCCGCGGACGCGACACCGCGATGCTCCGTGAAATCCTCGACAAGACCTCGGAACAGTTGGGCAGGCAGATGGGTGAACATCCGGCCATGGAAGCGGAGATGCGCAGCCTCATCGCCCGTCTCCATGTTGAGGTCGGCAACTACGAAGGCGCCGAGGCCATGGCGCAGGCCGCCTTGGCGCTCTGGCGGTCGACGACCGGTTCGGAAAGCGCAGAAACCGCCTCGGCCTTGCAGGATCTGGGTATGGCGCTGTGGAAGCTGCGCAAGTTGGCCGAGGCGGAAACCGCCTACCGGGAGGCGCTGGCCATCCGTCAGCGACTTCACGGCAACCAGCACGCGGACGTGGCGGCCACGCTCAATCAGTTGGGTGCCGTGTATCGACGCCAGCAGCGGCTGGCCGAAGCCGAATCGCTGACGCGGCAGGGTCTCGCCATCCGAAGACAACAGTTTGGCAACGAGCACCTGGACGTCGCCGATTCCCTTCGCAACCTGGGCATTGTCCTGCGGGATCGCGGCATGCAGGCGGAGGCTGAAGCCGCCGTCCGCGAGATGCTGGCCATCCGCCGCCGGTTGCTGGACGGCGACCACCCGTTGGTGGCGTCGGCGCTGGCCGATTTGGCATGGGTTCTGGGAGGCGAGTCCGAGGAGGCTGCCGCACTCGAGACGGAAGCATTCGGCATCCAGCATCAAGTCTTGGGGGATCGTCATCCGGAAGTGGCCAAATCCATCTACATTCAGGGTGAGCGCCTGCGGCGGCGTGGAAATCTCGGTGAATCGCATGCGGTCCTGAATGCTGCGCTGTCCATCCAGCGCCAATTGCTGGGGAACGATCATCCCGACGTGGTGGCCACCCTTCAGGGACTTGGCGCCACCCTGGAACAGGACGGGCAGTGGTCGGGGGCCGAGGCGGCTTATCGGGAGGTTGTGAGTTCGCGGCGCCGGCAGGCGGGCGAGGAATCAACGCCGCCCCTGGACGTGGTGGAGGGTCTTGTCCGGGTGCTGGTGGCGCAGGCGAAGCATGCCGAAGCGGAGACCGTTCTGAACGAGGCGCTTTCCCCGGCGCTCATCCGCCAGCGTTCCAGCACCGGGCTTCTGGTCCTGAAAGTGGACCTTTTGGGCCGCCTGGGGCGTTGGCGGGAGGCGGTCGACCACGCCTCTCGGCTCATCGAGTACCAACCCCAGGAACACTACCGCTTCCACACGCTCGCCTCCCTCCTGGCGGCGGTCGGCGATCGATCCGCCTATCAGCGGCTGTGCCACCAGATTCTGGCTCGGTTTGTGGACACAACGGATTCGTATGTGGCCGAACGCATGGCCGGAGCGTGCCTGCTCCTGCCGGATCCCGGGGTGGACTTCGGTCGGGTCGACCGACTGACGGAAAAGGCCCTGGCGCACGACGTGCCCACGACGCCGATGCCCTACTCCGAAGCGGTCAAAGCCCTGTCCGAATACCGCCGGGGGCGATTCGAGTCGGCCGTCGAATGGGCGACCAAAACGCTGAGCAGCGGCGATGCCTTCTCCAGAACCCAGGCGCACGCTGTCCTGGCGATGGCCCGCCATCAGCTGGGGCAGGAGGACCAGGCTCGCGCCTCCTTGGCCCAGGGAATCGCGGTGTCGAACGAGATCGTCCCGGGACGCGATGCCGGCCGGATCCGGGGGTCCTGGGTCGCCTGGCTCATCGGACGGGTCCTGATCGAGGAAGCCTGCACCCGGATCTTCGGGGCACCCACGGGCGTTCTCTCCAACACGCCCTGAACCCCAAGACCAGGCGTTGTTCATTGTTAAGTTGCGCCTATACTCCCGTTCATCGCGGCTTTTGCCGACCCATCCATGAATGACGCCACACTCCTGCTCGGTGCGGTTGAACGCGGCGACAGTCCCGCCGCCGAGTCCTTCCTCTCGCTGGTCTACGAGGAACTGCGACGGCTGGCGACGCACAAGCTGGCACAGGAGGCCCCTGGGCAGACCCTGCAACCCACGGCCCTGGTGCATGAAGCCTGGCTGCGCTTGATGGGCAACGAGGGGCGGAGGTTTGCCAACCGCGCGCATTTCTTCCACGCAGCCGCCGAGGCCATGCGCCGTATCCTGATTGATCGCGCGCGACGCCGTCGTGCCCGGCGGCATGGTGGCGACATGGAGCGCGTGGACCTGGACGAGTGCAATCTGGTGGCCCCCGACGACGACGACCAGCTATTGGCGGTGAACGACGCCCTCGAAAAGTTGACCCGCGATCACCCCCTCCAGGCTCAAGTCGTGAAGCTCCGGTACTTCGCCGGGCTGACCAACGAGGAAACCGCACAACTGCTCGACCTGTCGGTCTCCACCGTGAAGAACCATTGGACCTTTTCCCGGGCGTGGCTCTTTCACGAAATCCGGGGCGCATAACCGCTCCCCGTTGCCCCATTGTCACAGAGTGCGTTGACCTTTTCGTCCTGGGATTTCGCTTCTCCCTGTGTGACGGCGAGGATCTGCGCTTCGAATCGACACGAAAGCCCTGGGGCCGATGGCCTGGGAAAAGGCGGAGAAGCACCCTTTCGGACACGACCACTTCCAACCTCCAACCCCCAACCTCACGCACAACGGATCCGACCATGAACACCATCACGACACGCGACGGCACCACGATCTACTTCAAGGACTGGGGCCCGAAAAACGGCCCGGTCGTCACCTTCAGTCACGGCTGGCCGCTTTCCGCCGACGCCTGGGACCCCCAGATGTTTCACCTCGCGTCGCATGGTTTCCGGTGCATTGCCCACGACCGTCGCGGCCACGGACGTTCGAGTCAGCCGTGGGACGGCAATCACATGGACCAGTACGCCGACGATTTGGCTGAGCTCTTCGAGAAACTCGATCTGCGGCAGGTAACCATGGTTGGCCATTCGACCGGCGGTGGTGAGGTTGCCCGCTTCATCGGCCGGCACGGCACCCGGCGGGTGGCCCGGGCGGTTTTGATGGGCGCCGTGCCCCCCATCATGCTGCGGACGGAGGCCAACCCGGGTGGTCTGCCCATCGAGGTCTTCGACGGATTCCGGAAGGCGTATCTCCAGGACCGGTCCCAGTTCTTCCTGGAAGTGGCCAGTGGGCCCTTCTTCAACTTCAACCGGCCCGGGGCCAAGGCCTCGCAAGGTCTCATCCAATCCTGGTGGATGCAGGGCATGATGTCGGGCCACAAGAACGCCTACGACTGCATCCAGGCCTTCTCGGAGACCGATTTCACCGGGGACCTTCGGAAGTTCGACGTGCCGACGTTGATTCTGCATGGCGACGACGATCAGATCGTTCCGATCGATGCCTCGGCCCGGCTCGCCGCGAAGCTGGTGAAAGGTTCCGTGCTCAAGATTTATCCTGGGGGTTCCCACAGCTTGGGCGACACCAGTCGCGAGACGCTCAACCAGGATCTTCTGACGTTCGCGAAGTCCTGAACCGGGTCCTGGATGGCTCGTGCGAAAATCGCGCCGGATTCCTCGCGAGCCGTTCGCCTGCGCCCGCATTTTGACTCCAACACGACAACCAAAACATCCGAAACAACCATGCCCAACTATCACAAACTCTACACCGCCCAGGACAGCGCCGTGGTGTTCATCGACCACCAGCCGCAGATGACCTTTGGTGTGGCCAACATCGACCGGGCCGCACTGATCAACAACGTGACGCTGCTCGCCAGGGTTGCGAAGGAATTCCAGGTGCCCGCCGTTCTGACCTCCGTGGAAACGGAATCGTTCAGCGGCTACGTCTGGCCCCAGCTGCTCGATGTCTTTCCCGGCAAGGAAGTGATTGAGCGCACCTCGATGAACTCATGGGATGACGCGGGCTTCCGCAAGGCCATCGAGGCCACCGGAAGGAAGAACATCCTCCTGACCGGACTGTGGACCGAGGTGTGCGTTGCGTGGCCGGCCATCGAAATGCTGGGAGCAGGCTACAACGTCTATGTGGTGGAGGACTGTTGCGGCGCGACTTCCCAGGTGGCTCATGACGCGGCCCTGTCGCGCATGGTTCAGGCCGGGGCGGTGCGGTTGACGACGATCGCCGCGCTCCTGGAATGGCAGCGCGACTGGGCGCGGCGCGACCACTACGACGCGTTGATGAAGATCATCAAGCAGCAGGGTGGAGCCTACGGTTCCGGGGTCGAGTACGCCTACACCCTGGTTCACAAGGCGCCGCAGTCGGCCACAACCCCTCAGATCGTCCCCGGCAAGGGGAAGCACTGAGATCGCATCACCGTTGTCCCACCACCCTGCGACCCGTGGCGCTTGGCCACCGCGGGTCGCGGGGATGGTTCCCGGAGGATTCATGCCCATTCATGTTGCCATCACGCGCCGCGTGCGGCCGGGAAGCGAAGCCATGTTTCAGGAAGCCCTGCGGCAGTTCTTCCGGGAATCCTTTGCACACGGCGGTGTGCTCGGGGCGACCATGATCGTGCCGTCCCCCGGGTCGGACACGCGGGAATTCGGCATCCTGCGCACCTTTGCCGACGAAAAAGAGCGGGATGCCTTCTACGCCTCCCCGCTCTTCAAGGCTTGGGAGGCGAAGTGCGAGCCCCTGACGGAATCCGGTTCCTGGACGCTGAGACCTCTGCACGGCCTGGAAGCATGGTTCCGTTCGCCCGATGGGCCGCCGCCAAAATGGAAGATGGCCCTCGCCACGCTGGCGGGCGTGTTTCCGGTGGCCACGATCCTGACCCTGACCCTCGGCCCGGTTCTCGCTGGGCTGCCCTTCTTGCTTCGCGGCGCCGTGTTCAACGCCTGCATGGTCGTTCTCCTGACCTGGGTGGTGATGCCGCTGGTCACACGCGTTCTGCGCCCCTGGCTGCATCCCCGGAAGAAGAAATTCCCATGAATGCCTCACATCAAGCCGACCTCATTCTGAACAACGGCCGCATTACCACCCTCGACCCTGCCCATCCCGAGGCGCGGAGTCTCGCCGTGAAAGGGGGGCGCATTCTGGGAGTGGATCTTGCCGGGGATGCGCACCTTGGCCCGCAGACGAAGGTGATCGATCTGCGGGGGAGGCGTGTCATTCCCGGCCTCAACGACTCCCACCTGCACGTCATCCGTGGGGGATTGAACTACAACATGGAATTGCGCTGGGACGGCGTTCCGTCGCTGGCGGATGGCTTGCGCATGCTGAAGGAACAGGCGCTCCGCACGCCCCCGGGCCAATGGGTGCGCGTGGTCGGTGGGTGGAGCGAGTTTCAGTTTGCCGAACGCCGGATGCCGACCCTGGAGGAGATCAATGCCGCTGCGCCCGAGACGCCGGTGTTCATTCTCCACCTGTACTGCCGTGCGCTGCTGAATCGTGCGGCGCTGCGCGCATGCGGGTACACCAAGGACACACCTCATCCACCGGGCGGTGAGATCCAGCGCGATTCCCAGGGCCACCCCACCGGCCTGCTCATCGCCCGTCCGAACGCAACCCTCCTCTATGCCACGCTGGCCAAGGGACCCAAGCTGCCGCCCGAGCATCAGGCAAACTCCACCCGGCATTTCATGCGGGAACTGAACCGGCTCGGTCTCACCAGCATCATCGACGCCGGAGGCGGGTTTCAGAACTACCCGGAAGATTACGCCGTCATTGAAGATCTGCACCGACGCGGCGAGTTGACGCTTCGCATCGCCTACAATCTGTTCACCCAAAAGCCGAAACAGGAACGGGACGACTTCGCACGCTGGATTCGCATGACCGGGCCCGGGAAGGGCGATGACTTCCTGCGATGCAATGGCGCGGGTGAAATGCTCGTGTTCGGCGCCGCGGACTTCGAAGACTTCCTGGAGCCACGCCCCGAGCTCGCTTCCTCGCTCGAAGGTGAGTTGCACGAGGTGGTTTCATTGCTCGCCGCCAACCGGTGGCCGTTCCGTCTGCACGCCACGTACGACGAGAGCATCACCCGCTTCCTCAACGTGTTTGAGCAGGTGAACCGCGAGGTGCCGTTCACCGGCCTGAATTGGTTCTTCGACCATTGCGAGACGATCTCCGACCGCAACCTCGAACGCGTGAAGGCGCTGGGCGGGGGGATCGCTGTTCAGCACCGCATGGCATTCCAGGGTGAATACTTCATGGAACGCTACGGCAGGGCTGCGGCGGAACGCACACCGCCGGTGAGGCGGATGCTGGAACTCGGCATCCCGGTCGGTGCGGGCACGGACGCCACCCGGGTGGCCAGTTACAATCCCTGGGTGTCGTTGTACTGGCTCACGACCGGACGCACCGTGGGCGGGGTCGCCATGTACCCGGATGCGAACTGTCTCAGCCGCGAGGAAGCCTTGAGGCTGTACACCGAGGGCAGCAGCTGGTTCTCCGGCGAAGCCGGCAAGAAGGGACGCCTTGCGCCCGGCCAGTTGGCGGACCTAACGGCGCTCACCGCCGACTACTTCCAGGTGGCCGACGACGAGATCCAGAGGATTGAATCCGTGCTCACCGTGGTGGATGGACGGATCGTGCATGCGACCGAGGAATTTGCCCCACACGGCCCGGCGGCGATACCGGTGTTGCCGGAGTGGTCGCCAGTGAGTGTCTTCGGCGGGTATGGGGCACCGCTCGACGCCCGGAAAGCGGCGAGGGCGGGCGTTCCGATGCCGCCGCACACGCATGATGCCACGTGTCATCAGCACGGTTGCGGTCATGCCCTGCGGCAGATGTTCGCCGCTGCCGAGTCGTCCCGTGGGCGGTACGCTGAATTCTTCGGCCTCGGCTGCGACTGCTTCGCCTTCTGAACCGAGCGAACCCCGAGGTCCCATCGACCATCGGCAAAGGCGGCCCAAGGTGCTTGGGTCGTTGCTCGTCGTTGCGGGTGCGCCCTTTGCCTTGAGGATCGAGGTGCGGCGCTCAGCCGGAGCAGGGTAGTGAACTCAAACGGGTACGAGGGAATCGCATCGCTTCAGGAAGACTTTTGGCCACGCGAAGGGGAGACGCCGGATTGCTGGAGCAACTGACTGACCCAGGGATTGGGGAACTGGCGCTGAAGGGTGATGGCGAAGAATGGTTTGTTGAGGCCGGGCACCCGCCAAATTTCGCGGACGCGACCCTCCAGAAGCTCGTCTTTCACGACGACGGGAGGGACGAGGGTGGCGCCGACGCCCTCACGGGCGAGCAGGCGCAACATGGCCATGTCATCGACCTCGGCGGCGACCAGGGGTTGGACACCTGCGGCGGCGAGCATGGCATCGAAGGCCTCCCGCATACCGCTTTGGGGACTGGGAAGGACGAGGGGCAGGTGGCGGAGGTTGGCGGGGAATCGGCCGGTGGGGATTTTCAGCTGGGGGGCTGCGACGAGGCTGACCGGGTATTCGGCGATGAGATGACTCGCGATGCGCCGGTGACCGTCCCTGCGGACCGGGCCGGTGGAGAGGAGGATGTCGATTTCGTACCGTTCGAGTAGCTCCAGAAGCTCAGGCAAATCACCCGAACGCAGGACCACCTCGACGTTGTGGGAGGCGAAGGCTGGACGGATGAAGTCGAGCTGAAAGTTCCGTGACAAGGTGGCCATGGCCCCGACGCGGAGCACACTGCTGCGCTGGTTGGGTTTGCCGGCGAAGGTGTCGAGAAGTTCGTCCCCGGCGCGGAAAATGGTCTCGGCGTACTGAAGTGCGAGGATTCCGGCTTCCGTCAGTTGGAGAGACTTCTGGGTGCGATCGAAAAGGGGGCGGCCGAGTTGGGATTCGAGGGTGCGAAGCTGCGTGCTCAGGGCGGAGGCCGAGACGTTGAGGAGACGGGCGGCACGAGTCAGATTGCGTTCCTGAGCGATGACGCGGAAGTACCGGAGATGATGGTAGTTGAGCTGCGGCACGGGGGTAACCTGTGGTGTTTCAGAAAACAGAACGAACAATTTCTGTTTATCGAATACCCCCTGCGTTGGTGGCCTGGGTATGAAGCTGCCGCGTGAAAAACGAACGGAGACAAAAAACAGAACACAGAACCAGGACATGCGATGCGGGCGTCCTTCCATTGCCCAACTCCTGGGATGGACGCTGCCTTGTGGGACCGGGAGGCCGACTGGGAATTGCCCTTGGATTGGCGTCCCTGGAACATCTGAGATCCTTTGCCCAGCCAACCCACTGGCTGATGCCCCTGGAAGATCCGGTGCTGGTGAAGTTCTCGGCGTCGCTGCCCGGCGAGGCGTTGTGGATTAGTCTTCGGCAGCCCTCCGAGTTATTGGGAAAGTTGAACGACGACTATCGCGGAGCCTGGGTCCACGCCAACACCTTGACGGTCCGTCTCGACGGCGATGAGTCGCCCACGGGTTGGACCCGCGTCTCGAAGGAGGTTTGGAGTCTCGAACGTGTCGCCGAGGAGGTCGCGATTCGTTGGATGGGCGGGGCGGGCAGACTGGCTGCCCCATGGTCCGTCGCTGTTGCTGGGAACGTCAACCTGACGCGCGTCGCAGCATGAAAACCCATTCAGTCACTCTCATTCCGGGCGACGGTATCGGACCCGAGGTCACCCATGCGGCATGTCGGATCATCGACGCCTCGGGTGCCCGTATCGTGTGGGAGACGGCACACGCCGGGGCCTCGGTTTTCCTCAAGGGAGTCGCCTCGGGTGTTCCCAAGGAAACGATGGACTCCATCGGGCGCACCCGATTGGCACTGAAAGGACCGCTGGAAACGCCCGTGGGCTTTGGCGAGAAAAGCGCCAACGTCACCTTGCGCAAACTGTTCGAGACGTTCGGCAATATTCGTCCCATTCGCGAATTTCCCGGTGTTCGAACCCCGTTCAGCGGTCGGGGCATCGATCTCGTGGTGGTTCGGGAGAATGTGGAGGATCTCTACGCGGGTATTGAGCACATGCAGACCGCCGGAGTCGCCCAGTGCCTCAAGCTCATCTCGCGCAAGGGTTGTGAAAAGATCGTGGACCTGGCCTTCCAAGTGGCGCGTTCGGAGGGGCGGTCTTCGATTCATTGCGCGACCAAGGCGAACATCATGAAGCTCACCGAAGGCCTGCTGAAACGAACCTTCGAGGAGAGAGCCCCCCAGTTTCCGGGGATCCGCGCCCAACACATCGTGGTCGACAATTGCGCGCATCAGTTGGTGAAGAAGCCCGAGCAGTTCGAGGTCATCGTCACCACGAACATGAATGGAGACATTCTCAGCGACCTGACTTCGGCACTGGTCGGCGGACTGGGTTTTGCCCCGTCCGCCAACATCGGGCATGAGGTTGCCATCTTCGAGGCGGTCCATGGTTCCGCCCCGAAATACGCCGGCAAGGATGTGGCGAATCCCACCGCCATGATTCTTTCCGGAGTGATGCTGCTCCGGCACCTGGGCGAGATGGAGGCCGCGGCCAGGATCGAGGCGGCGGTGGTGGTCACCCTGGCCGAAGGGAAGACGGTGACGCGCGACGTGGTGGGGGACGCCCGCGCCGCCGGAACCCGGGCCTTCACCGACGCTGTGATCGCGAACCTCGGTCGATCCCTTCCCGAATGGCGCGCTCGCCCGCACAAGCCCCTGATCATTCCGGCGCCCGCGGCGTCGTCCGTGCCGGTCACACCCAAGGACCGGCGCACGGTTGGCCTCGATGTGTTCGTCGAGTCCGACAAGACACCGGATGTGCTGGGAGGACTGCTCACGCAATTGGGCAGCGCGTCCGGTTTCACGCTGAAGATGATCTCCAATCGTGGAACCCAGGTTTATCCGGTCCGTGGGGCGTCCACCGACTGTGTCGACCACTGGCGCTGCCGGTTTCTCTACGGCGCGCCGAACGGGGATCTGCCTTTGGACAAAGTTCATGGGTTGTTGGGTTCCCTTCAGTCCGCAGGCCTGCGCTGGATGCACCTTGAGAAACTGCAGGAGTTCGATGGCAAGGTCGGTTTCACCAAGGCCCAAGGTGAGGACTGACCGCGGATTCCCTGGGTGAGGGAATTTTCCCGGGTTCATTCACATCGGGCCTGCGTCTGGATTCGCAGGCGCAGGCCCCCTGCTGACATCGCGACGGGTCGAGCCTGGAACCGATGTCGCCTGTTCGTTGACCTCCAACATTCCTTCCATCTGTGAGCACAAGAAATTCCACCATGCATTCGGACCCTGTTGACTTATCCACTTCACCGCTCGAAGGCGCCATCCCCGGTTGCCGGGCATGCCGGCTTTCACGGAGGGGCTTTCTGGTTTCCGCCCTGGGGGCTGTCGCTCTCCCGGCCCTGGCTGTCGGCGCGACCTCGCATGTCGGGGGCACGTGGTCGACCGAAGTTCCGCGCGACGCCCTCACCCCCGCGGACGTACTGAACGCCGTTCTGGAGGGCAATCGGCGCTTCCTCGCCGGCCAGCGCCAGGAGCGGGATGTCTTCGCCCAACAACGAGCAGCCGCCGCCGAGGGTCAGCCTCCGAAGGTGGTGTTTCTCACCTGCTTGGACAGCCGCGCGCTGATGGAAACCGTCTGTGACTTGGGGGTCGGCGAGAGTCTCAACGTTCAGATCGCCGGCAACGTCGTGAATGAGGATATCCTGGGCTCGATGGAGTCGGCCACGGTTTCAGCCGGGGCCAAACTCGTCATGGTGGTGGGGCACACCTGCTGCGGGGTGATCCGGGCGGCCATTGACCAGGTTCGCCTGGGCCGCTTGACGTCGCTCATGGCGAAGATCGGCAAGGCCATCGCCGCGACACCCTACCCGGGGGAGAAAACGAGCCGAAACCCTGCCTATGTGGATGCCGTGGCCAGCACGCACGTACGCCTGACGATGGACGCGATCCGCGCCGAATCTCCGATCCTGCGGGAGTTGGAGAAACAGGGCAGGATGGCGATGGCCGGGTCGATGTATGACCTCGGCACCGGTCGTGTTTCATTGGTGCGCGAACGACCCGAGCTCGCCTGATCTGACCGGAGCTGATGGACGTGACCGGGGATCGGTCTTGGGTTTGGGAAGGGGTCCAGGCGTTGAGCGTGCCGGGTTTTCGGACGTCAAGCGACGCGGGTTCGTGCTTTGAACCGCCGGAAGCCGTGGCAGAAGCGGGGGTTTGCCTGCTCCCATGGGATTCCCGACGTAACCGTCAGGAAACTGTCAGGAAGGTCCCAGAAGCCCGATCCTTGCGGGGAAAAATGGCGGGAGTGGCGGGGCTCGAACCCGTAACCTCTGCCGTGACAGGGCAGCGCTCTAACCAATTGAGCTACACCCCCGCAAACAAGGGACGCGCAGTATGGGGAGTGGAATCGATCCGTCAATCGGCTTTTTTCTTCCGCCGTCAGTAAATCAGAAAGTTCCCGCGCCGGGCCTGGAACTCCGCCAGGTCCGTCGACCACAGCGCCTTGATCTCCGACAGCGGTTTTCCAGACCGGATCGCCTGCTCGGTCGCCGGGTGCTGCAACAGCGTCGAAATCTTGGCCAAGGGAAACTCCTTGGGATGCAGTCGATGCAGCGTCGCGGCCAGGACAATGCCGACGTCCACCACGCGACAGGTTTCGCGGTCGTTCAGCATCAGGTAGACGCCGCCGCACGCCTGATCCTTGAAGACGCTCGCCTTGGGGGTGAAACGGATCGGCACGAAGCGGATGCCGGGAAGGCCGGCGCGATTGAGTTCCTCGGCGAAGCGCCGGTCATCGACATAGGGAGCGCCAACCACCTCAAAGGGCGTGTCGGTGCCGCGGCCCACCGAGACCGCGAACTCGACCAGCCCCACGCCCGGGTAGAGGAAGGCCTGTTTGAGATTCCGCATGTTCGGCGACGTGGAGATCCACGGCAGCCCGGTTTCATCGAATCCCTGGGACCGTTTCCAGCCTTCGATGGGGATGACCGTGAGGCGGGCGTTCCAGGCCTTCTCCGCGTTGAACATGCGGGCGAGTTCTCCGACGGTCATGCCGTGCCGCAGGGGGAGGGCATGAAAGGCCACGAAATGGTTGGTGCTGCCCCGGTACACCGGGCCTTCCACGCTCACGCCGTTGATCGGGTTGACGCGGTCGAGGACCACAAACTCAAGGTTGGCCTTGCCGGCGGCTTCCAGGCAGAGGCCCATGGTCGCGACATAGGTGTAGAAACGGCAACCGATGTCCTGGATGTCGAACACGAGGGCGTCCAGGTCCTTGAGTTGTTCCGGACGCGGCTGGCGGGTTTCACCGTACAGGCTGTAGATGGGCAGGCCGGTCTTGGTGTCGACACCGTCGGGAACATTCTCATCGAATTGCCCCCGGATGCCGTGTTCCGGGCTGAAGAGCGCGCGCAGATCGACATCGGGTGCGTTCTTGAGCAGGTCGATGGTCGGGTTGCGATCCCGGTCGATCCCGGTGTGGTTGGTGATGAGCGCGATCCGGCGTCTGCGCAGGGGTGCGTATTTCTGGGCGACGAGGACATCGATGCCGTTCAGGACGGGTGAACCCGCGGATCCGGAGGGCGTGGTGGAACGCGGGGTCGTGGATGGTTTGGTTTGGCGGGGCAGGGCTTCGGAGACTCCGTGGAAGTTGAATCCCTCGATGGCCTCGGCGGCGAGGGTGCCAACCTGGCGGCGGAGCGGCAGCACGTTGCCGTCTTCGGTGGGGTGATTCCGGTTGGACATCAGGATCACAAACGTGCTGGAGAACGGATCGATCCACAGGGAAGTGCCGGTCCAGCCCGTGTGTCCGTAGCTTCCCACGGGAAAGTGTTCGCCTCGGGGGCCGTTGTACGGTGAATCGATGTCCCAGCCGAGACCGCGCCGGGCTTCGGTGAGGGCGATGGGGGATTGGACGGTGGTCATCTGACGGACGGTTTCCGGTTGGAACACGCGGACGCCGTCGAGTTCGCCGCCGGCGAGGAACATCCGGGCGAAGCGGGCGAGGTCGGCGGCGGTGGTGAACAACCCGGCGTGACCGGCGACGCCATCCATGCGACGCGAGGTGGGGTCGTGCACCACCCCTCGGAGGTAGGCTGCGCCTTCGAGCGTGGTGGGGGCGATGCGTGGCAGCAGGTTGGTGGCGGGTCGGAACCCGGTGTCGGACATCCGGAGGGGCTGGTACAACTGGGTGGCGCAGAACGCGTCGAGGGATTGGCCGCTGACCTGCCGTACGATTTCTCCCAGGAGGATGAAATTCACGTCGCTGTAGCGGAAACGGCGCTCGGGCGGATCGGTGGGTTTCTCAGAAACGGCGCGTTCGATCCCGGCTTCATACCCTGACCAATCGGGGCGGAGCGCGATGCCGGGTCGGAGGCCGGAAGTGTGTGTGAGCAGGTGGCGGACGGTGATGGCGTCGCGTCCGTCGCCGGTGAAGCGGGGGAGATACTCGCGGACGGGCGCGTCGATGCGGAGCTTTCCGCGTTCGGCGAGCAGCAGGATGGCTGGGGTGGTGGCGATGACCTTGGTCAGGGAGGCGGCGTCGAAGATCGTGTCCTCGGACATCGGCTCGGTTGTGGGGAGGATGGCGCGTTGGCCGTAGGCCTTGTGGACATTGGAGCCGTGACGTTCCAGCCAAAGAACGGCGCCGGGGAGGGCCTGGTTGGAAATGGAGGTGAGGATGGCGGCGTCGATTTCGGCGAGCTTGGGTGCGCGAAAGACGGGAGGACGAGGCGCGGTTCGGGCGGACTCGGTAGGGCTATGGGTTGGGCCGGCGGTGGAACCTGGCTGGGGTGGCGCGCAGGCGGCAAAAAAGATGAGGCAGACGAGCAGGGCGGGGATGAGCGGGGCGAGTCGGGGCAGCATGAGATCCAGCACCAGCATCGGTCGGTGGTGCCGGAGCGGGAAGAGGATTCTTGTGCCAAGCAGGAACGGTGGCTGACCTCGGGATGGGTTGGGGTTAGCGTCCCGGGATCATGGCGGAATTCTTCGACACGCATGCCCATCTGGACTTCCCAGATTTTACGGCGGATTTGGAGGCGGTGGTGGAGCGGGCCACGGGGGCCGGGATTAGCCGGATTCTCTGTATTGGCACGACGTTGGCGGGGAGCCGGCGGGTGGTTGAGTTGGCGGGGCGATTTCCGTCGGTTTACGCGGTGGTTGGGGTGCATCCGAACCATGCCCACGAGGAACCTGAAAACATTGTGCCGGAACTGACGGAACTGGCGCGCCAGCCGAAGGTGGTGGGCATTGGAGAGACGGGGCTGGACTGGTACCGGTTGGGCGACAAGTCACCGGAAGAATTGGAGCACGTGCGGAGCCGACAGCGGAGTTTGTACCGTCAGCAACTCGAGGTGGCGTCGTCGTTGGGTCTCAACTGCGTGATTCACCAGCGCGAAGCGTTTCAGGAGGCGTTGTCGGTGCTGGCGGAGTACCGGGGGCGGACGCGCGGGGTGGTGCACTGTTTCACGGCGACTGCCGTGGAGGCGAAGGAAGTGTTGGCGGCGGGTTCGTTGGTGAGCTTCACCGGGATCACGACCTTCAAGAGCGCTCAGAACGTGCGGGACGCGCTTGGAGCGGTGCCGATGGGTTCCTTCATGCTGGAGACGGACTGCCCGTTTCTGGCGCCGATCCCGTATCGAGGGAAGCGCTGTGAACCGGCGTATGTGCGCGAACTCGCCGAGGCCGTGGCGGGCTACAAGGGATGTTCGCTGGACGAACTGAGCCGGGCGACGTGCGCGACGGCCCGTGAATTTTTCCGCGGTCTGACGTGAGGGGGCGCTGGCTCAGGGGGTCTTGGCTTTGCCCTTGGCCTTTTCGAGGCGGTCGATGAAGGCAAGCGGACCGCCCTGGAGGTAGCCGACGTGACGGCCGAGTTCCTTGCCGGCGGCATCGGTGAACACGAAGGTGGGGTAGCCTTCCACCTCGAACTTCTTGCGCAGCGCGTCGTTGGCTTTGGCCTGGGCGGCGGGAAGTTTCTTGCGGCTGGGGAAATCGACTTCGACCAGCACGGCGTTTTTGGCGGCGTAGTCGGTGAAGGCCTTCATGTCGAGGGTGTCCTTCTTCATCTTGATGCAGAACCCGCACCAATCCGAGCCGGTGAAGTTCATGACGATGATCTTGCTGTCCTTTTTGGCCTCGGACTTGGCGGCCTCGAAATCCGTTCGCCATTCTGCGGCGGAGGTGGAGAGGGCCAGCGTGAGCATGGCGAGGCAGGCGAGCAGGGTGCGGTTCATGAGATGATTCCTCCTTGGGAGCATGGTGGCTTGGGGGCCGGATCTTGGCCGACACCGTGGGCCCATCTCTTGCGCCGCGCAAGCGGGGAAGCGGCGTGGGGCGCATCACCGTGTTGTCGGAGGACACGGCCCTCTTTTCGACGGGAGGACCACGTGGGGCCGGATGAAGTGCCGGGCCGCCTGGGTGCCTGTGGATCCTGGGCTGGCTGTGACGGGGGGCGGCGGGCGGGCGC
>CAUJJW010000269.1 GCA_963205105.1 Verrucomicrobiota bacterium | reverse complement strand
GGCGAGGCGCGACGAGGGAGCATACCCGACAGCGGTCTGTGACCGAGGAGCAACGAAGCCAGCCGGCCCTTTTTGTGAAAACCCTCCGGGCGACGGGTCTTTTCGGCGAGGCCTTCGTTGGCTCAACCGTCACAGCCCGCTTCGGGGATGCTCCGGTCTCGCCGCCTCGGCCTCGCCCAAAATCCCTCGTCGCAGGGCCCATCCCATTTCCAGTCAGGCTCTGAGGCTCGAAATTCATTTCAACCTTCCCCCATGGCTCACCCCATGGGCTTTCGTTCTTTCAGCCCTCCTGGCCTCCGTTGCGGCGCACGTCTCGCCCCATCGAGTCACGAACCCGCCCCCCCAGGCCGTCCAACACCCGACCCTCGCTCATCCAAGACTCCTGTGGACGGGAACGGAAGGTTCGGAGACCGTCGTCGTAAGCCCGTCCTATGCCCCCCATTTCCCGCCGCCATTTTGTCGGGGCCTCCGCCACCGGCGTCGCCGCGATCTCCACCAGCACCACCTGGCTTGCATCCACCCGAATCGCCCGTGCCCAGAAATCCCCCGGCGAAAGCGTCGTTCTCGCCTTGGTCGGCGCCGGCGGTCGCGGATCCAGCCACGCCGCCGGCATGTCCAAGATCCCAGGCGTCGAATTCAAGTACGTCTGCGACATCCAGGACCAGCGCGGGAATGCCATCGTCCGCGATCTCGAAAAATCCCAGCCGCGCCCCCCGCAACGCATCACCGACATGCGACGCGCCTTCGACGACAAGGACGTCGACGCCGTCGTCATCGCCACCCCGGAACACTGGCACGCTCTGGCCACCGTTTGGGCCTGCCAGGCAGGCAAGGATGTCTACGTCGAAAAGAACCCCTCTCTGACCATCTGGGAGGGTCGCAAGATGATCGAGGCCGCCCGCAAGTACGGACGCATCGTCCAGGTCGGCTTCCAGAATCGCAGCGGCCCCTACGCCGCCTCCGCCCGCGACTACATTGCCAGCGGCAAACTGGGCCGAATCGTCCACGTCAAAGTCTACAACCTGCTCGACGGCTCCAAATGGGAGCCACAGCCCGACAGTGAGGTCCCACCCGGGCTCGACTGGGATGCCTGGCTCGGACCCGCCCCCGAGGTTCCCTACAACCGCGGCCGTCACCTGAATTGGCACCCGTGGTGGGACTACAAAGGCGGCACCCTCGCCGATGACGCCAGCCACCAACTCGACCTCACCCGCATGGTCCTGGGCGATCCGCCTCACCCCAAATCCGTCCTCTGCATCGGCGGCAACTACGCCTTCCAATCACGGCGCGAAGTCCCCGAGTTCCAATGCATCACCTATGACTTCGGTGACTTCGCGATGACCTGTGAAAGCGGCAATGCCACCGGCTACATGCGCAAGTTCCCCGGCGAGGTCCGCTTCGGCACCCAGTGGCCCCACTGGCCCACCTCCGCCACCCGCGTCGAAATCTACGGCACCCAGGCTCTCATGTACCTCGGCCGCCACGGCTGCGGCTGGCAGGTCGTGACCGAAGGCGGAAAGGTCATCGACCAGGACAAGGGCTACTTCCCCGACAAGTGGCATCAGCCCAATTTCATCGAGTGCCTGCGCTCCCGAAAACAGCCCAACGCCGACATCGAACAGGCCCACCACAGCGCCTGCCTCGTCCATCTCGGCAACACCTCCTACCGCGTCGGCCAACGACAGCTGCTCTTCGACGGCATGAGCGAACGCTTCGTCAACAGCGACGCCGCCAATGCCCTGCTCAAACCGGTCTATCGAAAGCATTACCGGATTCCAGACGCCGTTTGAACCCACGCCTCCAGGCTCAACGCCCCCCCTCATCCCGACCCCGCTGACACCATGAGTTTTTCCTCGCTCCCCTTCCTGGCTCGCCTCCTGCCCGCCATCGTCTCCTGTCTCCCCCTGTTCAACCTCCACGCCGCCGACGGCCCCCCGCTTCCCGGCACCGCCCCCCTGACGATGCCAGGCGATATCGCCTCCAACCTCGTCGCCGGCGTCGACCGTTTCCTGCTCCGCAAGATCGACGCATCCGTCGCCCAACGCGCCGCCCACTGGAAACGCGACTTCGCCTCACCGGACGCGTACCAGCGCTCGGTCGAAACCAACCGCCAGCGCCTCGCCCATATCACCGGCGTTCGGGATGCGCGCGTCGCCCCACCCCGACTCGAGTTGGTGTCGACCCCCAACACGCCCAATTTGGTCGGTCAAACCTCAGCCTACCAAGTTCATGCGGTCCGCTGGCCCGCATTCGGCGACGTCCACGGTGAAGGCCTGCTCGTCACCCCTTTCAACCAAACCCCCATCGCGTTCGTCGTCGCCATCCCCGACGCCACCCAAACTCCGGAACAACTCGTGGGCCTGGAACCCGGCATCGATCCGGAATCCCAGTTCGCCCGCCACCTCGCCGAAAGCGGTTGTCGCGTTCTCATCCCCACCGTCATCGACCGCAACATGGGCCCGCACAAGGGCCGCGCCCGTCTGACCGCCCGCGAATTCCTCTACCGCTCCGCCTTCGAACTCGGCCGCCACCTCATCGGGTACGAAGTCCAAAAGGTCCTCGCCGGAGTCGATTGGTTCTCCACGCTTCGAAACGCCGACGGCGCTCGCCCCAAAATCGGCGTCATCGGCTGGGGCGACGGCGGGCTTCTTGCGCTCTACTCCGGAGCTCTCGATCCGCGCATCGACGCCGTCGCCGTCAGCGGTTACTTCGACGATCGCAGCCAGCTTTGGCAGGAACCCATCGACCGCAGTGTGTTCGGGTTGTTCGAACAGTTCGGCGACGCCGAGATCGCCAGCCTCATCGCACCGCGCACCCTGGTCATCGAAGCTGCCCGCGGCCCCGAGATCACGGTAACCGGAACCGGCGGCGGAGCCCCCGCGCGCCTGGTGACCCCTTCGCTGAGTGTCGTTCAAAAGGAATTCCAGCGCGCTCAATCCCTCGTCTCGGGCTTCGCCACACCCCCACCCATGAGCCTGGTGGTCAGCGAACCGAACGGCACCGGCCCCGCCGGCAGCACCAACGCCCTCGAAGCATTTCTGGTCGCCCTCCGTCCCCCCACGCCCAGCACTCCCTTGGCAGGAACCCTTCAACGCGTCGGAGCCCCGGTCGACGCCAAGCAACGCCAACTCCGTCAACTGCACGAGATCGATCGCCACAACCAAGCCCTGCTGACCGAAAGCCCGCTCGTCCGGCAGGAGTTCATGAAAAACCTCAACACCAAGTCCCTCGAATTCTACGCCGCCAGCGCCGAGCCTTACCGGAAGTTCTTCTACGACGAAGTCATCGGTCGCTTCGACGAACACCCGCTCCCGCCTCAGCCACGATCCCGAAAGATCTACGACAACCCGAAGTGGACCGGGTACGAGGTCGTGCTCGACGTATTCCCCGACGTCATCGCCTACGGCATCCTGCTTCTCCCCACCGATCTGAAGCCCGATGAACGCCGCCCCGTGGTCGTCTGCCAGCACGGTCTCGAAGGCCGACCCCAGGACATCATCACCGGAAATCACGAGGCGTACCACGACTTCGCCGCCAAACTCGCTGAACGCGGTTTCATCACGTTCTCCCCCCAGAACCTTTACATCTTCACCGACCGCTTCCGCACGCTGCAGCGCAAGAGCTACCCGCTCAAGAAGACCCTCTTCTCCACGATCGTCCCGCAGCACCAACAGATCGTCGACTGGCTCGAAACCCTCCCCTTCGTCGACCCCAAACGCATCGGCTTCTACGGCCTGAGTTACGGCGGGAAATCCGCCATGCGCATTCCCCCGCTTGTCCCCGAGTACGTCCTGTCCATCTGCTCCGCCGACTTCAACGAGTGGGTCGCCAAGAACGCCGCCACCGCCGGCACCATCGGGCGCTACAGCTACGTCTGGACCGGCGAATACGAGATCTTCGAGTGGGATCTCGGCAGCACCTTCAATTATGCCGAAATGGCCGCCCTCATCGCCCCACGCCCGTTCATGGTCGAACGCGGTCACTTCGACGGCGTCGCTCCCGACGAAGCCGTCGGCTACGAGTTCGGCAAGGTCGAGTTCCTCTACGCCGCCCGCCTCGGCATCGGCGATCGCAGCGAACTCGAAACCTTCGTCGGCCCCCACACCATCCACGGCAAGGGCACCTTCGATTTCCTCCACAAACACCTGCAGTGGCCCAAACCACCCGCCGCCCCTTGATCTGGCGGGCTCGGTTTCACTTTGCTGTTCGAGCCGCTGCACAACCCACCCTAGCGAACTCCATGCCTGCCCCTTCGAAACTCATGGGGCGATTTCCCCCTCTCCCGCTCGCGGGAGAGGGCCGGGGTGAGGGGCGCTCGGTGCCCTCCTCGCTCCTCGCTTCCCAGTCTTAACCTGCGCCCTCTCCGAAAACCCTCCGCCCCATGATCTCCCAACGTCGCCTCCTCCAAGC
>CAUJJW010000268.1 GCA_963205105.1 Verrucomicrobiota bacterium | reverse complement strand
TCCGGCTTGAACATGCCGTATTCGAAGATCGCGGTGTAGAGGCCGGTATCGAGGTCTTTGAGGTCGATGGGAATGCCTGCGCCGATCATGGCGCCCTCGGGGATGGTCCCAGGCAAGGTGAAGAAGAGTTCGTTTCCGTCGAGTCCGAGCCGGGCGGCCTCGGTGCGGGTAATGCCTGCGGCGGTGGCGATGTTGCCCGCGTCGTCCCGGATGGTGAGTCGGGTGATGAAGGTGCGGTCTGCGGCGTCCTTCGGGAGGCCGGTCACGCCGAAGTAGTAGATGTGGAACGGTTGGGCGCGCAGGGAATCGGAATGGAGGGAGAATCCTTGGGTCTGACCGAGGGACGAGTAAGTGACGAGACTGTGGGATTGCTGGAGCGCGCCGGTGTGGACGTCCGCGGCGGATTGGATGCCTGAGGAGACGGACAGGACGTCGTTGGGATACTGATTCAGGGAGGGAACCTGGTTGTAAGGCGTGATCCCAAGGACCACGGGCTGGCCGAAGCCGAGACTTGGTGAAGCGAGGCCACGGGGGAGGCGTCCGAGCAGGAGAGGCGCGGTGACGTTCGGGCTGCGGCCATCGGGTCCGGTCGGGGGAACGCCGTACACCAGTTCACCGTTGTCGTTGGTGTAGAAGCGGTAGTCCGCGTTGATGCCGACAAGTGGATCCACGACGTTGATGGGGACCGACGAAAGGGATCCGCGGAGGAGGCGGGAGAGGGAGTCGGGGATGGGAACAGCTTCGGCGATCTGGTTGAAGGCGGCGACGGGCGACCCTTTGGCTTCCGACTCGATGAGCGCGATCATGCGCCGGGTGTCGTACGCGAAGACCCGGTTGAGGGATTGAAAGCCGGCGAGCAGAGCGTGAGAGCCGGGGGCGATTGAAATGCCCTCAGGGAAGCTGTTCGCGATGGGGTTGGTGGCGGCGACGATGCGGGGCCGGGTTTCCAGGTTGTCGAAGGAGCCGAGGGGATTGCGGATGACTCCGACATTACCGCCGGCGAGCACGTTGACGCTGATCGGCGTTCCGGTCAGGCGCCGCACCTCATCGATGTCGAACCCGGAGCGGAGCAGGGCCTCCTTGGTCCAGGTGTACTCGTAGTTGTAGGTCTGGAGCTGGGGCAGGTTGGGATCGTGGCGCGGATCGCCTTGGACGAACTTGTTGTAGCCGGTGATGAAGGCGTAGGACGGGTGGCTACCGATATCGTCCTTGAGAGTGTCGGCGGGGAGGAAGGTGATGCTGGAGGCGTTGGTCACGCCGAAGACGTGGGTGGGGCGGCCTTCGATGAGGCGGGGAATCTGACCGAACTGGAGGATGCTGACGTAGGAGGCCTCCCAGAACTGGGCGCGTTCATCCTCGGGCAGCGGAGGGTCCGTGGGGGGAAGGGTGATTCGGCGCAGGATTCCGACGCCCCGGGAATCGTCGAGTCGATCCACGAACAGCATGACGCCGGGGTCATCCGTGGCGGTGATGTCGTAGGGCTCAGGACCGACCAGGTTGTAGCTGAAGCCGGCCACGGGGATACCGGGCTGTCCCCGAGTCGCGAGATTGGTGTCGATGTAGAGGATGGCACCGTTTTGATCGCCAAAGGCGCCGAACAAGGTGCGACCGGGCGCGGCGACAAACACCCGGCTTTCGTCGGCATTCAGGGCGATGCCGCGGAGGCCAAGCGGGGCAGGGCCAAGGGGGATCGAGCGGACGTGTTGGTGGAAGGTCGCGGAGAACGGATCGATGTCGACGATGAAGACGGTGTTGGACGATTCGTCGGAAACGTAGAGGTACCGTCCGTTGGTTTCGGCGACGAGGTCGAAGGGACGTGAGCCGAGGGGCAACTGGATGAATTGGACGCCGGCTACGAGTGGATTCGCGTCGATTTCCTGAAGAGCGACCGTGTCGATGACTCCGATGCCGGAGCCTCCGTTGAGTGCAACGTAGAGACGGGAGCCGTCGCCGCTGAAGGTGGAATTGCGGGGCGACAGCGAGGTGGTTGGCAGGTCGGAGTTGAAGATGATGCGGGCGACCTCCTGCGGGTCATACTTCTGGATGGGAGTCACCACCCCGGTGCCTGGAGCGGTGAATTGCAGGGTGTCGGTGTGCAAGTGGTCAATGGCGGAGACCGAGTCGGCGCCTGAATTGACCGCGAACGAATAACGATTGCTGGGAATTAGTTGGGCGGGATTGCCGGTAACGACCTGGATTTCCCATTCACCGTCCACGGGAGCCATGACTTTTCGGGAGACGGTGACGTAACCGCTGGCGACAAAGGCTCCCACGGGGATGGGAACTTCCAGTTTGTCCTTGGTTCGCGTGGTGATGAGGGTGCCGTCGATGGTGATGTCTTTACCCCCGATGGCGAGCGGTTGTCCGTCGGTGTCGAAGGTGTCGCGTCCGCCGACCTCGATGGTGACGAACAGATCTTTGGCTTCATCGCCGAGGAAATCGGGGGCGGTCGCGTAGGGATTTTCCGTGAGCAGGAAGTCGAGCCCTTCCAAAACCATGCGAGGGGATGGCTTGGTGAGGTCGGCGCCAAAGTCGAACGTGATGCTTTGGATGATGGGCAGGGGCAGACTCTTGACGATGTAACGCGGGGGCGAGGGGAGTCCGTAGCTGACGGTCTCACCCGGATTGACGCGCACCTCGGTGGTGGCGACGGTCACCAGGCCGGTGGGTTCGCCGTAGCGGGTGGTGACCCGGTACGCGAGAGACGAGGTCAGCGGCAGGAACAGGTCGCCGAGCAGGGAGGGGAAGGCGATATACTTTGGTCCGGTGGTCCCGTTGGCGATTTCCGCGCTCACGAGGGGAGCAATTCGGCCGCGGCCGGTGACGCTCTGGTAGGACTGGAGACGCGTGCCGTAATCGTCGATGGCAAAGAGCACGCCCATCAGACTGGCGGAACCGACGGCAGCCACGCCGAGGTTGGATGGGTTGAAGAACTGGCCGCCTTCACCGGGGCGATGGAACAAACCCAGATTGGGCGGTGATGTGGTTCGCATTTTGCCGTCTGCGCCCACGACGAGAGTGTCGGCGACGATCCAGACCTGTTCGTCGGGGGCGTCATTGCCCGGGCGAACGAGACCGGGTTGGAACAAGTAGAAGACGTCACCCGGTCGCGAACCTGCGGGAGCCGGCATTTCGAGGCTGATGGCCTCGTTCAGGTAGCGGTTGCCAATCTCCACCTTGATGGCGCTCTGGAAGTTGACGCCTTCGGGCAGAGCGAAGGGCAGTCCCGACTGGGGAAGACTTGTGACCCGGATGGGGGTGTCCGTTTCGAGAGCGCCCGAGGGCAGTCCGACCGTGATGCCTTCATTGGAGACCAGGCCGCCGGAGGTTCCCAGGACGGTACCATTGGCGGACGGTGTCGCGATGGACAGCATGGCACGGGCGGAGCGACCGCCGTTGACCAGGGTGACGGTGACCGAACCCGATTTCAGGGCGGTTACCAAACCATCCGCGGAGACCGTGGCGACGGTGGGGTCGCTGACGAAATAGCGGGAGCCACTGGCGGCCGTGGAGCGGTCCTCGACGGTTTGGACCAGTCGTTCCCGAATGATCATCTGGCGGGTCTCGCCCGGTTGGAGAGCGTAGGAGGTGGGGTAGAACTCCAGGAGTCGCGCATCCGCTGCCCCGACCGTGACAGCCGCAGCAATGGAACCGCCGCCCACGAGGCGGAATTCGATGATGGCCGTGCCCGCAGCGCGGGCGAGGACGGTGCCGTCCAGGGCGACACTGACGATGGCTTGGTTCGAGGACGCGACGGTGTAGGCCTCGGTGGACAATTCGAGCGATCCTCCGGCGTGGTCGCCGATCAGCTTCAATCGGGTCGTGGCGCCCGGCTGCAAAGCGGCGTCGGCGCCGTCGATTCGGAACCGGGTGAAAGCGACAGCGTTGACCTGAACATTGAAGCGGCTTTCGGCCGACCGGAGGGAACCATCATCCGCCTGAAGCACGAAGGATGCGTTTCCGCTGAAGCCCGGGTTGGGGGTGAACACGGCCTTGGAACCGCCGTCGATGAGTCGCACTTCACCGCCGATCGCCTGGCTGACGATGAAGAAGAGAGGATTGCCGTCGAGGTCGGTCGCGAACGGGTTCAGATCGAGAGTGATCGAACTTCCGGCGAGGACGGACACCGTGGGGGTTTGGAGGGTGGGTGCGCGGTTGAGAACCACGCCGAAGCCAGCGTCGAGATAGGCGCGATCGCCTTCGTCGATGCGCCCGTCGCGGTTCCAATCGGCGCCGGGCAGGAACCCGGCCTGGCCGGTGGAAGATCCGAAAGCGGTGGCGAACAGGGCTTCGTCGGCACCATCGACGAGGCCGTCGGCGTTGGCATCGCCGGCGAGGAAGAAGGTGACGGTGTAGTCACCGGCGACGCCGGGTGTGGCGGAGGTGATTTCGAGCAGTCGCGGGCCGGGTTCATCGAACGTGAAGAGGGCGACAGCGCTGTTGGCGGACTGGGTGAGGGTTCCTGCGGGTTCTCCCCGGACGGCGAGGGTGGGCTGCCATCCGCCGGTGGTGACAATTTGGACGCCAACGGTGATGCGGCCGGAGCGCGCGGTGGTGAGTTCTTCGCTGCCCAGGATCCAGGCGAGGCGAGCGGTGGTTCCGACGCCAAGGGAAGCCTGAACGGGTGCGCTGACGAATTCGCGGGAGGTGCCGAGGATGCGTTGAACGGGATCGGCGCCGAGGAAGAGGCCGTTGGAGTCGTAGCGGATGGACTGGGGATTGGGGGCGATGACCTCGGTGAGGAGGTGATCGGAGTTGGCTCGATAACCCAGCCAGGCGCGTTGGTTGCCTTCCAAGAGCGTGGCTTGAAGGAGGTTGCCGTTCGAATCGTAGGCATACACGGCCTGGGAACCATCCGGGGCGATGAGGCGAGTGATGCGGCCATCGATGTCACGCTCGATCGAAACCCTGGTTCCGTCGGGAGCAGTAATGGCGCTGTCCGTCCAGGCGAGGCGGGTTCCGTTGGCTCCCCAGATTTCGCGCAAGCCTTCAGCGCGCGTGTATACGTAACGCGTGCCGTCGGAGGAGGTGATGGAGTAATCGAACCCACCGAAGCGACCGGAATCCGGGTTGTAGGGAAGCCCGGTGCCGACCTGGAAGAAGGCATTGCCTTCCGCACGAAGCACCGCTGAACCGCTGGCGAGGGTGAAGGTCACTCCCGCATCGGCGACCCAAGCGGGGCGGAAATAGGAACGATCTCCGCTCTCGATCGCGACCGGTTCGAAGGTGAATCCGGCGCGGGAACCGTTCGGGAGGGTGACGTAGGCGCGGGTGCCGCGGGTCAGCGCCTGGAAGAACCCGTCCTCCTCGCGGCCGGTGGGGATGACGTTGGTGGAGATGGCGGGATCGGCGAGCACGAACTGCCAGCCGAAGCCGAAGTCGCTGTCCTGGGCGGCCGCGAGACTGGAGTAGCGACGAGCGATGGGGATGGAGATGCCGCCCAGGGAGAGGGCGAAGTCGGTCTCCAGGCGGATGTAGGCGCCAGGTTTCGAAGTGGTGTTGATCTCGACGAAACGCTCCGTGGTGGTGGTGCGTCCGCCGATATCCTTCGCGATCAAACGAAGACGATAGGCGCCGTTCTCGAAACGGCCGGGATCCAAGGTGGCCAAGGGGCCATCGATGGACGTGCGGGAGGACGCCAACTCGATCGGGTTCGAGCCGTCGAGATTCGACAATTCGAGGGTCCATCGATCCAAATTGGTGTCCTGGACACTGCCGCTGATGCTGATGGGAGCGGACAGGATCGAGCCGGTGGCAAGACCGGCGATGCCAGTCACGGGGGCGGTTCGATCCGCGGGGTCACGGACCAGGATTTCATGAAGCACCGTGGAGGTGAAACCGTCGGCATCGGTCGCGGTGGCAGCCACGGAGTAAATGCCTGGGGCGGACGGCTGGAAGGCGAACCGTCCGAAGCCATCCAGGGAGCGGGCTTGGCCATTGACGGTGAGGCTGAGGGAGCGGATCGGAGCGATGCTCGACGCACTGACCTGGAGGGTGACGGTGGCGCCGGGAACGACAGGGAAGCTGGGAGTGAGATCCACGCGAACGGCGGGGGGCACCGGGGTGGGGCTGACCACCAGAGTCAGGATCTGGGTGATGGAGGAGAGTCCATCGCTGACGGTGATCGGAAGGTCGTAACGACCCGCCTGGGCTCCAACAGGCGTCCAGTTCAGGACGCCTGAGGCGGCATTGAAGGTCATTCCCGCGGGGCGGTTCTCGAGGTTGAACGCAACGGTGTTCCCGTCGGGATCCGAGGCCGCCACGGGCAAGGTGAAGGGCTGGCCGGCGACGAGTTGATGAGCCGCGGGTGCCGGAAAAACAGGGGGGCGATTGACGTTGAGGATTTGAACCAGGGCGCTGGCCGAACCGCGGGCGCCGGACGAATCCTGAACAATGAAGACGATTTCGTAGACGCCGGATTGCTGGAAACCAGGTGTCCAGGAAAACAGCCGGGACTCAGGATCGAACGTGGCTCCGGTGGGCAGAGACTCGGCGAAATAGACCAGCGGATCGTCGTCCAGATCGCCGCCAGCGATGGCGAACGCAAAGCGGAGGCCTTCCTGTCCCAGGGTGGGTGCCGGGGTGGCGATGAACGGTGCGCGGTTGACCCGGTTGATCGTGAAGACCACGGATTCCGAGTCGGTTCGGTTGCCGTCGGTGGCTCCGAAGGAAACCGTGAACTCGCCGGACTGGGTAAAATCAGGGGTCCAGGAGAACTCGCCGGAGAGGGTATCCAGTCGGGCCCCGTTCGGCAGCTGATCAACCGTGAAGGTCAGGTTGTCGCCATCCGGATCGGAACCCCGAAGCGTGAAGGTGATGGGCTGGGACTGATTCGCGGAACGAGCACCGATTTCCGAGAGCACCGGGGCCTGGTTGGCGGCTCGGACCACGATGGTCAGACTTTCGCTGTCGGCGGCCGGGCTCGTGGCGCCTTGGTTGCCGCTGTCGGAGACCCGCAACGTCAGAGCGTGGGTTCCGGCATCGGCGGCGGTGGGTGTCCAGGTGAAGCGAGCGGTTCCGTAGACACTGGTTCCCGTAAAGGAGGCACCCGCCGGAAGGTTGTCGGCGGCGAAGGTCAACGGATCCTGATCGGGGTCCGAAACCCTGACGGTGAACACGAGCGGTTGACCGATGATGGCCACCTTGTCGCCGACGGGCTCCAGGACGGGGGGTTCGTTCGGCGCTCGCACTGCGAGGATGAACGAGGTGGTGCCGGTCAGGGCCGCCGCGGGCACGCCGTTGCCATTGTCGGCAGCGCGAAGCGTGATGGTGTAGTTGCCTCGCTGACCGGGCACGGGTTGAACCCGGATGGAGGCGGTGCCATTGCCATTGTCGGTGAGGCTTGCGAACGATGGCAGACCTTCCGCGGTGAAACGCAGCGGTCCGGCGTCGGGGTCCACCGCGCGGATGGGGATGGTGAGCGAGCTGCCAACGTCGACGAACTGATTGGCGACCGGATCGATCTCGGGTGTGCCGTTGGTATCGACGACTTGAATGCTGAGTGCCAACTCGGCGCGGGACGGGGTCGCGGTTCCATCGCCGTCGTTGATGACGGTGAAGGGG